>JAJYHY010000088.1 GCA_021784555.1 bacterium
ATGGACAGATGTTCAGTTTACGCCCCCAAAAAAGCGGACAGGTTTGGGTTCGCACCTCTGCCAACTCACAACGCACAAAACCCTATGAATCGCGGGCAATCCAGAAGCCTATGTCAGGAGTTCTGGATTCACAGGTTCGGTGAGCATCAAGGCCAGCCTTGTCTCGGCGAAGCGATGGCTGCTAACAGCCGCTTTCGCGAGGCCAAGGACCGCATCGGACATGCCTGCACGGTCCGCCTGCGCACCCGCGCTTCGCTGCTCCCGGCGGACTTGGACTTAATGGACATTTACCAGGCCTCTCCTCCCCGCTGCTCACGCTCCGCGGCCATGTTGGCAGAGTGACCTGTGTCGCATCAGCCCATCCCGATCAGTCACCTTATCCACTGATGCCCTCCGGCGGCGAAGATGGAACCCTCCGGCTCTGGTCGCTCCCCCTCGGCCGCCAGGAAATCGGTCGGCGAGCCCACCGGGGCGGAGTCACCTGCCTGGCTGTCTCACCCGACGCACGTTGGTGTGTCTCCAGCGGCCGTCGCGGCCAGATCAAGCTCTGGGCCCTGCGGGATTTGCTCCTGCTGAGGACAATTGACCTGGATGGCGTGCCCGCCTCATCCATCGCCTTCTCGCCCGATGCACACCGGCTCCTGGCCGCCAGCGAAAACAGCGGCTTGCTCATCTGGGACCTCCAGCATCCGGCTCCTCCCATCCGCTATGAACCCGACCACAGTTGCCTCTGCGCCACTGGCCTGCCGGATGGAAGGAAATTCCTGCGCGGAGATTCCGGCGGCGCCGTGTTGTGGAGAGAGTCCGTTTCCGGCTCGGCAGCGACTTTGCTGGAGATGGTCTCCCCGGTGACCTCTTTGGCGGTACTGCCCTCTGGAACCGAGGTCCTCACGGCCGCCGGCTTCGTCTATCGTGTGGCCTTCTCTCCCGACGGCCTCCTCGCCCTTTCCGCCGCGTGGAATGGCGAGCTCAAGCTCTGGGATACCGCGACCCGCGAACCTCTGGTCAACTTTGCCGGCCACTCGGGGCTGGTCCTGGACGCCGCGTTCTCCCCAAACGGACGTCAGGTAGTCTCAACGGGCGCCGACGGCACCGTCCGCTTGGAGGACGTTGCCAGTGGAAAGGAGTTGCGCCGGTTCCAACTGGCGGGGCCGGCGGCTCCATCCTCCGAGGCGGGCCAACTGCCACCCGACATTGCCGCCCCGTTTGCCAGGTGCGCGGTGTTTTCTCCTGACGGGAAGCTGGTCGCCGCCGGCCAGGGCATGCTGCTTCAACCCGGCACGGCGCCCAAACCCGCTCAAGCGCCGCCGCTCTCCCGGCTTTGGGTCTGGCAAACGGCTACCGGGCGCAAGCTAACCAACGTTGCCGCCCATGCGCGGGGTGTGCGGGCGCTGGCGTTTTCCCCGGACGGCGGCAAGCTGCTCAGCGGCGGGGGCGACGGGCGGCTTATCTTGTGGGATGCCCGGACGTGGAACCCCATTCGGCGATTCCATTCGGAGGCCTCGCGCATCGACAGTGTGGCTTTCAGTCCCGACGGCGCCCGGTTCGTCTCCGGCGGGGCCCCGCACGAACTGCGCCTTTGGGACGCGCGCACCGGCCAGTTAGTACGAACGTTCGACAAGATCGACCAGGAGGTGGTCTCGGTCTCAATCTTTGGACCGCGCGGGGAGCGGATCATTATGGCGGGGTCGGGGCATGGGCTGGAGTTGCGGGACTTTACTAGGGCGGAACGTGAAGGGGTCAGTCCTATAAATTTCGCGCGGCCATCCCTGTCCGGCGCTTCCCTCTTCTCGAAGAGCTCGGTCCTGCAAATCCCGGGTTTATGCTAAGATTATAGGACTGACCCTTCACTTCATGGCTTGAGCAGCGCGTCGGCTCGAAACCTGCGATAGCGTGGGGAAAGCGATGGAGATTGAGCCTGCGATGGAACTGGTGTGAGATGCACGCCGGGCTTGCGTCCGATTCCCAAAGGGCTATCCTTCCTCCCATGAACGGCCGCTCCGGCCCGCTAAGTTGGAGGCTCACCGCTCCGGGCTCTCATGAGCCGCGGAAGTGCATTGTTCGCTGCTTCGTCACGCCTCGTTGCTCCCGACCGCCAGTCCCCCGCCTATGGGTTACGGTCTCATAGTGGAGGTCGCCGCGATTGCCCTCGCTGCCGTTTACGTTTTCGTAACGGAGGCTTCGATCTGGTTGAAGGTCCTGGTCGTGGGCCTGTTGCTCGCGTCCTTCGAATGGAGATATGGGTTTTTCCTTCGCGCGGGTCTCGCGGTTGCCCTCTCGCTTTACTTTACGTATGTCAAGGCGCGTGACAACGTGATGTGATCGGTGGGCCCTCATTTCGGCACCAGCACGGCCGCGCCGCTAATCTTTCCTGTCCGCAACCGGGTTATTGCCTCGTTCGCTTCGGTGAGTGGAAACCTCTCCACCTGTGTTTTTACTGGGACCTGGGGCGCGATGGCAAAGAATTCGCGCGCATCCTCTCGCGTCAGGTTTGCCACCGAACAGATGACCCGTTCCTCCCAAAGCAGTTCATATCGAAACGTTGGGATATCGCTCATGTGGATGCCGCCGCACACGACGACTCCGCCTTTGTCCACGGCGGCGAGAGCCAACGGCACCAGAGTCCCCACCAGCGCAAAGATGATCGCCGCATCAAGCCGCTCTGGCGGCGCTTGGTCCGAACCTCCGGCCCAAACCGCGCCGAGTGAGCGGGCAAACTCCTGGGCCGCGGCATCGTTTGGGCGCGTGAAGGCATAAATCTGACGTCCCTGGAACCGGGCGACTTGCGTAATGATGTGAGCCGCGGCGCCGAAACCGTAAATGCCCACACGCCTTGCCGCGCCGGTCTTGCGCAGTGAACGGAAGCCGATGAGACCGGCGCAGAGCAGTGGCGCCGCCTCGGTGTCGCTGTAGGAATCAGGCAACGGAAAGCAAAAGCCCTCATCCGCCACGGTGTATTCGGCGTACCCGCCATCGCGGTCATAGCCGGTGAACTGGGCGCGATTGCAGAGGTTTTCCCTGCCTGAACGGCAATACGCGCACACCCCGCAGGCCCAGCCCAGCCACGGCACTCCAACGCGCTCGCCTACCTTGAACCGTTCAACTTCTGCTCCAGTCCCTACCACGACGCCCGCTATTTCGTGTCCCAACACCAGCGGCAGTTTCGGCTTGGTCAGCTCTCCATCCACGATATGCAGATCCGTCCGGCATACCGCGCAGGCTCCAACCTGGATCAAAACTTCCTTCATCCCCGGCTTGGGCACAGGCACTTCGACCCTCCGCAGCAGTTGGCCCGCCTTCTCTAGCACCATCGCAACCATACGTAAATTGAAACAGGTTTGAATGGCGCGTCAAGAGCGCTGGCGCCATTTCCCATTTGCCTGTCCGATTTCAGGCCCGGCGGTTACTATCCAGTGAGTGAAGAAGCTGAGTGACCAACACCTCCTGGGCGAATATGCCAGGAGGAAATCGGAAGCCGCCTTTGCCGAACTGGTGCGCCGGCACGTCGATTGTGTCTATTCCGCCGCGTTCCGTATGGTCGGCGAGGCAGCCCTGGCGGAGGACGTGACGCAGGGCGCTTTCGTGGCATTGGCACAAAACGCGTCCCGGCTCATGGGGCGCCCGGTGTTATCCGGCTGGCTGCATCGCACGGCCCGGAACCTGGCCGCCAACACCATCCGCTCCGAGGTGCGGCGCCGTGCGCGGGAACAGGAGGCAGCCGCCATGAACCAATATACCTCCGCTGAACCGGATTCTCTGTGGGCACGAATCGCACCGCATTTGGACGCCGCGCTGGAGGAGCTGAGCGAGGCGGACCGGGACGCGGTTTCGCTGCGCTATTTCGAGCGCAAATCCGCGCGCGAGATGGCGGCGATTCTCGGCACGAGCGAGGACGCGGCGCAAAAGCGTGTGAACCGGGCGGTGGAACGTTTGCGGCAGATCTTCGCCCACCAGGGCATTACCGTGGGCGCCGGCGGCCTCGCAGCCGTGCTTTCCGCAAACGCCGTCCGCGCCGCCCCGGCAGGGTTGGCCGCGGGAATCTCTGCTACGGCGCTTGCTTCTGTCGCCGGCATGACGGGAATAGCCTCCGGCCTTTCAACCCTCATCACTATGACAAAACTCCAAGCAGCAATCATTGGTGGCATCGTCGTAAGTGCCATAATAGCACCCCTCACCCTGCGGCATGAGCTCAGGCTGCGCCGCGAAAACGAGACCTTACGCCAGCAACTTGCCCAAGCTCAAGCAGACAGGCAGGGCCTCTCGAACCAAGTGTTCCAAGCCAGTATTGCGCTCCACCCCACCGTGTTGGCGGCGATACCCCCCGTCCCAACCACGACCAAACCGCCGGACGCCCTGACCCCCTACCAGCGCGTCGCGGACTTCCTTGACGCGCACCGGCACCTTCCAAAGAAGGACATTGAGGCCTACCTGCAGCGCAACCATCGCGACGTTGAGAGCCTGCTGGGCGCCTTCCAGGCCAGCCTCGATCCCGCTTATTTGCGCGAGGCGGCGACCAACGCTCCGGACGATCCCACCGTCCAATTCGCCGTCATTGCCAATCGCGTCTTCCCGGATCAAGAGCGCAAGTGGATTGACGCCTTCAAAGCTTCCTCGCCCCAGAATGCCCTGGCCTGGTATTTTTCCGCCTGGGATTATTTCCAATCGAATCAGCCGGAGAAGGCAGTTCAGGAGCTCGCGCAGGGAGCGCGGCTGCAGTTCTACGGCGATTATGCCGCGCAGTCCGCCCAGGCCATCGAGGAGATGTACCGCCAGGCCGGCTGGCCCGCCTTGGCCGCCGAGGCGCGGGCGCCCGGAACCGCCGCTGCCTCGACCGGCTACCTGCTCATTTTAAAGGACCTGGGGAACCAAGCCGTGCAGACCCAGCAACAGTTCCTGAACCAGGGCGACCCCAAATCCGCGAATTCGATGGCGTCCGTGGGCATGGTCTTGGCCGGCCAGTTGCGGCGAGCCTCCGGGCCGATCGATGAGCTGGTTGGAATTGCCATCGAGAAGAAGATTCTCGGTCAACTGGACCCGGCGGCCAATTACGATTTCCTCGGCGGCTCCGTAAGCCAGGCCCAGGCGGGCCTGGACCGCCAAAAAAAGTCCATTCGCGAGGCCCTGGAGGTCAGGGATAAGGTACGCCCCACGCTCAGTGAAGCCGAGCTTAGCGACTATTGGGAACGTGAAAAGGTTTACGGCGAAATGTACGCCCTCCAGTGGCTCGAAGCCAAATACCCACAAAATCGACCCAATTCAAACTGACCGTGACAAGATTCAAGACCCTGCTGGTGACCGCCTGCTTGGTGCTCGCCGGCCTGACAGCCGCGTTCGTAGTTCAATACCAGGCCAACGAAGCGCTGCAGCGAGAAAACGATTCTCTGCGCCGAGAGCTCGCCCAACTCCAGTCCAAGAACCAAGCGCTTTCCAATTCTCTTGCACAAGAAAAGACTGCGCCGGCCCTTCCCTCGGCTGACCTCGACGAGCTGCTGAAACTGCGGAACGAGGTCGGCCTCCTCCGTGAGCAAACGAACCTGCTGGCCAAGGCTCGGCGGCAGGAAGCGGCCCCACAGACTCCCGCCGATTCGGCTGCTCCGGGTGCCGCCTCGGAAGAAGACGATGCCCAGGACGAACTGCAAGGTCCGGAGGCGCTCTCCAAGTTCAATGACGCCAAGATCTACTGCCTGGGCCTGATGATGTATGCCATGAAGCATGCTAAGTCATTTCCCACAAACCTGGATCAAACCCAGCCCTATCTGCGCTTGGCCAACCGCGCTCCCAGCGGCACCAACCAGTTCGACATTCTCTACCAGGGGTCGCTCTCGGACTTGACCAACCCTGCCGTGGTTGGCCGTACCATCGTGCTCCGCAGCCAACCCTGGCTCGGCAAAGACGGCAAATGGGTGCGAATCTACGGCTTTGCGGACGGCCACTGCGAGGCCCACACGGCCGCGGACGGCGACTTCACCGCCTGGGAAAGCCAGCACCTGCCGGCAGGCGCCACCGGGCAACGCTGAGGGGGGCATCGTTAGCAGATCGCACGCTTATGAAATGCTCAAACTTCAGACTCCTGAACGCAAGACCGCTGGCTTGGCAACGCCGCACAGGCCCGATACGGTTGCAGTCGAGCGGCTGGAACCCGGAAAATATAGGGTCGTCATCCGCTCGAAGAAGGGAATCGCCCAGGCCTATCTGGGGATCTCCGATTCCCTGTGATCAGGCCATCCGGCACAGGTCCTCCAAAGCCGAGTCCACGTCTGGAAATTGGAATTCGAACCCCATCTCGGTCAGTCGCTTCGGCGCGCACCGCTGGCTAATCAATGCCAGCGAGGGCTCCGCCCCAATCAGCCGCCCGCCCAGCCGCATTGCAAACTCTGGAACGGGCGGACTCCAGGGCCGATGCACAGCCCGCCGCAACTGTCGCATGAACTCCGCGTTCGTCACCGGATTAGGCCCCACGGCGTTGAGCACGCCGGACAAGTCGGTCCGTTCGACCGCCGCAACGAACATCCGCGCCAGGTCCCCCAGGTGGACCCAACTAACAAATTGTCTGCCGCTCCCAGCCCTACCGCCCAGAAACCATTTCGTGAGCCGCACCAGCACCGGTAACGCGCCGCCGCCCCGCCCGAGCACCATCCCGATCCGCAATAATACCCGGCGTGTGGCGGCGGGGCCGGTTTCCTGGCGGCCATTCGCTAATGGCGGCGCGGTGCCGAGGAAGGCTGCTTCCCAATCCCGGCAGATGTTCGCCAGAGTGCCGCGCCCTGCCGGCGCGGCCTCGTCGCACCACCGGTCGCTCGCGTCGCCGTAGAAGCCGATTGCCCCGGCCTGCGCCCAGACGCGCGGTGGTTGCGCGACCCGCGAGATTGCCGCGGCGACGGCACGCACGGAGTTGACCCGCGAGCCGGTAAGTTCGCGCACATTCCGTGGGGTGTGGGGACAATTGATGTTCTTGCCGGCCAGGTTAATGACCGCTTCCGCGCCGTCGAGACTCTCAAACCATCCCCCCTGGCGCAGGCCATCCCATTCGATTTCGCGCACGCCGTCGGCGCGCTCACGTGGAGAGCGCGTCAGCACGGCGACTCCATACCCACGCGCCTGGAATTCCTTTGTCAAGGCGGTACCGATAAAGCCGCTGCCTCCGGCGATGACAACTCGTCGTGGGCTCATGGGCGCACGGTCGGAAGAAAGCAGGTGTCGAGAAGGGTCACATCACGGCAGGTTCGCGAGGCGCGCTCATTGACGCGCAATCGGATTGTTCCACTTGAGCCCCGGAAAGCGCGCAAAGTCCGCATCCGTGGATTGGAGCAGGCAATTGTGCTCGAGGGCCAGAGCCGCCAGATGCGCGTCTGACACCAGGTTGCCCACAGCGTTGCCCTCGGCAAGCATCTTTTGAAAAAAGGACCAATGCTCCTTGCCCGGCTGAATGAGTCGCACGCATGGCTGCTGAAACCAGGACTGAACGCGGGTGCAAGCCTCCTTGAGCGTCAGCGGGCGTTGGTGCAGCCGCGGGTTGGTACCAATGCGGATGAACGCGGTCAGGACCAGCCAGCAGAGACAAACCGGCGCTGTTCCGCTGATCTGCTCATCCCACCATGAACGGGCAGCCTCGTGCTGCTCGGACAGACTGTCTTCGGCATACAGCAGCAGGTTGGCATCCACGAGGTTCATTGGTAATCCTCCCCTTCGGCTGTGGCCAGCAACTCCCCGATGTTATCGTAGCTCAGGCCGCGCCGCAGACCCATAGGGCGCCCTTTGGTCCGATAAAGTTTGGCCGAGGGTGGGTTCAGTACCTGGTCCAGCCCGATCCGCAGCGCGGCATTGACGACTTCTTTGAATGGCTTGCCCAGCTTGGCCGCTCCGCTTTTGGCCTTGGCGGCAACATCGGGATCAAGCGTCAGAGTGGTTCTCATGAAGGCATCATGATGCGCGGTTCCATTCTTGTCAACCCCGTTTAATCTCCGACGCGCCTCCGGTGCCTCTGGCGCGAGGCATCCGATCGGTGATTTGCTCGTATTTGTGGGTGAAAAGCTGGTGCGCGCTGCAGGGTTTGAACCTGCGACCCCTTCCGTGTGAAGGAAGTGCTCTTCCGCTGAGCTAAGCGCGCCAACCGAGTTTGACGCCCCACAAAGTGCGGCTCTGGAGCGCCATACGCGCATATTCTCGTTGACACCGGCCGGAAGAGCAAGTCGGATTTCGGACCTCCGTTAGGCCTTCAGGCGTGAGCCGGTCCCCATCAGGAGGCAAGCCCGTGGCGTTCGAATCCATGCAGCACGTTGAATGGTCGAGCATACCACAGCCTGGACCTGGATTGACGACCCGGGTCGTCGTTGACCCGAGGGATGCAACTCGCAACTCCGAGACCCTTTCACGATCGCCGGAGGTGTGCTAAAAGTTAGAGATGAGCCCGGCTTTCGTTCGTGACTACAATCTTACCGGCGTCAATGCCACAGCGGCTGTGGAGAAGGGCCTAGCTGAAGCTGAATGGTACACCTCGCCGGTGCCGAGAGAAAAACTGCGGGCGCTCCTGCAGCGCCGCAACGCGCCCGCGATACGTGATACGGCGTTGTGGATCGCCCTCCTGCTAACCAGCGGTTGTGCCACGGTCGCGCTCTGGGGCAGTTGGTGGGTCGTTATTCCGTACCTTGTCTATTCGGTGCTGTATGGCACCAGTTCTGATTCGCGCTGGCACGAATGCGGCCACGGAACCGCGTTCAGGACCGACTGGATGAACATCGTGGTGTATGAAGTCGCATCGTTTATGGTCATGCGCGAATCCGTCGTCTGGCGCTGGAGCCACAACCGGCATCACAGCGACACCATCATCGTCGGTCGCGACCCCGAAATTCAGGTTCCCCGCCCGCCCAATTTTCTTAAGCTGTTTCTGAGCCTGTTTGCTCTTCCCGGCTACTGTACCTATTTCCCGAGTCTCCTCCGGCACGCCCTCCGGCGCATCACGGATGCCGAGCGCACATTCCTCCCGGAAAGTGAGTTTCTGAAGGTTTATCGAAATGCACGGATCTGCCTGGCCATCTATGCCCTTGTCCTCGCCTTCGCGATCACCGGCCACTCCTGGACCCCGATCTTCCTTTTCGTACTGCCGCAGCTCTTCGGCACATGGCTGATGATCATCCACAACACGATCCAGCACGCCGGGTTGGCCGAGAATGTCCTGGATCACCGCCTCAACTGCCGGACGGTGTACATGAACCCGGTTAGCCGCTTCATCTACTGGAACATGAACTACCACCTGGAACACCACATGTTCCCGTTAGTGCCGTACCACGCGCTGCCGGCGCTGCACGCCGCGATCCGGCAGGATTGTCCTCCGCCCTATCCATCCATTCTGTCGGCGTGGCGCGAGATTCTTCCCACGCTTCTCCGGCAAGTGAAGGACCCCGGCTACCACATCAAGCGCGAGCTGCCCCCACCCGCGGGGCACGTGGGCAAAGCCGTCATCACCACGACCGCCACGACCGATGCCGACGGCTGGATTGAAGTCTGCGATGCGGCGTTGCTGGAGCGCCAGGACATCCTCCGGTTCGACCATGGCCGTAAGACTTACGCCTTGTGCCGGGACGCCGCCGGCCAGTTATTCGCCACCGATGGCATTTGCACGCACGCCAACACGCATCTGGTGGATGGGCTAATCAAGGACGGCCTCATGGAATGCCCCAAGCATAATGGCCGCTTTAGACTCGCGGACGGCTCGCCCGCGCGCGCGCCAGTCTGCCGAGGCTTGGCGACATACCCAATCGAAAGCCGGCTCGGGAAGCTCTTCCTCAACCTCGACCGAGCGGGGGGCGCCGGGGCTCGCGCCCAAAGGACCCTGGCCCTGCGGCTCGTCAGCAGCCGAAGCGTGGCCACGTTCATCAAGGAACTCGTGTTCGAGCCGCTGGAGCCGTTTGCGTTCAGCCCCGGGGATTATTTGCAGTTCGACATACCGGCCTACGACGCCATTCGGTTCCGCGATTTCGACATCCCGCAACCGTACCGCGCGGTTTGGGAAGCGCAGCATGTCTTCGATTTGGTCAGCCGCAATCCAACCGCCGGGCGCCGCAACAATTACTCGATGGCCTGCGATCCGCAGGCCGGATCCGGCCTCCGCTTCAACGTGCGCATCGCCACGCCTCCTCCGGGACAGGCCTGCCCGCCGGGCGTGGGCTCGGCATACATGTTCAACCTCAAACCGGGCGGCATGGCTGCCGCCATCGGGCCTTTCGGCGATTTTCACATCAAGCCGACTCAAAGGGAGATGGTGTATATCGGAGGGGGTTCGGGCATGGCGCCTTTGCGGGCGCATATTGCGCACCTTTTTCATACCCAAAAGACCGCCCGCCGCGTGGGTTTCTGGTATGGCGCCCGTTCGCGGCAGGAAATCTTCTACGAGAAATACTTCGAGGCGATTGCCGACAAAGCCTCGAACTTTCATTTTCACCTCGCGCTGTCTTCGCCAATGGCGGGAGACGGTTGGACCGGACATCGTGGGCTCATCCATCAAGTCGTCTTTGAGCAGTATCTCAGGTCGCACCGGAACCTTGGCGCGGTGGAGTTCTACCTTTGCGGGCCGCCGCAGATGATCGCCGCCTCTCTCAAGATGCTCAGGAATTTAGGTGTAGCCGATTCCCAAATCTCATACGACGAATTCTGAATCAAGCCGGGTGCCCTGGGCGCGCGATATTTTATGCGGCGGCAGACATTGGATTAGGGGACGGCCTGGCTGAGCGGGATTTCCCAAACCCCACGGCCATAAGTGGCGGCCGCCAGAATGTTCAGGTTGGTGTTCAACTTGATGCCGGACACAATCGCATTGGGCAGGCCGGAGCCGACGCGGCTCCAATGCGCCCCGAGGTCTTGAGAGACATAAACACCGTTGTAATTGCCGACATAAAGCGTAGCGGGGCGGGTGCGTGAATCCAGGGCGATAGAAGAGGCCGGCAAGTCGGGAAGGTTGCCGCTGATGTCCGTCCAGTCCCGGCCGCCGTCAGTCGTGTAGAAGATATGGCCGCCGCCGACGATGGCCCGGGCCGCATAGACAGTCAGATTGTCATTCGGGTCAACGACGAGGGATTGAATCCACCCCGCGGGCGCGCCGCCGAGGTCGCGTTCCTGCCAAGAATGGCCGTGGTCGAACGTGGCGAAGATGTCGCCGGCGGGCGAGGCGTAAATCGTGTTGGTATCCGTTGCGGCCACCGCCACGCTTTCGATGACTTCATCGGTGTTCCAGCCTGAGGCAAACGGGGCGCTCAACGCTGTCCAGTGCGCCCCTCCGTCCAAGGTCTCATAGACCTTGTCGGTGCCCATCACCATCCGGGCGGGATGGGACGGGTCCATGGCGTAGGGCACCATGGGAAAGGAGTTGTCCTCCGAAACGCCATTGAGTATTTCGGTCCAGTTTACCCCGCTATCCTCGGAGCGAAACAGAGCAAGTCCCGACTCCTCGCCATAGACGATGGTCGGCTGGGCAGGATCCAAGCGCGTGTATCCGCCGTCGCCACCCAGCAACTCCACCCCTTGCGGCGCGCCGTCGAATTTCACCGTGCCGTTGTCCTGGGTGCCGCCGTAAATGACATTTGGGTCGGTGGGATCGAGGGCAATGCCGTAGAACTGGATGGTGTTCAAATCGCTGTTCAAATCCGACCACAAGACATTAGCCGGATCCTCCAGCCGCCAGATTCCGCCATCGTCTCCCAAGAGCAACCGGCCACGGGCGTCGAAGGCCATGGCATGGCAGTCACCGTGGGTGCCCAGCCCGTCATAGCCGCTGTCAATCGCTCGCCAAGTAGCGCCGCCATCCACGCTTTGAACCAGGCCGGACGGCTGTCCGTAGCCAAAGGCCGAGCCGCCAGCATAGACAATTTCCGGATCGGATGGGTCTACTGCGAGCGTCGAATTGAACTGTCCCTGGAAAATCAAATAGTTGGGAACGTTGGGCAAATCTGTCCAGGTGTTTCCGCCGTCGGTGGTTTTCAGCATTTTGTAAAGGCCCGAGCAGACTGGTTGGCCTTTGAAGTTCAGAAAATTGGTAAGCACGGTCGGCGCGGCAATCGAGGCATAGAGCACCTGCGGCGCGCTGGGCGCCAGCGCCAGCTTGATATTACCGAGGTTCCCACCGGCGGGAAAATCTCCGGCCCGGCCCCAGTTGGCCCCGCCGTCAGTGGTTTTATAGACGCCGTTGGCCGGAGCGCCCGCCGGGCTGCTGACAGCGGCGTAGAGAATTTGCGGATTGGACGGGTCCAGCGCCAGGTCCGAGAACGTGTCGGTGGTGGAAATGCTCGCGGTCGTGTTGATCCAATTGGCGCCGCCGTCGGTGGATTTCCAAACGCCGGCGTTGTCGTGCAAACCATCCAACTCACCAGGCGCGATGGCGGCATAAACGGTGTCCGCATCGGCTGGGTCCACGACGATCCGCGTCGTTGTGCGCCGATCAAACTGCGCGTTACCTTCCAAGGCCCAGGTGGTCCCGCCATCGGATGATTTCAAAATGCCGCGGCCGAAGAAGAAACTTCCCAACCCACGGGCTGGAAGGTAGAGTCCTGTTTGTTCTCCGGTGCCGGCGTAGATGACGTTTGGGTTACTGGGCGCCACGGCAATGGCGCCCATGACCGTGGTGATCTGCGAATCCGTCAGCGGCGTCCAATGGCCGCCGCCATCGATAGTTTTCCAGACGCCGCCGCCCGCGGTGGCAATGTAGATCAGGTTCGGATCGCTCGGGTCCGGCGCAACGCCGACGACCCGTCCGCTGACTGCGGGGACCGGGAAACCGCCCAGACTGGCCTCGCCCACCACCTGCGCCGGTCCAACCGGCACCCAGCCCACGTTGGGCGCCGCGCCGCTGCCGGAGAGGTCCAAACTCGCCCTGCCACCGGTGGCGTCCGAATCGACGGTGAGGGCGCCGCTGTAAGCGCCTGCCACGGCGGCATGGAAGGTGACCGCAACACCCTGCGCCCCGCCCGGCGGAATCGTGCCAGAGGCCCAATCGCCGGTGAAACCGCTGGGATAGATGATATTGCTGACGGTTAGGGTACTGTTGCCGCTGTTGGTGATTGTCATTGTCCGCTGCGGGGTCGCTCCCAGGGGCACATTGCCGAACGACAAGCTGCCGTTAAGGCCGATGCGGCGCGTCGCGGACCCAAACAGTGAACTGGATTGAAGAACCACGCCCCAGTCACCGGCCGCTACAAAGGTCCCATCGCCATAGGCTATCCCCTTCAGGTTCAAGGCGCTGCCGGTGTTGCGTTGGGTCCAATGGACGCCATCCGGCGAGCTGGCCGTGGCGACGTTTTCGGAGGTCCCAACCGACACGAACAAGCCATCGCCAAACGTAATCGCCGAGCCGCCCGGGCCCGAACTCTGGTCCGTCCACGAGACGGCGTCGGGCGAGGTCCAGGTCCCAGCGCCGGTCCAGGTCGAGCCGTAGGGGTCGGTCCACGCGCGAGCGCCCACCGCAACAAACAGGCCGTTGCCATAGGCCACGCCGTAGAGCGGGAGGCCCGTTCCGTAGGCGTACTGCCAGTCAGCCCCATCCGGGGAGGTAAAGATGGGACCGGCAGCGGTCACCCCAAAAAGGGGATCTTCGAACTCGCCCCCCACCGCGACAAACAGGCCGTGGCCATAGGTGATGCCGAGCAAGTCGGCCGTCAGGACGTAGTCGTCGTCGTGCTGGACCCAGTGGAAGGCATCCCGCGAGGTTAGCGCCGGCCCATCCGCCCCCACGGCGACGTACAGCCCATTACCAAACGCCACACCATTAATATCATTAGTGATTCCGGAGGAAACGGCTGACCAGGTGGTCCCATCGGGCGAAACGAGGATGGTGCCCGAGCCGCCCACCGCGACCAGAGCGGTGTCGCCGGCAGTCACCCCGAACAGGTCGTTGGTCGTTCCGGAATGGCGGCTGGTCCAGAGCACGCCATCAGGTGAGGTCGAAATCGCCCCGGCGTCTCCCACCCCGACAAACAAGCCAAGACCGCAGGCCGTGCCGTTGAACGAGGGACGAGACCCAGAATCCGCGTGGGTCCAGCTCGCGCCGTCAGTGGAAGTTAGGACGAAGCCCATCGAACCCAGGACCGTCTGTCCCACGGCAACGAATCGCCCGGCACCATACGCCACGTCTCTGATCTCGTCGTTCCCGCCCGCGCTCCGGTCGTTCCAGGCGCGGCCGTCCGCGGAGGCGAGGATCGTTCCCTGCTCCCCGACCGCGATGTAAAGGCCATCGCCGTAAGCCACTGCTTCGAGCGGGTTGAAGCCGTTGATTGAGTTCTGGACCGACCATTGGCTGCCATTCGGGGAGGTCAGGACTGCCGCGGTAAAGCCGCCATTGGGATAATTATCGCCGACGGCTACAAATTGTCCGTTGCCATAGCCCACGCCGAGCCAATCATGACTGGACGCAGTCGTTCCGGGGCGCTCCTCCGTCCAATGAATCCCGTCCGCGGAGCGCAGGACCGTGTCATCCCAGCCGACGGCCACAAAGGCGCCAGCCCCGTAAGCGATGCCTTCAAGATAGTTGCTGGTTCCGGAGGTCTGGGGACTCCAGGTGAGGCCGTCGGCGGAAGTGAGCAGAGCTCCGTCGGTGCCCACCGCGATAAAGGTTCCGGATCCGTACGCCACGCCGTTTAGGAAAGCGCTGGTAGCTATGGTCCGGCGGGTCCAATGGATGCCGTCCGGCGAGGTCAGAACGACCCCAGATTTGTCGCTGTTGCCGATCGCTACAAATTGCCCGTCGCCGTAGGTAATGGCGTCCGGCCAATCACCCAAATCAGAGTACTGGCGGGTCCATGCCAGCCCATCGGGCGAGGTCAAGATGGCGCCGTCGCCCACCGCGACAAAGAGTCCGTTGGCGTAAGTCACAGCGGACAGCGTTCTTCCTACAGGCGACGGGTTGCGCAAGTGCCATTGCGCCAACGCGTCGTAAGTCACGCCGTTCCCTGAGACGGAGATGTCGCCGGAGCCACTGGTCGCGTCCGAGGCCACGGCAATCGTTCCGCTGTACGTGGTGGCGGCAGTGGGCGCGAAAGTGACGGTCACGCTCTGTGAGCCGCCCGCCGGAATGGCGCCCGACGACCAGTCGCCACTGAAGCCGCTGGGATAGCTGATGCCGCTGATCGTTAGGATGGCGTTGCCGCTGTTGGTGATGGTCATCGTGCTTTGCGCCGCCGTGCCCACGGCGACATCACCGAAGGCGACATTGCCGTTGAGGCCAATTATGCGGGTCGGACTGGCCGCGGAGCCGAGCAAGAGCAGCCGATAAAAACGATGGCTGAACGCGGCGGCAAAAGGGTCGGAGAGCCATAACCGGCCGTCCGCGTTGGTGTCCTCCAGAGTACCCAGGACGGACCAGCCGACGAGGTTGGTTGAGACCAGCAATTCATAGCTCCGCGACGGAATTCCTTGGAGCATGAATTCGAACGTGCCATTAGGCGAGAGAAAGGGGGAGCCGAGCAGAGGGGGGGTGTTGGTAACTGAGAACACCTGGAAATCGTTGGTGACCACACCGACGGAATTGCTGACGATGACGCTGTAGTCGCCCGCCTGGCTCGGAGCCAGGTCATTCAGGGTAAGGATGGGAGAAGTTGCTTCGGCGATAGGGGCGCCGTTGAACAGCCACTGGTAGGTTACCGGCAGGGTAGTGTCCACGACCACCATCAGGTTCGTGCTGGCCCCCTGGGCAACAGTCAAGCTTGGCGAAGCGGTAATGATGCGGGGCGCCTGGCTGGCCTGGGCGGTGACGGAGTAATTGTCAAAAAGCATAAAATTGTCCCCCACGGGACCGATATTCTGGACCCAAGTAGCGTCAATGTCGCCGAGTGTGAGCGCGACATTGTTTGTAGCGGAGATGGGCTGATCCTGGACGAAGGTGTTGCCGTCGAGGGAGGCGCTCCAGCGGTTGCGGGCAAAATCCAAGGCGACCTCCAAGTGGTAAATGACGCCGTCTTGGAAGTCTTGGCCGGTGTACTGCCGTGGACTCCCATCGTTGAGGAAGTAATAAATGCCCATGTCAGCATTGTCGAACGAGAGATAGAAGAGGCCTTGTTCACTGGCATCGTTGTTCCAGAAACTCCAATCAAAGGCATCGTAGTGGTTGTTGTCCGAATCTACGACAGCAAGGTCAGTGGAGAACACCACCACCGGTTCCGAGTTTGTGTCCGGAGTATAGTCGAGCGGGCGCCAGACGTAAGTGTCGGCTCCATTTGTGGGCGACGAGAACCCGACAAAGGCCTGCTGGCCGGAATCGGAGAAGGCGTTGTAAAGGACGCCGTTCAGGCCCGGACCGTCGCTCAGCCACCCGCCCTGTCCAGCGAGAGGGGAATTAGTGCTGTAGCCTTCCGAGGACCTGAAGCCCGTAGAGTAGATTACCCGGGAAGGGCTGGACGGATACACACTGAGAAGGATATTGCCGCTTACCCCGTCATAGCCGTCCACCGCCAGTTGGTAGGGAGTTCCTGCCATGGCTGGAAAGGAGAGCAGGCTGGCGGCGCCCATATTTGGGCCATCGTCGTTGGCGGCGACGGCGGTGAGCGAGGCCACGCTCGATCCCGTATAGATGCCTAAGAGCGTATCAAAGCTGCTGCCGCGCGTGGTCACCGTATAAGTGCCGTTGCTCGGCGCGGTCCAGGTCCACCACACGGAGGCCCCGCCCGCGTTGCCAGCATGGTCCGGCTCACCAGGCTCTTTGGTCGCCCCGGCGCTCGAACCGGTGACTGTGGCGACGGCGCCGTCTATGGCGAGGCGGTTGGCAAAGGCATCGTTAACGGGCGGCCGAACGGTCACCACGAAATTGGCAGTGCTTTGTGTCATCCCGTTGGAGGTAGTGATGCTGATTGGCCCGGTCCCGGCGCCAGGCGACACGATGGCTACGATCTGCGAACTCGAGATAGTCGTAAAGCTGGCCGTGTTCACGCCGCTGAAGCCCACGGCGCTGACGCCGCTGAAATTGGCGCCGCTGATGGTCACGCTCGTTCCGGGCCCGCCGGTAGCAGGCTCAAAACTAGTGATGACAGGGAGGTTGCCAGCCAA
The DNA here is from genome assembly GCA_021784555.1 of bacterium. Classification (GTDB taxonomy): domain Bacteria; phylum Verrucomicrobiota; class Verrucomicrobiia; order Limisphaerales; family UBA8199; genus JAJYHY01. The sequence continues at coordinate 17,020 of JAJYHY010000088.1, forward strand.
CGCCCAATTGAGCACGAGACTGCCCGTGGCGCCGCCGTAGCCATCCGCGGCAATATAATAGGTCGTCCCCCCCGACGCGGCAAAGCTAACTTGACTCGTCAGGATGCCGCCGGAATCATCATTGCTGGCCACCAAGGAGAGCGAATCGACAGCGCTTCCAGTATAGATCGCCAGCAACGTATCGAAACTGCTCCCCAAAGTGTCGAAGCGCCAAGTGCCGTTGCCCGGGGGCGTCCACCTGAACCAGACCGAGGCGCCACCGGCCTCGCCGGCATGGTCGGGTTCACCCGGTTCCTTGGTCGCGCCAATGTTGCTCCCGCTCAGAGTGCCCACGCTGCCCGTGAGCGGCTGGGCATCGGCGAAGTTGTCATTGGCGGGCCCGGTCGTGACGACAAAGGGAACGGAACTGGTGGCGCCGCTGGTGCCGGCTTTGATCACTTGGATGGGGCCGGTGCTTGCTCCGGAAGGAACAATGACGCCGATCTGGAAATCTGAGTTCACGATGAATTGCGCACTGATGCCGTTAAAGCTGACATCCGATACGCCGGTGAAGTTGACCCCAGCGATGGTGACAGAGGCGCCGACCGGACCTCTCCCTGGTGAGAAGCTGCTGATCTGGGGCGCGTAACTCGAGGCCAGGTTCCAATTCAGCACAAAAGCGCCGGCAGCCGGCAGGGGTGCCGGCCTCCCTTCGCCGGCATCGCCCCGGAACCCATCGACTGACACTTCATAGACCGTTCCGGCGGTGGCTGTAAAGGTAACACTGCTGGCGTTGGTTCCCGGAGCGTTGTCGTTGCTGGCAATGGGCGTCAGACTGTTTACGGCGCTTCCTGTATAAACCGCCAGCAAGGTGTCAAAGCCGCTGCCGAACGTGTTGAAGCTCCACCTGCCGCTGCCGGGGGCCGTCCAGCGATACCACACCGAACTGCCGCCGGCGTTGCCGGCGTGATTAGGTTCTCCAGGTTCCTTGCTGGCGCCCAGATTGCTCCCGGAGACGGTTCCTGAACTGCCGCTCAAGGATTGCGCGGCAGCGAAATTGTCATTCGCCGGAGCCGCCATCGCGGTGAAACTCGCTGAGCTGGCCGCGACGCCGCCAGCGGTCGCAATCCAGAGCGGACCCGTAGTCACAGCCGGAGGCGCAGTGGCCAGGATCTGGGTGTCCGAACTCACTCTGAAATCAGCGGCGCTGGCGCCGTTGAAGGCGACCGCGCTGGCCCCGGTAAAATGAGCCCCGTCGATAGTGACCAGCGTGCCGCCGGCCCCGCTCGCGGGGGCAAAGCTACTGATCGTCGGGGCCGGTATGAGGATGAAATCCGCCGTACTGACCGTTATGCCGGCGGCCGTTGTAACGCTGATCGGTCCACTGGAGGCGTCCGCGGGGACCGTAGCGGTGATCTGCGTCGAAGAGTCATTGCTATAAACAGCCGGCGCGCCGTCAAAGCTGACGCCCGTGAGGTTGACGAAATTGGCGCCCGAGATGATGACCTTTGCGCCAATCCCCCCACTCGTGGGACTGAATCCGGCGATCACGGGTGAGTTCAGCACCGTGAAACTGCCGGGGCTGGTGACGGAGCCGGCATGGGTGTCCACGCGAATCTTGCCTGTGGTCGCGCCGGCAGGAACGGCCACGGCAATGCTGCGGTCGGAACTACTGATTGGTGAGGTGGAGGCATTGCCGAAAAGCACATTCGTCGCCCCGGCCAGGTTCGCCCCCAGAATGGTCACTGTCGTGCCGACGCTCCCGGCGGCAGGTGTAAAACTGGTAATGGCGGGAGCGGCCAGTACCGTGAAGACATCCGGGCTGGTGGCAGTGCCGCCCGGTGTGGTGAGGGTGACGGGGCCGGTAACGGCGCCGGGGGGAACGGTTGCAGTCACTTGGCTGGTGGACACCGCATTGAACGAGGCGGCTTCGACACCGCCGAATTCCACCCCGGTAGCGTTCTCGAGCTTCGCGCCGTTGATGGTCACGACGGCGCCCACCGGCCCGGAAATCGGCGTGAAACTGGTGATGGCAGGAACCGCCGCCCGTGGATCGAGCATGAATGCCCCTCGTCCGTACGTAAAGGCAAACACGCGCCCCGTCTCCGGCTGAATCTTGAGATCAAACACGGCGACGTTGGGCATGCCACTTGCCGGACCCAGATCGGTCCAGGTGGCGCCCCCGTCGGCGGTCTTCCAAACGCCGATATCCGTGCCAACATAGACGGTGTTTGGGTCGTTGGGATCGACGGCCACGGCGTTGTTGGGCAGGTCCACCGGCGGACTTACGTTTGCCCAGTCTGGCGCGCCGGACAACGCATCGAGCGTCTTGAACACGTGGCCGGGTTTGCCGGGCGTCCCCTCGTCGAAGCCCGAAAGGGTGACGTAGAGGGTGTTCGAATCGCTCGGTGCGAAGGCCAAGGCCGTTACATAACGGCCAGGGATTTCCAAGCCGGCGTTGATGTTCCGCGCCTGATGACCACTGCCGGTTGTGGTCAGCCAGACCTGGCCGTTTTCGGTGCCGAAGGCATAGGTCTTGCCTGAGGCGTCTGAAGGGGCAAACGCCAGCGCCGTGATCGGGAAGGGGGGAAAACCCGCGGATGAGAAATCGGCCTGGCCGAAATCGGTGGACCAATCCGGGTTGGCAGCCGAAAAGAAGTCCGTGGTCCTTTCCAGCTCATAACCGTCGCCAACAATTACCGTATTCTCATCGGCGGGCGACATGGCCAAAGGTGAGATAAACAAGGCGTCCTGGCTTCCGGAATACACTTGAACAAAATAGCGGCCCGCGCCGGTGATGCGATCGATGTTGCCGCCGTCCCACCCAGCGGCCCAATGGTCGTTTGGACGCGTTGGCGAGATAGCGTTCTCGGCGCCGTCCCCGTAGTCCACCATCGTCCATCCATTGGTTCCCAGCCAGACCTCGCTGCCGTTGTCCTGCGAGCCCGCAAGGATGAGGTTTTGGTTCCCCGGCGCAGGCGAACCGTAATAGAACTGTGTGAGAGCCAGGTTCGAGTTAAAGTCCAGAAGGCCCGCGCCGTTTTCGCCGACGCTCCAGATGCCGCCGTCGTTGCCAATGAGCAGCCGAGGTCCGGCCCAGAGCAAGGCATGTTGGTCCGCGTGAAGGCTGCGAGCCGCGGTCCGCGGATCGTTAGGGATGTAATCGCCGCCCAGAACCGTCCATTGCGCTCCGTCATAGCGGTAAAGCGAGGTCAAGCCCGCGTAGAGAACGTCCGAGTTAACCGGGTCCACGCTGATGGCCAAATCGTAATCCAATTGTTGTTCGGGCGAATTCGGGTCCTGTGGCAGGTCGGGCAACCGCGTCCAGGTCGGCGTAGCATCCCAGGCATTGTCCGTTTTCCAGATACCGTCGAGGTCCTGGCTGTCGGCGGCAAAACAGACATAGACAGTGTCCGGATTGGAGCGGGAGATTGCCAGCGCGGCGCGGATATCCGAACCCCAGCGGCCCCAGGGGCCGCCGAGAGGCCTCCAGTTGTGACCGCCATCCATGGAGCGATAGAGCACTCCTGGGCTTTGGCCGGACGGGTCGGTCACCGCTGCGTATTGATTGGTGAAGTCGCTCGGGTCAACGATAAAGGCAAAGACAGCGCCCTCCAGGCTTCGACTCCAGGTGGCGCCCCCGTCGGTGGAGAAATAGACTCCCGGCACGGGCGCCGGCCTCGGAGGCGGGAATTGGTTCCAGTAGTTCCCATAGGCGTAGAATGGCGTGGGAGCGGTAGCGGCCACTAACCAATTTGCATCGTCGGGATTCACGCGGATGGCGCTAAGACTCGTCTCCGAGAACTGCGCGCTCCCCAAAAGCCGCCAACTGTTGCCCCCATCCACCGACTTGAGCAGGCCAGCGCCGGGATAGCCTTCGAACTCGCCGGTGCCGGCAAACATAATCGCTGGATTGCTCGGGGCGAATGCGACCGCGCCGATGCTTAGGGACGGCTGGTCATCGCTCTTGGGCGTCCAACTGGCCCCGCTGTCCTTGGTCTCCCACACGCCGCCCCGCGCGGTGCCGATCAACCAGTGAGCCTGGTCGGTGGGATCCACCGCGATACTCGTCACCCGGCCTGAGACTGGCCTTGGTGGCTCCGTCTGGCCGTTGACAATGGGCGCCGGGCCGATACTCGCCCATTGCGGGCCGCCCCAGGTCACGGAGTTGCGTTGTGGGCTTCGGCGGGCTTGCCTGATCTCCGTCAGGGCCTTCTGACGAGCGCCGGGGGGGACGTAGCCTAACGGATAAGCCCGCTGCTCATACTCCCATAGCCAGGCGCGGTAATGGGGATCATTAATTAAGGCCGGAGCCGGAACGGTGGTGGGCGGCGGGAGCGCCGCTGGAGCCCTGCACAACTCCATGAACGCCACCATCGCAAAGGCGGCGAGCCGAATCCCGCTCCGCCAGCGTCGAGTGGACCGCAGAGCGGCGGGACGGATGCCGGGCCCCCGCACGGGGTCCACTTCAAGGTCGGCTGAAGAGCGCATATTTATCATCATGGCTTTAGAAAGCTTACGGCGTGCCCAGCGGCGGTCAGCCCGCCCGGACGCCACGACTGTTGACAAAGTCAGCACCCGGTAGTGCAGACTTCCAAGTCTGCTGTGTCGCGGGCCTCCAAGGCGGCCGACCGCGACCATTTCAGCGGCCTGCAGGCTTGGAAGCCGGCGATACCGCACGTTCGGAGACCTGCGCTACGACCTTGTCAAGAGCTGCGGCCCGGACCCTCGTCAGGTACGGCCGGCCTAGCGCCTCCACCCAACGCGGCATCCGGCAGCAAGGCATTGGCGCTAGGGCGCCGTCGCGGACACCACCGTGCCGTTGCCGCCCACGGCGTAAAAGGTGTGGTTGGCGTATGTGACGCCGTAAAGCGGGCTGGTGGCGCCGGAGGAATTCACTGTCCAATGGCTCCCATCGGACGAACTCAAGATGGCGCCCCCATCGCCTGCGGCGACGAACCAGCCGTCGGCATAAGCCACGTCATTCAAAGTGGAGGTAACACCTGAACTCTGGCTGAGCCAGTTGGTGCCGTCGGCGGAGGTCAAGATGGCGCCGCCGCCGCCAACGGCGGCGAACAGGCCCGTTCCGAAGGCCACGCCATCCAGAGGCTGCGAAGTCGGCGCCGGCACATGGACCCAATGCTGCCCGTCAGAGGAGGTAACGAGCTGGGTGGCGTTGCTTTGCGTTGAACCCACCGCGACGAACTGCCCACCTCCATAGGCCAGCCTCACGAGCGAGCCAAGACTGTCATCGGAAGTGCGGTTCAAAATGGCGCCGTCCTGCCAGTTGGTGGCAGTGCCCTCCGAATAGAAGACCACGTCTCCGATGCCGGCCGCCACGAACACATTGCCGCTGTAAGCTGAGGAGCTGACATAGCCGTAGGCTGTGTCACTGGGCGGGATGAGCAGCAGATCGGGGTCGGTGTTGAGATTAGACCAGTGGGCGCCGTCCGCTGAACCATAAAGCGCGCCACCCATGAGCGCCCCTCCGGGAACGAGGAACATTCCCCCCAAGAAGCGCGGGCTGCGCGGCTGCTGCAGAGAACCGTTCTCCACCCAATGTGAGGCGTCCGTCGAGGTATAGATCGCCGTAGTGTTCTGCGCAATGACATTGACGGAAACAAATGTTCCGTTGCCGTAGGCAATCCCCAGACCGGTGCCCATGGAGGTGTTTTGCTGCACCTGCCATTTGAGCGAGCCGGACGAGGAAGGCGCGCCGACGGCGATGGTCTTGGTGTAGATGCTCTGCGCGGGGTTGGCTTCGGTCATGGCGCCGGTGGAATCCGCCAGGAGCGTCAGCGTGTGTGTGCCGGCGCTCAGCGAACCGATGGGAAAGTCTTTCACGTCGAGATAGTACCCGGCGTTGAGCGGCGGATCAGTGTACCACGACGTCCAAAGGGCGCCATCCACGTAGAGCGCCGTATAGAACCGGAGCGAGGTCGCCGCCCCGCCGTTGTTGCTCACCGCCCAATCCACGTAAAGAGCATCGGCTGGGGTGAGCGTGGCGCTGTCGGTCGTGGAACCCGTGGTCGTTGAAACCACAATCTTATCCGACCACCCGCTCGGTTGATAGGGCGCCAGGCTCGGCAGGCTGGCCGTGCTGTTGGCCACCGTCACCGGCAGCGGCCCCACGTCCGCGGTCCGCTCGTCCATCCAGTTGCCGGCCGTGTCCACCGCGTGCAGCCCATACCAATAAGTGCCGCCGCTGGGCGGAGTGTCCTTAAAGCTCCCCGAAACCGGCCCAAGGCCCGACGCGCTAGCCACTTGAATTCGCGAGAAGGGGCCCGCGTAGGCCGGGGCGCGCCACAACTCCACGCTCGCCAAGCCCGGACCGCCCGCGTCCGCCACGGTGTAGTTGATGGTAAAGGAGGCGCCGACCGGCTGGGCCGTGGTCGGGGTAGCGAAGGCGGTGATGGCCGGCAGGGCCGGCTCGGAGGTCAGCACCTGGACCTGGTCAAAGGTGGCGGTGTCAACCACGCCGGAACTGTGCGCGGTGAGCGCCAAACCGACATAGACCTGCGTGGTCATTGGAACCTCTTTCGAGTCAATCTCCACCCAGGTGCTGCCATCCGCCGACTGGTAGGCCGTAAAAATATCGCCCCGGCGCGCCACTTTGACCCAATAGGGCGCCGTGGCGCCGGCGCCAGCCTCGCTGTAGCTGGAGTCGTTGACATCAACCCGATACTGGAAGGCGACGCCGTTGCCGGGCGTCACCACCGCCATCGCCTGGGGCGAACCCGCCTCCAGGCTCTCGCGAATCATCACCCCCGCTTTGGCCCATGGGTCGATGGCGCCTTGCAGGCTCGTCAGGCTCGTCACACGGGCCACAACCGCTCCATCACCATTGAGCGGCTGATAGACAAAATGAAAGGCGTCGTTGGTGCCCCAGATGTCGGCCCCGCTGCCCTGAACCGTGAAGGCCCCGTTGGCGAAGGCAGCCGAACCGGCCGCGCCAACGTTGCCAATGTCCTTCTCCAGCCAAGGCGATGGCAGGCCGCTCCCCGTGGCCGCCACGCCCGTCCCGGAGACGGCGATGCTGGCAGTGCCGCTGGTGGCATCCGAAGTCACGGTGATGGCGCCGCTGTAGCTGGTGGCCGCGGTCGGTGCGAACGTAACCGTGACGGTCTGTGAACCCCCGGCCGCGATGGTCCCGGAGGTCCAATTGCCGCTGAAGCCGGGCGGGTAGCTGAGGCCGCTGACCGTCAGCGTCGAGGTGCCACTGTTGGCGATGGTCAGCGTCGCCTGCGCCGTCGAACCGGCCGTTACATTGCCAAACGCCAAGCTGCCGCTCAGGCCGATGACGCGGGTGGACGCCCCCAAGAGGCTCCCCGATTGGAGAATGATGCCGCCGCTTGTGCCCCCTCCCGTAACGACAAAGCTCCCGCCGCCGTAAGCAATCCCCTCGAGCATCTGGCTGGTGCCCGAACTGCGCGGCGTCCACGCGACCCCGTCGCTCGAAGTCAGGATCACCCCGGAGGTGCCCACCGCGGTGAATACACCGTCGCCATAACCGACGTTCATGAGGTCTTGGGAGGCGCCGCTAGTCTGGCGCCTCCAACTGGCCCCGTCGGGCGAGGTCAAAATGAGGCCCCCATCGCCCACCGCCACAAACTGTCCCCCGCCGTAAGTCACTGCTTCCAATGCGTTCGTCGTGCCAGCAACCCCGGCCGTCCAGTTCGTGCCGTCGGCGGAGCGATATACCGCCCCCGCGTCGCCCACCGTGACAAACTCGCCGTTGCCATAGGCCACCGAGTAGAACGCCCCCGAGGCGTCCAACAATGGCGGATTCGCCCAGTTTATCCCGTCCCTGGAGGTGACGACGTTGGGAACAGCCATCCCGTCGTCCACCGCCACGAAGAGGCCGTTGCCGTAGGTGACGGCCCAAACGGTGCCATACCAAAACGATGCGGCTCGCCGAACCCAGTTCTGGCCATCTGTCGAACTCCACACCGCCCCATTTACCTCGCCGCTGGAATCCTTCCAGACCCCGACGGCAACATAAAGACCGCCCCCGTAAGTAATGCCCGTAAGGCCCGAGCTCGCCCCCACGGAATGGCTGCTCCAGGTCACGCCATCCGCAGACATCTGGACCAGCCCGTTGGCGCTCACGGCCACAAACTGCCCGTTGGCGTACATGACAGCGTCCAGGAGTGCGGGCTGGCCGGACGGGGTTCGCTGCGCCCATTGGTCGAGCCCCCCACCGCTGGCCGCCTGCGCGCCGGTCCCGGACACGGCGATGGTGCCGGCGCCACCGGTCGCGTCCGAAGCGATCGTAATGGTTCCGCTGTAAGCCGTGGCGGCCGTAGGCGCAAAAGTGACCGTCACGTTCTGTGAGCCGCCGGCGGCGATCGTCCCGGAAGACCAGTCACCGCTGAAACCGGCAGGCAAGCTGATGCCCGTCACCGTCAGCGTGCTGTTGCCGCTGTTGGCGATGGTCAGCGTCGCCTGGGCGCTCGTGCCCACCGTTACGTTGCCGAAGGCCAAGCTCCCGCTCAGCGAGATGATCTTGGTCGGGGCAGCGAGGCCGGTCCCGGACGCGGCGATGGTGCCGGCGCCACCGGTCGCGTCCGAAGCGATCGTAATGGTTCCGCTGTAAGCCGTGGCGGCCGTAGGCGCGAAAGTGATGGTCACGTTCTGCGAGCCGCCGGCGGCGATCGTGCCGCTCCAGTTGCCGCT
>JAJYHY010000476.1 GCA_021784555.1 bacterium
CGCGCTGGACGGCGGGGAGATCCGCCTCGCCGCGCGCGCCCGGCTGGCCAGCGTGCGCCAGGAAGCCCCCGAAGGCCCGGCCAGCCTGCTGGACACCGTGCTCGCGGCCGATCCCGAGCGGCTGGCGGCGGGGATGACGATGGAGCCGGGAAGGGCCACATAATCAACGCCATTGGTGGCCGTCCCCCCGATGTTGTAGAGGACAGTGAGGTCGTCGTTCGTACTGCCGAGCCTCCGAACGACGAAGGTGGCGTTCTTTGGGCCGCAGTTGGTGAAGAATCGAAGGAATGCCCCGCGCCAGTTGTCCCAGGTTGGCGTTGAATTGGTCACGCCGAGCCAGCGCCAGCAATTGGTGCCTTCGATCGCCACCGGGTCGGTGGCGACGATGCTCACCACCGCAGGCCGATTGGTCGGAGGCGGAGGAAGCGACAGCACGGTAATGCTGACGGGGGCGGAGATGTTGGAAAGCCCGCTATTGTCGGTGGCGATGGCTGCGAGAACGTGATTTCCGACCGGTGCATTGCTCCAGACCAGGGAATAGGCGCAAGTCAGGACCGGCGGAGGGCAGCCGGCGCATGTGCCCTCGGGTGTGAAGCAAAACTCCAAGGTTCCTGGACCGAGGTCCTGGCCGTCGGCAAAGAATTCAACCGACGCCAAGCCGCTGCTGGCGCTGGCGGTGGCGTAAACGGGAATGTCGGGGCCAGCCAACCTACAGGGCAATTCGCAAGGCGGCGTGTCGGTAACGCACGGGGGGCATACCACACTGGCAAAGAAAGTCTGGCCGTTGGTGGGGCTGTTAATGCGGACAGCGGGCGGGGCGTTGGTCGGCGGCGGTGGCTTAGGCTGCAGGACGGTGATCTTGACCGGCTGAGAGAGAGCGTAGGCGCCCGAATTGTCCGTGGCCAGGGCAGTCAGGGAGTAATTGCCGGCGGGGACATTTGTCCAGGTCAGCATGAATGGGTTCACGGGCGAGGCGGAGGCGGGGTTGTTGGTTTTGATTCCGAGGCTGGTTCCGTTGGCAAAGAACTGAACAGTGGCAACGTAGCCGTTTGTGTCGGCAGTCTGCGCCTCAGCCGCGATGGTCACATCCGCGGGCGCCCAGAACGTGGCCCCATCTTCGGGAAGGGTGATTTTGACCAGAGGCGGCTTGTTGGTGAACGTGGTGGCGGTGATGTAGGCCTCGGCCGTGTCCGGATCGCCAATGATGTAATTGATCGGCTCTTCGGTCGGCGGATAGGCGAGGTGCAAGATGACCGTCTGAACCAGGTCGGTTTGGCCATGGTCGATTGGCTGGATGAGGACGGAGTTGGTGTACGCGCCCGCCGGGATGGAAATCCGGTTGGGGATTGTGGCATAGTCAACCCCATTGGAAGCCGTGCCGCCGATGCGGTAGAAGAGATTGACGCTCATGTTGGTGTTTCCCTCACGAAAGACCGTGAAGGTTGCCGTATCGCCGGCAAGGCTGGCCCGGGGGTCAGTGGCCCGAATCGAGACCACAGGGATGCTATCGCCTGGGAATTGCGCCAATGCCTCCCCACGCGACCCGACGAGGAACAGAACCGCAGCGGTTGGGGCCGCAAACCACGCCGCGCGAACGAGTCGAACGATTTTCATACGCTCAATCGGACAGTCTTCTAAACATTCTACTTGCACTTCGGTTCAGTGACAACCCAAAACGGAGCGGCGATCCGAATCTGGCACAAGATGAAAGTTTTCGACCCAAAGCGCGGGTTTGCATCCTGCTCTACCGCCGCTGAGCGCTGGCTTTGGCCTTGGCCAGAAGGATCGGATATTCGTGCATGCGCGGCAAGACTTGACTTGTCTGCCACATGTTTTCAATTTCAGGAACTCTGGCGAGGCCATCCGGTGGCCCAACGAAGTATGATGAAATACGACCTGAATATCCCTGAAAACGGCGCCCTGGACCTGGTCTCAGTCGGCGCCCTTGTCCATCGCCTTGACCCCGGAATCATTCCTTTCCGGAAGGCCGGCCAATGCCAGATTCATGTGAGCGGAGGCGAATACAACGTGGCGGCGAACCTGGCCGATTGCTTTGGTCTGCGCACCGGCATTGCGACCGCCATGGTGGATTATCCCATTGGAGATTTGATCGCCGAACGCGTCCGGGCGATGGGAGTCACGCCGTTTTACAAGCGGTTCAAGCACGACGGCGTGCAAGGGCCAAACATGGCCACGGTCTATAGTGATCAAGGCCATGGCATCCGTGCGCCGGTGGTCTTCTACAACCGGTGCAATGAGGCCGCGGCGCGACTCAAGCCGGGCGACTTCGACTGGCGCGAGATCTTCAGCGGCGGCATTCGCTGGTTCCATAGCGGCGGCATCTTCGCGGCCCTCTCGCCCTCCACCTCCGAGGTCATTGTCGAGGGGATGCGGGCCGCCAAGGACGCCGGCGCCGTCGTCTCTTTCGACCTGAACTACCGGGCCAAACTCTGGAATATCTGGGGCGGCCACGAGCGCGCGGTCGGTTTGCTGGAGCGAATTGTCCGGCATGTCGATGTGCTGGTCGGCAACGAGGAAGACCTGCAAATGGGCCTGGGCATTCCGGGGCCGGAGGCCGCCTCAAAATCTAAACTCGACCCGAGCGCCTTCATCGCGATGATCGACAAGGTCACCGCAAAATACCCGCAAATCAAAGTCGTGGCCACCACCCTCCGCGAGGTCCGCTCTACCAACCATCACGCCTGGAGCGCCGTGGCCTGGGTCAATGGCCGGACGTTTGCCGCCCCAACCTGTGAACTCGACGTTCTGGACCGGGTGGGCGGCGGCGACGGGTTCGCGGCCGGCTTTTTCTACGGCCTCTTATCGGGCGAATCCGAAGAGCTAGCGGTCAAACTCGGCTGGGCCCACGGCGCGCTGCTGACCACCTTCCCCGGCGACACTACCATGGCCACACTCGAGCAGGTCCGTTCATTGGCAGCCGGCGGCTCCGCCCGAATCCAGCGATAGCCGATCGCCTCCGTTTTTTGCTCGCCTCTAACGGCTGCCACTGGATGATCTATATATTTGAGCACTTATGGCCACTAACCTCCAACCACGGCCCGATGCAAGCATGGCTCTGCTGTCCGCCAAGCCCGTTCCTGCTTCGGAGCGCCTCATCTTCCCGCTCGACGTTGAAACCGTTGATGAAGCCAAACGCTATGTCGATCTTTTCGGCGATGCCGTCTGTTTCTATAAGCTCGGCCTTCAGATTTGGCTGGCCAGTGACGGCGGCGGATGTTCCGCGTTCGTCGATTGGCTGGTCCAGCGAACCAAGAAGGTCATGGTTGACCTCAAGATGTTCGATGTCCCGGCAACCGTAAAAGCGGCAGTAAAGCAGTTGAGGCGCCGTGGGGTCACTTTCGCTACCGTCCATGGCAACGATGGCATGCTCAAGGCCGCCGTAGAAAGCAAGGATGACGTAAAGCTCCTGGCGGTTACCGTTCTCACCAGTCTTGACCAGGGTGACATCAAAGACCTCGGATTCCCATGCAACGTTTCGGACCTGGTTCGCTCCCGGGCCAAAAGGGCCTTGGCCATCGGCTGCGACGGGGTTATTTCCTCCGGCATCGAGGCCCCGATGCTCCGTCAGCAGTTCGGCTCGCAATTCTTGGTCGTCACTCCAGGTATTAGGCCCGTGGAGAACAACCTCGACCCCCATAACCAAAAGCGAACCGTTGATATTGAACAGGCGTTCCTCAACGGGGCGGACTATATTGTCGTTGGAACGCCTATTCGCAAAGCCAGTGACCCCAAGGCTAAAGCCGAGGAATGTCAGGGCAGGATCGCGCGACTTTTCAACAGGACGATGCCTGTGCCCGAATAGATCTTCGCTCCTCCAAGACCCTCCATACCTCGAAGCAGCAACGTGCCAACCGGCTTGCCCATGGCTGGAGGCACGCGGAGGTTTGCCTTGCTCCAGCGTGGCAAGACGCTTAGTTTTGCACCATGGTTATTATCCGATTTCCCGATGAAGCCACCGAGACGCGTGCCTTAGGCTTTCTGGCGCGGCGATTTTCCGGGAAGAGTTACTCAAGCGGCGAAACGATTGTTCCCGAAGCCGCATTAGCCCATCTGGCCCTGGAAGGCATAAAATTCAGCGTTGAGGGACCTGCGACCTATGAGCGTCTCACGCCGTTACGAGATACTGCTGCCACTGCAATTCAATGATGGAACTCCGGTGCCCGATGTCCTTATCGGCGAGGTCCTTGGAGAACCGCGGCGACGGTTTGGGGCAGTCACGTGGGAGCCACAACCGATTCGCGGAGCGTGGGAGCATGGAGGGGAAGTGTTTCGGGACGATCTGATGAGGGTTATCGTGGGCGTCCCAGACACCGCGACCAACCGGCAACACTTTCTTGAGCTCAAAGGGGACCTCAAGGCGCGCTTCCGTCAGATCGACATTTGGATGACCACTCACTTGGTCGATGTAGTCTGACCAAAGTCTAGCCCCCTTTGCCCTGCGAACGTTCCTGAGCCTTGCTAACTGCTCTAAGGGAAACATTTATGCCATATCATCCATTGTCCTCATTCACGTTCAGGGGTCACCCCAATTGAAGCAAAGCCACCATTTCGCATATTTTGTTTCTATGATAGCAACATTAGGTGAGCCTGCTCTAACTCCCACGCCCGTGGCCCGGCGCGCCCCGCGGCTGCCCGGCGCCTCCACCCCGCGCTTCCGGCCACTCGAGGTCTTCCCTCCGGCGGCCAAACTTGGCCCGGACACCCTGCCGCGCAAGCCGGACAACAGCCTGGTCGAGACCCTGAGCCGTTCCCGGCTCTTTCAGGACTACGAGCGGGCCTTCACCGAGGCCACCGGCATGCCCGTTGCCATCCGCCCGGTGGAGTCATGGCAGCTTCCGCATCACGGCAAACGCAGCGAAGGACCGTTCTGCAAGTTGATGTCGGAGCGCAGCGCGACCTGCGCGTCATGCCTGCAAAACCAGGAGAAACTGACCTTGGCGGCCGATCGCGAGCCTCATACCGTGTTTTGCGCGTCGGGTCTTTGCGATACGGCGGTGCCGGTGCGCCTTGGAGAGCGGTTGGTAGCCTTTTTGCAGACCGGCCAGGTTTTCCAAAAGCCGCCCACTGAGGCACAGTTCAATCGCGTCTCGGCGGCGTTGGAACAGAAGGGCATCAAGCCGGAGCCTGACCGGTTGCGCGAGGCGTTTTTTGCCACACGTGTGGTGCCG
>JAJYHY010000089.1 GCA_021784555.1 bacterium
TTCCGGACCTCTCACGCCCCTTATCTGGCCGGCACCGTCGGCTGGTGGCCCTTCGACGGCAATGCCTCCGATATCGTTGGCGGTCATGACGGTTTGATGTGCGGCGATGTTTCGTTCGGGCCGGGTGAAGTGGGCCAGGCATTCTTTGGCGACGGCATCGACACGCAGATAAGGGTGCCGGCATGTCCGGACCTGGATGTCGGCCGGGGCAGAGGCTTCACGATCGAGGGCTGGATCGATCCTCTGAACGTCACCAACCGTGGCGCAATAGCGATTTGGGGCAACCCCACGAACCCGTCGCCCTTCGACGTCGGATTTTGGGTCACTGGCGGCGCCCCCTCATCTCCTGGCGACCTAGCGGCGAGCCTGTACGACACCCAGGGGAACATTCACGCCTTTCGCACAAGCGCCGGAGCCCTTACCAATGGCGGTTGGCAGCACGTCGCCCTTACCTATGATACGAACAGTCAAGTGGCGACGCTCTATATCAACGGCGCTGCCGGAGAGACGGCCAAGGTCGGCTCGTCCGTTCGGGCCACCGATGGCGACCTATTCTTCGGGTTCGATCCGGGCCCTGTCCCCCCTGGCCTTGCCAAGTCTTTTGCCGGCGGTCTCGATGAATTCGGCCTTTACAATCGCGCCCTAACGCCGGCCGAAGTGGCCGCCATTTTCAAGGCCGGGCCCAATGGCAAATACGGCACGAACGTCCTGGATTGCCCGGTCACCAACCAGGTCACACTAGTGAGCTCGTCCGGGACTTTCACCACCAACATCATTACCGGCCTCAACTGGACAAACGGCCCGGCCTGGCAAACCAACGTTTTCACCTTTAATAACGAGCTCCTCACCACCACCAACAGTCCTTCCACCAACGGTCCTTCTACCAATGGTCCGATCGCCAATCTCAGCTCAATCACCCTCCGGTCGCTCGATCCGAACGCCGCCGTGGATGATTTTGTCCTGTCCGCCCTGGTGACCAACTCCTTCGACGGCCTGCTGCACTTTACCGACGATACGAATCTGGCCGTCCTGCCAATCAAGTTTGCCCCAACGCCCTACTCGGTGTCGGCCTTCCCACCCATCCTCGTTTTCTCAAATGACTTTGAGAACGCCGCCAGGGGGGCCTATCGCACACGGGCGACGATTGCCGGCCTGCGCCGCGCCAACTGGACAGTGGCTCAGGGGCCGATCAACGTCGTGCATAATCCGGATGCGGTGGAAGGCGGCTCAAATTGCGTTGCCCTCGCCGCCGGCGCTCTGCAATGCGTCGTTCCAACGCTGCCGGGGCACCGTTACCAGTTAAGCTACGCCGTTCATGGACCCGCCGCTGTCGGCTTCTGGAACGGGGATGTCAATCCACTGGACCGCCGCGCCCTCGACCTCATCGGCGGCAACGATGGCCAATACCTTTATGGCGCTTCCACCACGCCCGACGGTTATATCCGCCCCTTCCTGCCCTCCCTCCCTGCCACCGCCCTCTACTTTGACGGCATCCTCCACGCCAGCACCCATGGCGACCCGGAGGTCGCCAGCAAGATTGAGTTGGGTGACCCGGAGAACCTCCGCCTGACCAATTCCTTTACCATCGAGGGCTGGATCAAACCGATGCCCCAGCCCAACAACGACTTCACTCCCGAGCGGGTTGAGCAGCTCTTTTTCCGCGGGGACACGCGCGATTGTCTCGACCCCTACTACCTCGCGCTGGAACAGACCAGCCCCGATACCTTCGATCTCCTCTTGCACGTCGAGGGTCAACCCAACGGCCACTGCGGCGTCATTCTCGAAAGCGGCGATCAACCGATCGTTGCCGGTCAATGGCAGCATATCGCCGCCGTCTTCCAAACCGATGTGGCCTGGACCAACAACCCGCCTTGGCCCACCAACCAGATACGCCTCTACGTCGATGGCCAGCGCTTGACCAATACCTTCATGGAGGCCCTCGGCCCGCTGAACACCTCTTACACCGGCCAGCATCCGTTCCGTGACCTTGACCCGAACTTCAGCCCCGGCGTGGCCATCGGCAACCGCAGCCGCTCCGATTACTCGCAACCGTACCGCGGTTACATCGACGACCTGGCCGTGTATGACCGCGCCCTGACCGATGGCGAAATCGCGGCCATCTACAACGCCGACCGCCTCGGCAAGGCCGACCTCTCCGTGCCGCCGGACCAGAGCCTTGCCAAAGTCCAGGTCGCGGTCGATGGCCAGGTTTTGGGCACCGGCTACGGCGCCAATTCAGCCTGGTCAACCAATGTTGTCACCTTTACCGCCGACACCTCCAACGCCGTCGTCAACCTCCAGAGCCTGCTGCCCGGCACACTTGTCGATGGTATCACCCTGACCGAAATCCCGGCCCAACTCAGCTACCAGCCGGAAGAGCCGCTCAATACCCTCAGCGGCGAGGATGCTTACGGCACATGGACATTGCAGCTCAATGACACTCGGGCCGGGGGCAATACGCCTAATCCTATTCTGGACAAGTGGCAGCTTGACTTCAGCCTCCTGCCCAGCAATCCGCCGCCGGTCATCACCCTCTCGCACGGAATTCCCTATTCCAACGTCTTGCCGGCTCATGGCGAGCAGAATTTTATGGTTGAAGTCCCGCAGTGGGCCTCGCGGGCCACCAATATCCTCCTCTCCGCCACCGACCGCTTGGGCAATCCGCTGCCGGTTGATGTCTATTTCGATACCAATTATTTCCCCTCGGCCATGACCACCTACTTGTTCCCGGCGCCGACCTACAGCGGCGCCCCCGATGCCACCAACATCCTGAGCGGGACAGGCACGCCGCCCCTGGTTCCTGGCGGCGCCTACTTCCTGACGCTCGTCAACCCGAATGCCGTCGCCACCGCCTTCACCTTAGGCGTCTGGTTCGACATCACCCCTCTGGCGAATTGCGAACTTTCCCCCAGCTACGTCGCCCAGGCCGGCATCCCGCGCTATTTCCAGTTCGATGTGCCCGCCAACCAGTTCGATCTAGCCACCAACGGCCTCTCCTCCAACCTGCCGCCGCAGGCCGTCTCCTTCTGGCTCACCGGCGCCAACAGCAATGTGACCGTCGTTCTCAGCGAGCATTTGCCTCTGCCCGACCTCGGCAACTGCGATTACATCAGTGACCAGCCCTGCACGAATGACCAAATCGTCATGGTCGTCACCAATTCCACGCCGTTCGACATCCAGACCAATCGCTGGTACGTCGGCGTGTTCAACTCGGGCGAAACGAACGTCACCTTCGCCGTCCAGGCCTGTTACAACACCAATTATCCGGTCATTATTCCGCTGGCCGATGGGGTGCCCCAGACCTCCGGCGCCAACGGCTTTCCCGCCCCGCCAGGCCCGCCCAAGTCATTCTTTTACCAATTCCAGGTCACCAACTTTACTGATGCCGTTCTGTTTGAACTCTATGGCCTTAAAGGCAACGCCGACCTCGTCCTCCAATATGGCGTGCCGCCCGTCATGGCCCCCTACTTCGACCTGAGCGACCAGGGCGGGACGAATCCCGAACAGATCGTGCTGCGCATGAGCCCGCAACTCGCCGATCTGCGCGGGAACTGGTATTTGGGGGTCTATAACAACGAATCGACCAATCTCGATTACACGATCCGCGCGGCCACGCGCGACACCAACGGCTTCCTCCTGAGCCCTATCAACGGCCCGCTCCCCCAGAACGTGATTCCCTCCACCCAATCGCCATGGATTGGGCCGGGCGGCGGCTTGCTCCTCCAGTGGTATGGCGTGGTCGGGGAGAGCTATGCGGTGGAGAACGTCCTTGGCGGACGAACTAATACGCTGCACGTGATCGTGGCGACCACGACGTGTCCCACCTATGTGATTCCTCCGCCCCTGCCCGGAGGGATTTATCAGGTCGTGCCGTTGCCTCTCCAGGGCTGTGCCCAGGCCGCCTCCGGCCTGCGCGTCGAACTGTGGACCAACAACCTGGTGCGCATCTCGTGGCCAAAGGCCTGCGCCAATGAGGTGCTGCTCTATTCCTTCAGCCTCAACGGACGCTGGTACTTCGTCGATCTCCCCGTGGACGTGGAAGGGAACGAGGACGTCATCTACGATGCCATCAGCGACCCGGCAAAATTCTACCGCCTCTTCCCGTGATCCGTCGCACGAATTGACAGGAATTCTATGAACCCTCTCCATCACCCGACATCCGCATCCTTTAACCCGCCATCTTCCAAACCCGGCGCCGTTGCGTCCGACACTTCTCCCGCAGCCTGCTGGTCGCGCCGGCAGTTTCTGCGCACCGCCGCCCTGACGGCGCTGGGCGTCGGGGTCAGTCCTGCATCTTTTTCCGCCACTCTGGCTTCTTTTGCCGCGGAAAAAGTGAGGACTGACCCCGATGACCGCCCGAGAATCATCCCGTCCAATGGCAAGCTTCATCATGCCTGTATTGGCGTTGGCGGAATGGGCTGGAATGACCTTCACAATTTTCTGAGCCATCCGCGGGTCGAGATCGTCGCCTTGTGCGATGTCGATTCAAGCCACCTGGAGCAAGCCGCGAAGGTCGTCCCGGGCGCTCGGCTTTATGGCGACTGGCGGGAATTGCTGAGAAAAGAGGCGGGCGCCATCGATTCGGTCAATGTGGCGGTGCCTGACCATACGCATTTCTCGATTGCGTATAGCGCCGTCCAGCGAGGCAAACATGTCTATTGCCAAAAACCGCTGTGCCACGACGTGATTGAGGTGCGCATCTTGACGGAGGCGGCTGCCAAAGCGGGTGTGGTCACCCAACTCGGCACCCAGTTCGCCGCGACCATCAACGAGCGCACGGGGGTTTTGTGGCTCAAGCAGGGGCGCATCGGCAAGATCAAGCACGCCTATCTCTGTTCGAACCGGCCCGGCGCGGTCGAGACTTATCGGCTCAAAGGCCCGCGCCCCGCCCACGGACAGCCGCCGCCCAAGAACCTTAATTGGGACCACTGGATTGGCACGGCGCCCTTCCGCCCTTATGTCCCGGACATCTATCACCCGACAAAGTGGCGCGCGTGGCAGGATTTCGGCACCGGCTGGTCCGGAGACATTGGCTGCCACATCCTCGACCCGGTCTGGAAGGGCCTGAACCTGAAACCGTGCCTCACGGTGAGCGCCGAGGTGCAGGAATCCTGGAAGAACTCGCCCGCCCGCCGCGCCGACACCTGGCCCCAAGCCGACCACATCACCTGGACCTTCCCGGCCAACGAGAAGATAGCCGGCGAGAGCCTCGTCCTGGAATGGTTCGACGGTTCGTTCTACCCTCCGCGGGAGATTCGCGAGCTGTATTCCAAGGACCTCACCGAGTACCCCTCCGAATCTTCGATGCTCATCGGAACGGAGGGCGCCTTGCTCATCCCGCTGGGAATGCCGCCGCAGTTGCTTCCCGAAGAAAAGTTTCCACACGTAAAGCGGCCCAAGCTCCGCCCGGAAAATCACTACCACCTTTTTGCCGATGCGTGCCTGGGCGGGGCGCCGGCCAAATCGCGTTTCTCGCGGATAGGCCCTATGGTCGAAGCAGTCCTGCTGGGTACAGTGGCCATAAGGGCGCCTGGACAGAAGCTGGAATGGGACACCGAGGCAATGAGAGTTACGAACCATGCCGGGGCCAACCGCTTTCTGCGCCGCACGTATCGCGAGGGCTGGCACCTGGCCGAATTCTAGGGAGGGGAACCTCAGACCAGTTGGCGTTGCCAATGAGCAACTCCAAATAGAGCCAAACCAGGGTGATCATCGCGGCCTTCGGGTCGTTGCCGGCGAGTCTGTCCGGTATCGTTCCTGCTTGGCGGACGGTGCCCCAATGATAAACTGCGAACCGGGAAAAGGCCCTCAGTGGTGAAGCAATGACATTTTATGCAAAGTCTAAGAACCTATGAAGTTTGGTTCGTCACCGGCAGCCAGCGTCTGTACGGCCCGGAGACGCTCAAGCAGGTTGCCGCTAACTCACAAGAGATCGCGAAGGCGTTGGATAGCTCGCCGACAATTCCCGTCCGAGTGGTTTTTAAGCCTGTTGCCAAGGCGCCCGAAGAGGTCAGCGAGCTCTGCCAGGAGGCCAACGCCGCTTCGGACTGCATCGGGCTGATCACCTGGTGCCACACCTTCTCGCCCTCCAAGATGTGGATTAACGGATTGAAATTACTCCGCAAGCCGATTGCCCATCTGCACACCCAGCATAATCGCGAAATCCCATGGAGCACCATCGACATGGATTTCATGAACCTCAACCAAGCCGCGCATGGCGACCGCGAGCACGGCTTCATCATGAGCCGGATGCGCCTGAGCCGCAAAGTGGTCGTGGGCTTCTGGGAGGAGACAAGGCTCCAAGGGCAACTGGGCGCCTGGTGCCGCGCCGCCGCCGCCTGGCACGATTGGCAGGGAGCGAAGTTCTGCCGGTTCGGCGACAACATGCGCGAAGTGGCGGTCACCGAAGGGGACAAAGTCGCCGCGCAGATGCAGTTTGGCTACTCGGTGAACGGATACGGCGTTGGTGACCTCGCCGAGTTGGTTAGTCAAGTAAGCGAGTCGGAGGCGGGCAAGCTGGTCAGCGAATACGAAGCCAGTTACACCGTTCCTGCCGCCACCGCCAACCTGCCAAACGTGCGTCAATCGCTCCTGGAAGCGGCGCGTATCGAGTTGGGCTTGCGCGCCTCCCTCACCAATGGCGGCTTCAAAGGATTCACCGACACCTTCGAGGACCTGCACGGGTTGGTCCAACTGCCCGGTATCGCCGCCCAGCGGCTGATGGCGGATGGGTTCGGTTTTGGGGCTGAAGGGGACTGGAAGACTTGCGCGTTGGTACGGGCGATGAAGGTGATGGCCGCCGGTCTCAGGGGCGGGACTTCCTTCATGGAGGATTACACCTATCATTTTGACTCCAAGCGCAGCCTGGTGCTGGGAGCGCACATGCTGGAGATTTGTCCCTCGATTGCCGCGAGCAAGCCCACCCTCGAAGTCCATCCGTTGAGCATCGGCGGCAAAGCCGATCCTGTCCGGTTGGTGTTTGATACTCCGCCGGGCTCGGCCCTCAATGCAGCCATGCTGGACGTGGGCAACCGCTTCCGCCTGTTAGTGAGCGAGGTGGAAGTCGTCCCGACACCTCGACCGCTGCCGAAGTTGCCTGTCGCGCGGGCGATCTGGGCGCCTCACCCGAACCTGGAGCTTGCTGCGGCGGCTTGGATCTATGCCGGTGGCGCCCATCACACCGGTTTCAGCCAAGCTGTCACCACCGAGATGCTCGAAGACTTCGCGGTCATCGCCGATATTGAAATCGCGATTATTGACGCGAAAACAAACCTTCGCGATTTCCAGCACCAACTCCGCAATAACGAAGTCTATTACGCGTTGCGAAAGGGCTGGACGGTTTAAGGCGCGGAGATTTCCCATCGCAGGCAGGGCGCGCAGCGCTGCCATTTGGTGAGGCGGCGCAGGCCTCCGGATCTTGCTCGGGCGCAAGACAAAAATCTTCGGCACGTAGCGCAGGATTGTATCCTGGTCTATCGCGGATTTGCAATCCGCAAGGCCGTCGCGCATCCTGGTTGTTCGATGTTGGTTGTTCGATGTTGGAGGTTCAGGTTCCGCGTTTGTTGTGCCTCCACTTGGGGTGTTTACGGGATTGCGCAAGACGAAGTATTCGGCTACGCAATAGCAATGAGTAGCCCAGAATCAAGAGTGCTGTTGAACGCAACACCCCGTTTATGCGTGATGCACTATACGCCCCAGTAGAACAACAGCGCCCCGAACCCGACTCAGCTCCAGGCGGTTCTGCCGTTGTGGATGCCGCACTGCCGCTGCCCTGGCCCTCGGCGCCCGACGGTCTGTCCTTGGAACCGATCGAAGTCCATGTCTGGGCTATCCCACTTGGCAGCCCTCCCGCTGGCTGTGCGGCATTGGGACTCGTCCTCTCTCCGGATGAGCGCCACCGCGCAGCCCGCTTCCGCTTCGACCTGCACCGGAACCGCTTCATCGCGGGGCGCGGACGGCTGCGCATGATTCTAGGCCGCTACCTGAACCTCGAACCGTCCGCTATCGAGTTCGATTACAGTGAACGCGGAAAGCCATTCCTCGCGGGCCGGTTGCGGCAGTCGGGGTTTGAATTCAACTTTTCCAACTCCGGCCCCCTCGCTCTGCTTGGCGTCACTCGAGACCAGGCGGTCGGCGTTGATCTCGAGGCGGTGCGCCCCATTCAGGACGTGGAGCGGCTGGTAGCGCGTTTCTTCTCGCCGCGGGAGAACGCCATTTTTCACACGGTATCGGAGGAACACAAGCCGGCGGCCTTCTTCAATTTGTGGACGCGAAAGGAAGCTTGGCTCAAAGCAACGGGCCAAGGCATCGGCCACGCCTTGAACCAGGTGGAGGTCTCATTCCTCAGTGGCGATGAGGCGAAGTTTCTCGGCCTGCCGTCCGGATTCAGCTTATCCGCCTGGCATTTACGCTCGATGATGCCTGCTCCAGGTTTTGTGGCGGCATTGGCGACGGCGGGGGGACCACCGGCGCTTCAGTGCTGGAGTTGGCCCGGCCAGGGACAATTGACATGATGCCAACGCTACTAGCGAAGGCCATCTTTCATTATTGGTTTGAAATCAACCAGTTCCCTCCATGGACGGCGGAGTGTGGAGAGCGATCGAAGACCCGGTAGCCCACGGCCCTGCTGGCCGGCCAGCGGCATTTCTCATTAAGCATTTTGCATTGGGCATTAGGCATTGATCAGTGATTATTGCTGTTTCGGTGCCGTTCAATGACAAATGCATAATGCCTAATGCCCAATGCTCGTTGAGACGGCGGTTTTTCCTTGGTCGGACGCAAGCACGTCAAGTTCCTTGCCACCGCAGAAGAAGCGCCCCAAGGCCCTGCCTCGCCAGACTCAACGTGCTCGAAGAGAATCCTCCGGACGGGAAGCGATGCAACCCCCGACCAATGCCGCGATTGGCTTGAGACGCTGTCCAGCCGGGTCCGCTTCCGCGCCGAAGTTTTCGAGCGCCGTCGCCCCCAGGAGATAAAGCGAGCCGGCCGGTCCGAAGAGCACGGGACAGGTCAGCGTCTCGCCGAGCACTGGCAGGGACAACAGGGCTTCTCCCAATAAGCGGTGGTCGCGGCGGCCATGCGCCAGGAGCAGGTCGCGGCTGCGGAGCGGTTTCAGGCCAATCGCGGTCAACCGCTCCTCCGGGACGAAAGTGTACAGCGCCCCCGTATCCACCCAGAACTGCTCTTCAAAACACCTCTGCGGCTGGGCGGGATTCGCAACGCGTACCCTGACCTGGAACATGCCCATAAGCTTGTCGGGGGCAACCTATCGCGGCTATGCAAGGCTGACAATCGCAAAATCACGCCTTGATGTAATTGTAGATGTTCAGATAGTGCTGGCCCGGATGGTTCCAGGAATAATCGCACCGCATGCCGTTGACCATCAACTCGCGGAAATACTGAGGATAAATATTCCACATCCCTATGGCTCGTTCGAGCGCCGACTCCAATCCCTGAAGGTTGTAGTCGTTGAAGACATAACCGTTGCGCTCGTGGTAGGGCTTGGGCGCGTAATTAGCATCAAAAACGGTGTCGGCCAGTCCGCCGGTGTTTCGCACGATGGGCACCGTGCCATACTTCAGGCCAATAATCTGGGTCAGGCCGCACGGTTCGTACTCGCTGGGAACCAAGATCATGTCTGAACCGGCGTAGATAAGGTGGGCAAGCTCCTCGTTATAGCCGAGCTCCAGGTGGCAGTCGGGATGGTCGTTAAACCGCCGCTTCAGATTCCAAAACGCCGTGTTGATATGACCGTGCGGGCTGGAACCGAGCAGGACAAATTGGCAGCCCCTCTCCAGGCAGTAGGCCACCGTATGGAGAATCAAGTCCACTCCCTTCTGCGGGTCCAACCGCCCCACAAACGATAGAATCGGCTTCATCCCGTCCCGCAACCAGAGATGCCGCCTCAGCGCCTCCTTGTTCGCATACTTGTCGTGCAAGGACGCTATCCCGTAACTCTTGGCAATGTGGGCGTCGATCTCCGGGTTCCAGACTCCGTAGTCGATACCGTTGAGCACACCCCCCAATTTCTGGCAATGCATACCCAGAATTCGTTGCATTCCCATCCCAAGATGCGTATAAGAAATCTCTTGCGCGTAACGCGGCGAAACCGTGGTCACAAAATTCGAATAGACAATACCGCCCTTCATTAAGTTAATGGCCCCTCGCCGATAATCGTCCAGGAGCCGGTCATACGTCATCAGCGCCCCAGGATTCAGTCCCACCTCTCTCAGCACGTACTCCCCACTGATTCCCTGGTGCCCCACATTGTGCAGCGTGAAGCAAACCCGCGGATGACTCATGCCCAGGTGCTGGTACATCTCGTAAAGCAGCACTGGCGCCAACGCCGTCTGCCAATCGTGACAATGAATAATATCGGGACGCTTGTTGGACTTGAACATGAACTCCATGGCCGCCCGGCAGAAGAAGGCGAAACGTTCCGCGTCGTCTTGATGGCCGTAAAAGACGCCGCGGTTGAAGAAGTTGCGGTCCAAATGCGGCTCGATGAAGAAACACTTCAGCCCATCCATCCATCCAAAATAGACGTCGCAGTGAACCCATCGGCTGTAGAACGGCACCCAAAGGTCGGCGTAAGACTTGGTCAGCCCCCAGATGCGGTCGTAGCGCATGCAGTCGTACTTCGGCATGATGATCTCAACCGCATTGCCCCGGATCGCCAATTCCTTCGAGAGTCCATGAACGACGTCCGCCAACCCCCCGACTTTGGCCGCAGGCGCGCATTCCGGTGTTATCATCACGATGAACATGGCGCCAATATGGCCCAAACCGCGCTATTGTCTGTTCAAAACTTGATGCGCTCAGCCATTTTCGCCACGCGCACCGAGGCAATCACCCAATACGCGTGAATGACGTTGCGTCTCCGCGTGCATCGCCCGTCTGCGGTCGGATGCGGCATCTGAAAACACCGCGGTCACGGACTGGGGCGGAAGAAACCGCAGAGACGCGAAGCACGCGGAGGCAATCCCGTTTTAGTTCAACGAGCGCCTTCTCACGGCTCATTGGCCATGTAGGAGGCGTCGAGCACTTTCTTGATGCGCTCGCGGCACTCGACCAGGTGGGCCTTAGTAGTGTCGCCCAGGTCCGCGTTATCCAGTTGCTTGGCAATCCGGCCTTCGATGAGCTGGAGATGGTAGCGGGCCAGGCTCCGCGCATCGGCCGGCGCCGTCCCGGGACCGCCCAACAGGACGGCGTAAGGATAGGAGATGCCGAACGGGGAACGCGGTTGGCCGAGGACGAGCCGGCACAGGCGATCGAGATAGTCTCGCTGCAGGTTCCGCCGCATAGTGGCTAGCGCCGGGTCCGAACTGGACGGGGTCGTGCTCCAGATGGCGTCGGTGAGCGCCTGGAACATCTCGGCGATGGTCAGCGGCTTGCTGCCGGGATCGGACTGGAGCTGCTGGTTGAGGAGACGGGCCAGGACGGATGGATCGAAACAGCGGCTCAGGACAATACGCTGGATGGCCAGCACCCGCTGGAAGATGGGATAATCGACGCCTCCACCGTAGAAGAGGGAGTCGCTGCCCCAATGATACCAATTGTCGGTCGTGAGCCGGCGCAGGAGGGCGGGCGAGAAATGAAAGAGCTTGCCGCTGAGGATTTCGGAGGCCAGGAACCGAAGGGCCTCGCGCTGCTTCTTGCCCGCCACGGGGGTAATCGGGTCATGACATCCCTTGCTGCCTTTGAAATCGCGGCTGACGGACTGGCCGCCGATAAATTCAGAGGCCAGGTAGGCGGCGTTGCCATATTGAGCGATGAGCACCGAGAAGGCGCGCCGCAGCCGCGCCCAGGATTCGCCATCCTGGACGATCTTGTCAGCGAGAGTCTTCATCAGAGTGGAGGCCAGGGCGGCGCGTTGCTCGCCGTATTCGAGCGGGTCCGATCCCAAATCGTACGTGTTCACGTAAGGATCGTCGTCCAGGAACATGTCTTCATCCGTCGCAAAGGCGAGACCCTTCTGGGGCGAGCGCGAGGCGATCTTCTTCAGTTCGGCGGTTTCGTCGCCCTGGATTGGCTTGTAGGCATATTCGATGGCCCAGTAATCGTAAGGGCCGAGGGTGGTGGTGGCGTAGTCGCCTTGAGGCTGGCCCGGGGCGGAAATGTTGATCGGATTGTAGTCCATCACGCTGCCGCTCATCCCCTCCTTATGGGTAATGGCGGTATTGTTGATTTCACTCAGCGGCAGCATGGTGCTGCCTTCGAAGTTGTGCCGCAAGCCGAGCGAATGGCCGACTTCATGCATGACCAGTTCCTTGATGGCCTGGCCAATGAACTCATCCGGCAGTTGCGCATCCGGGGCTTTCTTGCCTTCGGCCGCCATGGCGATAGCAGCCAGGCTCATTTCATCAGCTTCGCCCGCGGCAAACTGGCAGAAGTGGCTCGCGCCGAACCGGCGGTCAAGCTGCATCTGGAGCGGGCTCCAACCCGGCGGCACCAGTTGGGAGACCATGCCCTGGCCATCCTCACCCTGCCACGCCAAGCCAGGACGGCGAATCGGGAAGGGCAGGCCATAGCCGTACTTGGCCGCCATGATCGGGCTGATAATCTCGGCTTTGGCCAGCGGCGCCCAATCTTCCGCCCCGGCGGCGATCGGTTTGCCGACCAGGAACGCGTATTCCTCCTTCAGATAGCGAATCCAGCTCGCGTCGAAGATAATGTCCCCGTCGATCATCTCACCGGTGATAGGGTTGGCGCGCAGGCCGGACATGGCAAAGGTCGAGCTGGTGGTGATCCATTGGAAGGTGTTGTAGTTGATGTCCTCCGGGTCGAAGTCGTCGCGTTCATCCTGCCAGCGCACGGCGATGGCGTCGCGGAACCCGATCTTTTCAAAGGCCTTGTTCCACTCCAGGATGCCATCCTCCACGTAAGGCCGGTACTCTTGTGGAACCGTATCCGCAATCCACCACACCAATTGCTTTTTCGGCGGCGAGATCTTCGCCTTCGGGTCCGCTTTCTCCAGGCGCCAGCGGTTGATGCGGCGCGCAAAAATCGTGTCGGGATTGGACGAACCGAAGTCTTTGGTGGCACTCAGGAAATAGCCGACGCGGTAGTCGGCATAGCGAGGTTTGTATCCCGGCGGAGGCAGCTTGCAAAGACTATAGTGGATGACAATGGTGATGCCTCGATTGTCGGCCACCCCGTCGTCTTCAAATCCCATCCCGCCGAAACTGCGGCCCTTATAGGTCGCCTCAATCTCCAGCTCAACATTGTTCTGGAAGGTCTTGATCTTGTGCCAGGAACTGCGGCTGCGGTCGAACGGGCCCAGGCCCAATTGGGCGAAATCGGTCAGGAAGACCTGGGAAAAATCGATCAGCACGCCGCCTCCGGGCGCCAGGCTGATAATCGGCAGAGACATGAGCACCGAGTCGGTGTAGTTCTGATGGACGGCCTTGTCGAGCGAACTGCCTTTGGCGGCCTGGTAATGGATATTGCGCCGAACCAGTTGCACGTGGTCATCGACACGCCGGAACGTCAGTATCCATTCATCGCCAAAGTTCAGCGGTTGCCCCGCCATAGCAAGGCCGCGCGCGATGGTGATGGGGGCGATGAGCTCTTGGTTCAAGACACCGGGCTTGAGCTCCGCATACACCGTATCGTTCGTTTGATAAAGGTTGATGAGGCCTTGATACTCCTTTGTGCCTTTGGTGACCTCGGCAAAGTCCTTGAACTTCGATGGGTGCGGGTTGACCGCAAGCCCCTGCAGGCAAGCGACCGAGCTTACGGCCAGCGTGAGCAGGCCGGCGAAAAGCCTTCTGAAACTCCTTTGGAAATCAGAGGGCGTAGAGAGAGACGGAAATTCCGTGGTTTTCATGGGCGTAGCTTGTAGCCACTCCCCTTCCAGGTTGCAAGCAGTTTGTGTCTGGGCAGCCACTCAGGTTAGCGCTCACGGCCCCACGGCCCCCAGAGCCTGTTCTAGAATTCGCGGAAACGCTTGCGGCGAGGGACCTTGGCCGTGGACTGGGCGGCGCGCCACGGGCCTCCCCCCGCAGGCTGTAAGGAGCGCCGCCAACCAAGGCCACGGGCAAAAGAGCCGCCGCAAGCCCCGGCCAGTCTTAAAACAGGCTCTCAGAACCGGCCGAGGTTGACGACTTCCATGACTTCGTCGCCCATGGCGATGCCGTAAAGCTTCTGACGGTTCAGGAACGTGATGACGGACGGCGCAAGATAGACACTGGCCACCCCCGCGCACACGGTCTTGCCGGCTAATTCAGGGAAGAACTCCGGCAGCCGCTGGAGGTTTTGCTTGTACTCAGCCGCTCGCCCCGCATCCATTTTTCGTTTCACCTCCACCACCAGCAGCTTGGTCGGCCCAACCGCCAGCAGGTCCAACTCCATCATCTCGCCCCGTATGGTGGGATGCTTCTGCTCGATGCGGATACCACAGGTGTGCGCCTCCTCCGTTCCAAAAACAGCCTTGGCGAGTTGGAATCCGGATGGCGCAACCATATCCTCAATGAGCGTTCCCATGCTGTCGGAAAGCTCCGCCAGCCGCTTATTGAAGTCCCTCCTCTCCTGCTTCCACTCCTCATCGGCCCGCCTCCGCTCCTCATCGGCCCGCCTGCGCTCCTCCGCAGCCTGCCTTCGCTCCTCGTCGGCCTGATGCTGGAGTTCCAGGAGCCGCTCGTCGGTGCGGCGATTGCTGGAACGGATCTCCGCCGTGCTGGAACGGATCTCGGCTATCGCCAAGTTCGTCTGCTCGATAAACCTGGCCAGCGTCCTTTCCAAATTGATCACTCGTTCCTCGGTTACCATATTTATATTATGCGGGCGGACACTGGGTGAGGTCAAGGACTGTTCAACTGGATAACTGTGAGCCGTGGGGTCGGGCCGGGACGCGCCTGCGATTACTCGCGCGCCTGCCCGGCGGCCTCAGCCTTCAACCGCTGGCGCTCGGCGGCCTTGGCAAAGGGGTAATAGACCGCCATCGCAATCGCGATAGAGGCCACTCCCCAGACCGCCGCTCGCCAGTCGCCACCGGTGACCAGGTAATGCCCGATGATGGGCGGCGTGGTCCAGGGGACGTTGACGATCGGCTTGTGAATCACCCCCCATTGCATGAGCAGATAGGTGCTGGCGGTCAGGATCAGGGCATTGAGAATATAGGGAACCATGAAAACCGGGTTCAACACAATCGGGAAGCCGAAGAAGATCGGCTCGTTGATCTGGAAGATCTGCGTCGGCAAGGAGAGCCGGCTGACTTTGCGGTAACCGGGTTCCTTCGAGTTCCACATGACCAGCGCCAGCGCAATGGTTGCCCCGGTTCCCCCCACGTTCACGAAGATCGTGAAAAAGCCGTAGGCGGTTACATAAGGGATCGCGTGGCCATGACTTACGGCCTCGACATTGGCCGCCAGGTACTGGAGGAAGATCGGCGCGACCAGGGCGTCCATGGCGTTGTCGCCGTTGATACCCACCGACCAGAGCATCGTGACCAGGAAGGCGTAAGTGAGAATGCCGGGGAGGGTGTTGAGCGCGAAGACCAGGGGTTTGAAGGCGATTTGCACAAGGTGATCGATGTCCACCCCGAGCACAAACCGGATCACCCAGAACACCAGCACCAGGAAGCATAATGGGATGAGCGACAGGAACGATTCATAGACGATCGGCGGCACGTTCTCCGGCAGCTTCACCACGATGTTGTGGTCGGTGAAAAATTTCTGTGCCCGCACGCACACCAGCGCGATGACAATCGCGGTGAACAAGCCCTTGGAGCCGAGATGGCTCATCGAAAAGGCGATGTCGTCTGGCTTGCCGCCGAGCCGGAGCTGAATCATCAGGAAGATTACGGTGGCGATGCTGGCGCTGACGATGGCCTCCTGCTTGAGTTGTTTGCCCAGGTCGTAGCCGATAGCAAAGCACACGAAAACCGAGAGCAAACCGAACGTGGCGGCGACCGGCACCTGCAGCAACCCCAGGTAGGGGTGAACGATTTTATCCCATCCGCTCACCGGCAGGAACGAGACGATGATGAACAGGCCCCCAATGATCGTCAGCGGCACCACCGAAACCATGCCGGCGCGGATGGCCGAAAGCCAGGTGTTCTCACTCAGAGCCGTGAGCGGCGGCACGATGTATTTGTTTAGCCAGTCGGACGCATTGCTCACAGTGCCGCCTCCCCGGATTCCTCCCACCAATGGTCCAGGGCGTCGCGGTTCTCGTAAATCTTTTCAAAGGCGTCCCCGATGTCGTCCACCTCCGTCCGCCGGCCGAGGAAGAGGTTTTGGCCGAGCCAGACGCATTGTTCTTTGCAGAGGAGGTCGCTGTTGGGGCAAGGGACCTTTCGGTAATCGAGCTTGCCGGCAATTCCGGACAGGTAGGGGCCGAAGGCTTTTTTGCGGAACATCGGCTGTTGCGGCAGGGAGAACCCATAGCCAGCGGAGCAGGGGACCCCTTCGGCCTGAAGCGCCTGGACGACGGCTGTGCGCGGAGCGCCGAAGGCCCGGCGATCAATGCGCAGCATGAACAGATGATAACTATGACGGGTGCAATCCGGGGTGCGTTTCTGCGGATAGACGCCCGGCAACTCGCCAACGCGGCCCGCCAGGTATTGGCCGTTCCGGTCGCGGGTTTGGGTCTGCGACAGCAAACGATCAAGCTGACAGTTCAGAACGGCGGACTGAAATTCGCCCAGCCGATAGTTGCCCGAAACGACGTGATGCTCATACCAGACGCCCGTGGGAATGCGTCCGCAGTTGTGCATGGAGCGGCAGGTCTCCGCCAGCGCGTCGTCGTTCGTGGTGATGATGCCGCCTTCGCCGGAAGTCAGGTTCTTGCTGGATTGGAAAGAGAACGCCGCCACGGCGCCGATCGACCCCGCGGGCTGATTACGCCAGAGGGCGCCGTGGGCGTGAGCCGCATCCTCCAGGACCAGGAGCTTGCGCTTCTTGGCCAGCGAGAGGATGGCGCGCATATCCGCGGGTTGGCCGGCGAAATGCACCGGGATGATCGCCCGCGTGCGGGGGGTAAGGGCGCCCGCCACCGCCGCCGGGTCGAGATTGAACGTATCGAGGTCGATGTCGGCAAAGACCGGAACGGCGTTGGCCTCGACGACGGCCGACGCGGTCGAGAAGAAAGTGTAAGGAGGGACGATCACTTCCTCTCCGGCGCGGATACCCGCCGCCAGGAGCGCCAGGCGCAGGGCGACCGTGCCGTTGACGACGGCAACGCCGTGTTTGCAGCCGTGCAACTCAGCGAACCGCTGTTCGAACCTGTCGGTTTCCGGTCCGTCCAGCCGGCCCCACTGCCCGCTGCGAAGAGTGCGCAGCAGCGCCCTTTGTTCCGGTTTTCCGGACACCGGCCACGGCGTAAATGGCTTGGAGCGGACCGGCTTTCCACCAAATAACGCGAGCGGCTCAGACATAAGATGCCAACATGTTTTTCAGGATCGAGGATTCGAGCGGTAGGGCGTGGGCCGGTCTCAAGGGCGCAAACTCTTGCCCATGTAAATGCAGCCATCGGCGCCCTCGCCGGCACGCAGCAACTCGCTGAAACCAAGGTGTTGGTAAAAGCCATACGCCCTCCGGTTCATCATGCTCACTCCTAGATGCGCGCCGGGACAACCGCGCCGGCGAAGCTTATCCATTACCTGCTCAATCATGCGACGCCCGAAGCCGCGTCCCTGAGCCCTGGGCAACAAGTCAATATGCAAGTGGGCCGGATAATCTTCATACGGTTCGGGCATCGTGTAATCAGGGTGATGGTACCAGGAATAAACCGTCTGCGCCCGGCTCCACTGGGCGGGGTCGCCCTGCGGCTCGGGGAAGCGGGCGCACAACTCCGTGCGCCATTCCGCCTCGTAGCGGGCATAAAAGGCGCGCGAATCGGAGGCGCCGAACGCGTAACCGCAGATGCCTTCCCCATCCTCCAGTACCAGGCTCAACTCCGGCTCGTAGGCGAGGTACGGGCCGACAAAGATCCGGCCCAAGGCGTCGGGATCCTCGCGGTAGAACGGCTCGCCGTCGTTGCCGAAGTCACCGGTCTTCAGGCAAACGTAGTAGGCGCCGGGCTGGTCGCCGGGGCGCGCGGGTCGAATCGTGCAATCGTTCATAGCGTGGCCGTCTTGGTGGCTTGTTTGGCCGCCTCAATCAACTCCCAGAACTTCGGGTTTTGCTGCAGGACTTCATCCTCCTGCATCTTGAGCCCGGAGCGGAAAAGGAAATCCTTAAGGGTATGCCGGCTGAGAATACGGTGGACAACCAGCCCAAGTTCGTGACGCTCGAAATAGACGCGGTAGTCCCCGACCCGAAAGCGCTGCAGGGTGCGTCCGGCCCGTTCGAGTTTGCCGAACTGGTCGATTTCGGTCGTCATCACCTGCTGAGGCAGACCCCGGAACTCGCCCAGGATCTGCAACTGCAATTCCTTGGGCATCCGCGCCAGCTCGGCGGCGCTGGTGGGATTGAAGATGATTTGAAACGGGCGCATGCTGAGCCAAATTCTATGCGTAATCCGCCCAAAGGCAAGCCGCATCTCGAAGAACACAGGCCTCTCCGCTCACAGCCGCTTCAGCCGTCCCTGTCGGGACTTATGGCTTATCGTCAGCCCTTCCCAACGTTGAAACGCTGGGCTACTATCGTGTGTTCCTCCGGAACACAGAGATGGCGCTGGCGTGAGCCAACGAATTCCTCAAATGTCAGTAGCATCGGATTGGAAAATCCGCCCTACGAAGAATTCTGTCGCGCGCCCGCTTTTCTTCAGGCCTAGAGGCCGCCCTCGACTCCCTCGGCCGAATCCGATGGACACTCCGATCGGTGTGCCGTTACTTCCCGGCGGAATTCCAAGTCCCGCTGTTGACCGACGCCTCCATTTCCTGGGCCAGGCGCAGGTGTTCCCGCAGAATGGGAATGGTCTTCGCCGCAAAGGCGCGCAGGTCAGGATCCTTCACCCTCTTGGCCGCTCGCTCGAATGCCTTGATATCGTGGTTGTGGTCCCTGACCATGTCCTTGGCGTAAGCGCGGTCGAATTTCACGGGTGAAAGCCCCTCGAGATGTTGGACCTGTCGGCGCTCTTTGCGTGAAAGCATGCCCGGCAAGATGGCGCCTTTGTTTTCGGCCAACTGCTTGAGTTCGGCATTGGCCTGACCGTGGTCGGTGACCATCCGTTTGCCAAAGTCTTGCACGGCGGGGATGCCGCCTTTCTGCTGGGCAATCTTGCCCAACTCCACCTCCATCATCCCCCCACGCGCCGCGGCCTTTACAAACTGGAAGTCTTTCTTCGAAAACTGGTCCGCCTGCGCTTTGAGGCCCGTCATGGCTCCTTGTGTTGAAAGCGCGGGCGCGAGGCTCAACACCGCTGTCAACCCGAGTATGGTTGCCATTGTAACTGTAGTTCTTGTTCTCATATTCTCCTCCTTCTCCTCGTTCTATACGAAACGAAAAATGCTTGGATAATTGGTTTCCGTTCTGTCTTTCGACAGTTTCGGGCTTTTATTACCCAAGCACAATCAAGATAATCACAAAGTTCGCTTCTTTACACCGGGGTGTTCGCCCCAAAACGGCTCCTCTGCTTTCGAGATTGAAATTGTGCCGGCCTCCAGCCATAACTCCCCAAGACGCTGGCCCAAAAGCGACGCGAAAACCCAAACGTGGACCTGCTCGTCGGCGCGGTCAACGTCTGGAACTGGGACAGCGACCCGGTCGAGATGGTCAAGGCAATGCAGGCGGCGGGCATCAAACACATTCTCTGGAGCCGGGGCGGATCGCCCGAGCAATTGCGCGCCCTCAACCAGATGAAGGTGCTGACCAGCCGCTACGATATTTACCAGGACATTATGAACCCGGCCGATTTCCCCTTCCTGCGTGGTGTACATCCTGACTGGCCCACCGCCGGCTGGCCCAAGGACATCATTCTCCGACCCGATGGGAGCTGGATGCACGGCTGGGGAGTCAGGGGCCGGGACGGCAAATGGTTCTACTGCGGCGTCCTCTGCGACAGCCGGGCGCTGGGCTATGCCCGGAAGCGAATCTCGGCCGATTTGGCCACGCATCCCTACAAGTGCCGCTTCATCGACACCACCGCCGCCTCCCCCTGGCGCGAATGCTACAGCACCAACCATCCCATGACCCGCACCGACAGCCGCCAACAGAGAATGCGCCTGCTGGATTGCGTCTCGCGCGAATTCAAACTGGTCACCGGTTCCGAGACCGGAATCGACGCCGCCGTTCCCGACGTCGATTATTTCGAAGGCATGCTCAGCCTCGCCCCGTACCGCGTGCCCGACGCCGGGCGCAACATGCAGCGCATCTGGGACAAGCCGCCGGAGCGGGTGGCGAAGTTCCAACTCGGCCAGGCCTATCGCATTCCCCTGTGGGAGCTGGTCTATCACGATTGCGTCGTCGCCCAATGGTATTGGGGCGATTACAATAATAAGCTGCCCACCCTTTGGGACAAACGGGACCTCTTCAACGTCCTCTACGGAACCCCGCCCATGTTCATGTTCAACGCCCGGCTTTGGAAGGCCGAAAAGGCCCGGTTCGTTCAAAGCTACCGGAACACCTGCCCCTACGTCCGCGCTGCCGGTTACTCCGAAATGCTCGACCACCGCTTTCTCACCCCCGACCGCAACGTCCAGCAGACCGTCTTCTCAAACGGCATGACCGCAACTGTCAATTTCGGAGAGGAACCGTATCGCCTCCCCTCGGGTAAGATCGTGAAGCCGCTGGGATTTGTCGTGTCCGGAATGCGCCACGCCCGGGCGAACCGGCGATAAGGTGGCTGTCGGGCCAGGCTCAAACTACAGTTTTCGAAGCCAGATGTTGCGGTAGCGAACCGGATGGCCATGGTCTTGCAGCACGAGAGGGCCGGTGGCAACAGCGCCGTGGAACAGGGCGGCGGTCGTGGATTTTCCGATGAGCGTCACATGGTCTTCAACCAGGACGCCATTCTGCAGTACTGTGATTGAGCCATCGACAATTCGGCCATTCCAAGGGTGTGGCGGATGGAATATGATGTCGTATGTCTGCCACTGACCCGGCTTGCGGCAGGCGTTGACCAGGGGCGCCGAAATGCTATAGATAGCCCCGGCCTGACCGTTGTAGTAGGTCTTATTATGGTAGGAGTCCAGGACTTGCACCTCGTAGCGGCCCTGGAGATAAACGCCGCTGTTGCCCCGGTTCTGCCCTTCTCCCGTGACCACCGACGGCGTTGCCCATTCTACGTGCAATTGGACGGCGCCGAACTGCTCCTTGGTCACGATATTGCCGGTGCCAGGATTGACCTCCATGTAGCCGTCTCCAAGCTTCCACTTTGCCTTCCCTCCCGAAGCACTCTGCCATTTCGAGAGGTCGTGCCCGTCGAAAAGCACGAAAGCATCCGATGGCGGACTGCCATGCCTGCCGGGGGTGATGACCGGCGGTTCGCCCGCCGCACCGGCGCCGAGGCAAAGGCCGAGACAATAAATTATGCTTAAACGAGCAAGAACATCCTGATTGGTACAATGAGTCATAGGCCCAAATTGTATTCCACGCGCTGACTCGGGTTTCAAGCCAAATCTCAGCCGGGAAACCCGAAGGGGCGCAAGACAAGAATCTTCGGCACGTAGCGCCGGATTGCATCCTGCCGTATCGCGGACCCCGCGCCTGCCCGACGCTTTTAATCGCGCCCTTTTACGTGAGCGGAATGGCGGGCAGGCGTTTGGGCGTCTTACTGGCCGGATCGACCATGATGCCGACGGACTCCAGGGCCGTCACTCCCAGAAGCGGCTCGGCTCCCGGACTGGCGAAGATGACCCTCCCGGCGGTCGTTTCTCCCATAAACTCGATTCGCACCAGACCGAATTCGTACTCCCGGAGGGTGCCATCGGCCAACTCGTATGAGGTCTTGCCCTCGGGCTGAATGCCGAGCTTCTTCAACTCGTCCGAGGGGGCCATGGAGTCGGCCGCGCCCGTGTCGACCAAAAACAGGCCTTCGAATGACTTCGCCCGGTCCGAAAGGTTCGAGAGCTTTGTCGTGACTTTGGTCAATCCCATAACACCTGAGGCACGGGCTACTCAGCGCTTGGTCTTTAGCCATTTGAAGAGCTTGCGCAGCGCCTCTCGCAACCGCTGGCGGACCGATCGCCTCCTGCTATGTTTGCGGAATGCGGCGGGACTATAAAGTTCGGCGGTTTGGTTGTCCGGTGTCAAAGCCTGCGCTACGGGCTTGCCGAAGACGCCGCCTGCGGCTTTGCCGGCGCCGTGTGCCTGGCGGTCCAACTCCTTGAGGAATTCGAGCATGCCATTACGCGTGCCGCGCATGATCTCCGGGGGCCTTTTGGCCAAGAGAAGGGTGGAGAGCGCGGCCAACCCGCCGAGGAGGGCGACAGGTGCTAAGGAATGTGGGACCGGAAGAAACGAATAGGTGAGAACTACGGCGGCGGAACAGACAAAAGCGTTTAAACTCCAGTAAACTGCCGGCTTGGTCCTGCGGAAAGTCTGAAAGCGGCCGGAGACAAGCAACGCAACAGACCACGGACCGAGGGGCGAGAGCCACGCCTTCAGGCCGTGTGACTCCCCGCTCAACGCGCAATAGAGAGCAAGAAACCCACTCGTGACGAGAAGCCACACGGGAACCCGCGCTCCCCAATGCCGCGACGTTGGATGCGGTGTGTTCTCGTTCATGTCGGTCGGTGTGCTGCCGCCCAACCCCGAGATTGTGCCAAGGAAGTGGGGAGGGGCAAGAACGCCGAAAACATGAGGGCAATAGAATGTCGTTCTTTCATCTTTTTGCCATGCGTGTTGGGTAGGTTTGCCAGGAAGGCCTCACCCTCTCCAGAGGCTGACGTGGAGACTAACGCCTTCGGCTAACCCAAACCCGCGCCGAAGCACGTCCAGAATCAGTTGGTCGATTTCTGGCGCGCTGTTCGGGAGTTGGTACTCGAGCACCCGGATAAATGACGCGCCGGGCGCGGGCGCGTCAAGAATGGGACTCAGACCGGCTGCGTCGAAGACCTGACGGACGGCGGATTTACGAATCGCCGATTCACGACTCGTCCCCTCATTGATGATCGCCTGAACCGCGAGTGATCGCGCCTCGTTCGTGAAGTGGAGATAGCTGCTTGCCAGAGGCCACGTGATGACCAACTGCCTGGCTCGTACCCCCGGCCTTAAGAGCATCGAGAAATGCTTTGCCAACTCCGGCAGCCGTACGTCTGGCCAGAATCTAGGCTTCTCAGCCGCGCGACCTTTGCCCCGCTCGAGCATTTCGATGAGGTCCTTGCAGCCCGGCGGGAGTTGGACGCCACGCTTTCCGAGATCGACGAATTTATTCAAACGCAAAGACAAACCTTGATCTCAGCACGCCACCGTTTGGATGCCCCATGCCCGGCTGCCCGAAAGCTGGGGCCGCATTGTCGTTCTAACCAGGTAATGCGCCGGCCGCCAGTTAAAACCCGACAGGGGAATGGAAGAGGCAAGTGTGCGTGGCGCTCGGGCTGGACATCCGAGGAGCGTTCAACGATAATTCGAGCATGACGGCAGAACAAGTCAGAAAGGCGCGAGAGAAGGCCCCATTCAAGCCTTTTACCATTTACCTGTCGGATCAGAGGCGCTTTGAGATTCCCCACCAGGACTTTGTCTGGATCGTCCCTGGTGGCCGGACAATCGGCATAGCGGACGAGGCGGGCGCAGTGGAGATTGTAGATTTGGTTCACGTCACCACCCTGAAACTGACCGGTGCAGAATAGGCGTGAGGCCGAACCGCTCGTCCAGATCAATCGCGCGGTCGCGCGGTCCTCAGCGTTTGGCCTGTATATAATGATGATATAGTTTGCCCAGCGATGACGTTCGACCCGGCGCAATGCGTTGGTTTCGAGTGGGACGTGGGCAACGTGGCCAAGAGCGCTACCAGGCATGGTGTTTCCCTGGAGGAAGCCGAGCGGGTGTTCGCGCAGCGGCCACTGCTGGTGCATCCGGACCCGGGGCACTCCGGGACAAAGGTCCGGTGGGATGCGTTGGGGCGTACCCGCGAAGAGCGCCGCTTGTTTGTGGCGTTCACGGTGCGGGAGGGAAGAATCCGGGTCATCAGCGCGCGGCCGATGAGCCGCAAGGAACGACGAGCCTATGCCAAAGCGGAAAATGAAACTGTACGTGCCTGACGCCCCCGATGACGCTGGGAAGGACATTGACTGGAGCAAGGCCCAGCGGGTGGTGTTCCCGAACCTGAAACCGACGACTACGACCATTTCGCTGCGGCTGCCAGTCTCCATGCTCAATGAACTCAAGTCCGTGGCCAACCGCATGGATGTGCCCTATCAGAGCCTGCTTAAGACGTTTCTGGCCGAGCGGCTCAAGGCCGAGCGCAAAGCGGCCTAGGCTCACGAGCCTACGAATGCGAGCGCGCCGGCCAAGAACATTTGGACGTCCTTGGCTCATACCCGCGACGTGTCGAAAAGACGCCGCTCAATCCAGGATTTCTTCTCATCGGAGTTCATAACGACCTTCCGCAGTTCTCAAGAATCAATGCCTTTCTACTTGTCTCCGTTTGCAAGCCGGGGCGAACAATTTCGATGACGTCCATGAACGGAACCATCCATCCCCACTATACATGCGCGGTTTTGGCCGGGAAAGCCGACGTGCATCACCGGCAGCGCTCCTCTAAAGCGGCCCAATTGATGGCCGACCCTCTTGCGGTGGCGCTGAATTGAATGTGTTGACCGGCCTAATTCTGGCTGGCATGCTGACTTTAGTAGTCGGGATCCGACGCGCCGAGCCGCCTCGCATCGGGTGGCGTGCGCGGGGCACAATGCACCGGCTTGCGGCATGAGCGAAGTCACGCATATTCTTGAGGCTGTCGAACGGGGTGATCCAAACTCGACAGACCGGTTGTTTTCGTTGGTCTATGATGACCTGCGGCGAATGGCGGCTGGGAAAATGGCCCGCGAGCCGGCAAACCAGACGCTGCAGGCTACGGCCTTGGTGCATGAGGCCTGGCTGCGCCTGAGCCGGGAACAAGAAGTCCATTGGCAGAATCGAGGGCACTTCTTCGCCGCGGCCGCCGAGGCGATGCGGCGCATCCTGATTGAGCGGGCGCGAAAGAAGCGCCGTCCCAAGCACGGAGGCGATCTGCAGCGGGTGGAGGTCGAGAAATTGGAACTGGCCGACAGCACCCCGGACGAGAAAGTGCTGCTGGTGAATGAGGCGCTCGAGCGGCTGCAACGCGATGAACCGGAAAAGGCCCGGGTTGTGGTTATGAAGTTTTTCGGCGGGCTTACGAATCGCGAGGTGGCGGAGGCCTTGAATGTGACCGAGCGTACTGTGGAACGTCACTGGGCCTTTGCCAAGGCCTGGTTATTCGACTCCATCCGGCAGGAACGCCAAGGGCGGGGACCGAGCCGTGGAGCGATGGAGTAATGGAGTGATGGAGCAATGGAGCGATGGAGACCCAATATTCCAATACTCCAACACTCCAATACTCCAGCACTCCAGCACTCCAATACTCCAATACTCCACCACTCCAACACTCCAATACTGTAACGCGCCACACTCTGGCGGTGTAACGGGTGGGATGTAGCGGCGGATTGTTCCGGGCACATTGGTTCGGGTGCCACGGAGTTGTACGCTGGAGGGTCGGGTTTGTGGGCTTTAGCTGGGGCCGC
>JAJYHY010000090.1:0-19652 GCA_021784555.1 bacterium
TGCGGTGGTTGCTTGGGGTTTATACCAACGGCTTCAACCACCGGCGGAAGGAATTTGGGCATCTCTTCAGCGGGAGATATTCGGATTGCAAAACGTTTGCGGCAGGAGACGACGATGACCTTGGCCTGGATCGCGCAGAGCCTGCATACCGGTGCGGCGGGCCATGTTTGCTGCCTGCTCTATCGCAAAGAGGGAGACAAGCCGGATTGTGAAGACACCAATCCGGAGCAGACAATAATGGATAAGCTGTTCTGACCCCGCTACGGCGGTATTCCTCATTACGCATTGGGCATTTACCGCTATCCATTGGCAACGCCAAATGTAGAATGTCTAGAAAAACGGGAGCAGTTTTTCGAGTTTCGCGTCTAATGGAGTAATGATGGCAAAGCCTAACTCCTTAAGGACGGTCCCATCGGCGGCGGGCCGTGGATTCACCCTGGTCGAGCTTCTGGTGGTGATTGCTGTGCTGGCCATCCTCGCGGCGCTGCTGCTGCCTGCACTTGCGGGGGCCAAAGAGCGTGTCCGACAGACGGTCTACGGAAACAATTTGGGCCAAATCGGCCGTGCGATGGCGATGTACCTCGCCGATGGCAACCATTACCCGCCCCTGCGGGGCGGGCCATTCAAGGATGGTGGCCGCCCGGAAACTCACATCTGGGCGGCAAACTTGTACCCCTATGCACCCCTGAGTTGCACAAATCGCTCCTGGAACTGCCCGACCTATGTGGCACGCCACGGAGACATTCGGCTCCGCAAGGCTCCAAGTGGAGACGTATCCGTTCTGTCTTTGAGCTATGCCTACAACGCTTTCGGCATAGCGGGGCCCGTCGCCACCCCAGACTGGACAACGAACCGGCTCGGGCAGGGGGTTGCGCACTTCGGCGGAAACTCGCCTCGCCTCGGCCTCGGGACGTGGGGCGCTGCTGACTTTGTTCAGAGGAGCCGTTCTGAACACGGAGTCCTCGCGCCCAGCGAGACGTACACTGTCGCTGACGCACGCGCCGGGCACGGCAAGCACACCATCGGTGGGGGCTACTTGGCGATGCAGCCGTGGTCGTGGCGCTGGCCATTTCCGTTGTACGGCGTCGAAGACGCGCCACCGCATTCGGGGGGGTACAACGTTCTCTTTGCGGACAGTCACGTCTCTTTGGTGAAGCGTCGGGATTTGCTTTATCCCCCGAGAACCGCGCACAACTGAAATCGCGACAATCAACCTCACCCGGAGGCGTGGAGACCCCGCAGCGACTGGGCGGTACAGCAATAGCTGCTACAAAACGCAGCGGCGCGAGACCTTCGTCGGTGTCAGACCATTTCGGGCCGGTGCCGGAGTTGTGAAAGGGGTCAAACCATAGATCGGTTCATGTTGTTCGTGGGTTCGCATTGTCTCAGATGCCCAGGCGCCTCCGCGCCGCATTGTTTGCCGATTCACCGCGCGTATGTTTGTGCAGTTTTGTGTTCGCCGCCTTGGACGTCCCCACCGCATGATGCTCACCCAATTCGCCCTCCATCCGCAACAACATCTGGCGCCGCAAAGCTTTGAGCGCCTCGGGGTCAGCCTCCTCCGCCCGCCGCCGTTCCATCCGTTCTTCAAACCGCTGCCGGCCCGCCACGCTCTCCTCCCGGACGCCGTGCTCTCCCAGCAAACGCTCCACCCGAATCCAGCCTGGCCGATGTTCTGCCGCCGCCAAATACGCGCTCTAACTGCTCCAGGGACAGGATAACAGCCGTCCGCCGGTTTTGAGCATGCGTGCGCACGGGGTTCAGATGGACATAATCGCAGGCCGTCCGCAAATATCGGGTGCCGCTGCCCTCGACGAGTTGCGCCTTGTAGCGTCCGGAAAAGACGCGGCCAAAAAGTTTGTGGCGATGTAAACATTCGGCTAAACAGGAGGTAACAGAGGAAACTGAGGCAAGGAGCCGAGCGAGGGCCCGGTTGCCGTGGGCTCGCAATTGCGCACGGGCAAGTGACCTGCGTGGGCCATCGCGCCCTGCTGGAAGCCACTAATGCCCTTCTCCGTTTTCTCTGTTTTCTCCTGTTTGCCCGAATATTTACGTGGCGATGGTTGAGCTGGATCGTGTAAGTGCTTTGCAGCCAAGCCATGCCGGCCACCAGATTCGGTTCCGGTGTTTCCACCACCCGGTGATAATGGTTCGGCATCAGGCAATAGGCAGGCACCTGTTCACCCCGTAAACATTTGGCGCGCTCCTGTCACCTCACTCCCCCCGCCCAGAAGGAACCCCACTTCGTGATAGCCGCGGGTGTAACCCTCCCGCGAGCAGTGCGACTTTACCCACATCAGGTGGCTTACCGGGCGAAACCCGCACTGTTTCCAGACGGCCATGAACCGGTCGATCCACGGCCAGCCACAGAAGGTGGTGCATACGCGGTTTGGTTTAAGCACGCGATATCTCTGTTCCCAGACGTGATACATCGTCCGGAGGTATTTGATGCGGAGCATGCGAGGCATGGGGGTGCCGCCGTCACGCTGAGCCAACCGCCAATACCGAGATGATCCAAGCTATGGGTGACCCCTGATAATCATCAATGCCCAATTCTCCGGCCAAGATCTCCGCGTTAACAAAACGCCGATGGGAACCGCGGATCCGTTACCATTGTCGCGAGGCGAAATTGCGCTGGCGCCCGACCGGCGGGCTTAATCGCCCGCTGAATTGGGGCTTGAGATCGCCCACCGCAGGTGGGAGGCTGTCTTTGTGAAAGCTTACGAGGAAGTGGCTGAGTTCATCGCCCGGCGCGGGCCGCGCGAGGTCTCGGAGTTTGAGCCTTCGGTTGAAGCGCGGCAGCGGGCCAGAGATTTGCTCGAACGTGAGAAGACGACCGGCCTGACTCCTGAGGAGCGCCGCGAGTTAGACCACTACGAGGATTTGGAGTTGCTGATGAATCTGGCCAGGGCGCGGGCTCGGCAGTTGGCGGCTCATGAGCAGCGAGGTGAGTGAGGCCTTGCAGCGGTTGGTGGCCAAGCGCGCCTATCGTGTGTGCGAATACTGTCTGGTCCACGAGCGAGACGTCTATCATGGCTGCGAGGTGGACCACATCCACAGCGTCAAGCACGGCGGCCGCAGTGTGGCGGAAAACCTGGCGTTTGCCTGTTTCCACTGCAACCGGCACAAGGGTGCGGACCTCGGTTCGGTCTGCGTGCGCACCGGAGCACTGGTTCGGTTTTACAATCCTCGAACCGACCGATGGAATGAGCACTTTCAGGTGAATGGGGGCCGCATCGAGCCGTTGACAGACATCGGCGAAGTGACGGCGCGTCTGCTCGAGTTCAACCACCCAGAGCGGGTGGCTTTTCGGAAGATGCTCGTTGAATCAGGCCGCTGCCCAACCGTGGAGGCGCTGGCGCTGTTGCGAGGATAGGGCATCTACGGACAGGTTAGTCCAGCGAACCGGCCCTGACACCGTGCAACGTAAGGGGATTTGAGTCTTCCGGGGCTTTCGCCAGAATGGAACCTGAGTGAACCAAGATTCCCCGCCAGCAGAACCAACTCGCCGACGGCCTGGCCCAGAAATACATCCTCAAGAACTCTGGCCGTTGCATGACCCTCGAGGAGGGCCGGTTCAACCCGCTCAAGACTGTGCCGGCGGCTATCAAGAGCGGACAGACCTTCGAGGCGCTGACCAGCCGGGAGTTCCGCGAGTACTTGGACAGTCATAATATGCGGGAGAATCTCATGGAACTAATGACGCTGGCCCGGGAGGGGAATTCCGAAGAGGCCATTGGCCTGGCCCAAGAGCTGATCGAGGAAGCGGAGATGATGCTCCAGGCCGCTCCGAAGACAAACCCCATCGTCTCGCAGTGGGTCGGGAATGTCACCGCCCTCCTGCAAGAGAGCCTGCAGGTCATAGTCGATGCGATTCGGGACGGGAACGAAGTCGATCTCCAATACGTGGTGGACGAACTCTCCGGGGCGGAAATGCCCGAATCAGAGTTCTACAGCCTGCAGGTGTCTGAGCTTCGGAATATTGACTGCGCGGCGTAAGGGCCTTCCAAGGCCGACGGAACCGCCTGCACCCCCGGCCACCGGGAGCAACCGGAGGACGAGATCCTCATCACCCGCCCAGGACGCGGATGATCCATTTAGACACGAGCTGTCTGCTGAAGCT
Organism: bacterium; assembly: GCA_021784555.1. Classification (GTDB taxonomy): domain Bacteria; phylum Verrucomicrobiota; class Verrucomicrobiia; order Limisphaerales; family UBA8199; genus JAJYHY01. The sequence goes on from JAJYHY010000090.1 coordinate 4,124, forward strand.
GCGAGTGGACGAGCCGGAGAGCGCCGAGGTGCTCAACGCCGTGAACCCTCAGGATCGAGTAGTGGCGTCCTCTCTGGCAGAGTTGGAGACGGAGGTGCAGTTGAAAGTGGCCCTCATGGCAGGGGCATCCGTACCAGCCAATGGCGACGGTATCAGGCGAAATTGGCGGCGATGTGCAACTTCGATCTCTTCCATTTTCGCTATCTGTCGGCCGAAGCGAATCCTCTCTGTCACTGTTGCAGCGCGCGATAGAATCTCATCCGTTGGCCCGGAGCATTGGTGTCATCGATCTCCAGAAAGCCGTTGGTCGAGAAGAGGCTCGAACCTAGCCATGCCCAGTTGGTGTCCGTCCGCCCGGGGAGCGTGTTTCGCCATTGCACGGCCAATGCGGACGCATCACGCGGCAGCGTGCCGTCGCTGTTGCGCAACAGGAGCCGAACGGTGCCATTGGCCAGGCATTGAGGCGCCTGCATCTCCAGCGGCACGACCACCTGAACGACGGCGTTGCTGCTGGCGACGCTGCCAAACTGGTTGCTGACGAGGACGGAATAGACCCCGGCGTTGGTTTGATTGGCCTGGGCCACTTGCAACACGTCGTTGGTCTCTCCCGGCAGCGCCGACCCATTGAGCCGCCACTGGAACGACAGCATGCCGGTCCTGCCCGCGGCGACGCAGAGCAACAACCCGGCCCCGTTGGCAACGGTCTGGCTCTGGGGCTGAACGGTGACTTCAGGAGGGAGGCTCGCGTCCGAAGCCCAACCTTTCCGAACGGTTTGGTTGTCAAAGTCGGTGACGTAGAGATTGCCCCATCTATCGACGGCGATGTCGCGAACCTGGGAAAATCTTGCGGCAATGCCGGTGCCGTCCGCCGTTCCGGCTTGGCCTGGCATTCCGGCCAGGGTCGTGACCACGCCGCCGGGCGTGACCCGGCGGATGGTGCAATTCTTGTAATCGGCGATATAGACGTTGCCCGCCATATCTGCCTTTGCGCCATGGGGGAAATTGAACCGGGCCGCACTCCCGGTTCCATCGGCGCTGCCCATCGCGTCAGGGTAACCCGCCACCGTGCTGACCCCCTGGTCCGGTGAAAGCCTTCTCACGAGCGAGTTGTACTCGTCGGCGATGTATAGGTTCCCGTCTCGGTCGAATCCCAAGCCGCATGGCCGGTAAAACCGGGCCTTGGGCGCGGGACCATCCGTCGCCTGCATGGGCCTGGAAAATCCCAGGCCCGCCACGATGGAAACCGTTCTCGCCAGCGTCAAAACCCGGATGCAGTCGTTGTCGTGGTCGGCGATGTAGAGGTTACCTTTTGTGTCAATCGCTACATCCGCGGGATTATCGAAGCGGGCGCCCGATGCGGCGCCGTCTGCGTACCCGGCCTGGCCCGCCTGGCCGGCGAGGGTGGTGACAGAGCCATCGGTCTTGATCTCCCGGATGGTGTGATTGCCCGTGTCCGCTATGACCAGGTTCCCGACGCCGTCCACCGCAATGCCCCAGGGGCCGTTAAACCGCGCGGTTGTCCCCGGACCGTCGGCGCTGCCCGCGCTGCCCGCCTGACCGGCAAGCGTGGTCACTGTTCCGCCCGGCGTGATCTTCCTTACGGTCGAATTGCCGACTTCGGTGACATAGACATAGCCCAGATTATCGACCGCGATTCCATGCGGCGAATTGAACCTGGCGGCGGGCCCTCGTCCATCAGTGCTCCCAGCGGACCCTGCCTTCCCGGCAAGCGTCGCAAAGGTGTACGGAGCAATGACTTCAACCACCGCGTCGGTGCTGACGGCATTGGTGAGGGCGTCCGTTACGCTAACGGTGTACGTTCCGGCGTCCAAGGCGGTGGCGCTCCGGAGGGAGTAGGTCGAATTGGTTGCGCCGGGGATCTCACTCTCATTCTTCGACCACTGGTAAGTTATCGGCGCAGGCCCGGCGGCCTGCACGTCGAGCCAGGCGCCGTATCCCGCCGCCACAATCACTTTCTGCGGACGGGAGTCGATCACCAGCGGCTCAACGGTCAAGGCCGCGTTAGAGCTGGTTGCCGTGCCGACCCAGTTGCTCAGAAAAACGCTGTAATCGCCAGCGTCGCTCATTGTAACATTGGTGATCGAGTAACTCGAGTCGGTTGCCCCACTAATCGCGACACCTTCCTTGAGCCACTGAAAGCTCCAAGGGTTCTGCCCCGGTGATTGGCTGCTGGTAAACGTGACGGTCGAGCCAATGGGGACGCTCGTGCTCTGCGGCTCACGGAAATACCTTGGCGGCAGGTCCCCCTGCCAAAAGCTCAGGGCATAGTCCCCGGTGGCCCCGAGGATACCATCGACCGAGATCATGTAGGTCTGGCCTTGCATGGCAAGAAACTGGGTCTGGCTGGCGGTGCTCCCGCCCATGTCATCGGACCGGCCGACGGCAAAAAGATTTGTAAAGGCTCCATGATAAATGGCCAGCAGGGTGTCGAAGGAGCTTCCGAGGGTGTCGAAGGTTGTGAGAGCCGTTGTTGGGGCGGTCCAGATGTACCAAACCGAGGCCCCGCCAATGTAAGGCCAAAGCTCCGGTTCTCCAGGCTCAAGCGTCGCACCGGCATTGGAGCCGCTGACGCTCCCGCTGCTGCCGGTGAGCGCCAGGGCATTGGCAAACAGGTCGTTAGGGGGGCTTTGGCCGCGAATCCTCAACGGCATCCATGCCATCATGAGCAGGCCCAATAACAGGCAAAGAGGGCGTAGCTTGGCGTTGCTTCTCCGGGTGTTGGCGGGGTGGGTTCTCGCGGGATTGCCGCGTATCGGATTGTCTTCTTTCATTTCTGTCGGCGCGTGCCACGTTGCCCGCGAATGGGCTGCCGAGTCAAGCGTAAGAACGGACCGCGGGTACGATCAAGAGTGCGTCAATCGCCTTTAGTTCTGGTGGCCGAAGAAGACGAGCCTGCAAGTGTCAGTTCACTATCGAAACAGCGGGAGTGCGGTTTGCCATGAGGCAGGCGCCTCTGCGGGGCCCCCAGCAGGTTCGTAGCGGGGTCAGAACAACTCATCCCTTATTGTCTGCTCTGGATTGGTGTCTTCACAATCCGGCTTGTCTCCCTCTTTGCGATAGAGCAGGCAGCAAACATGGCCTGCGGTGCCCGTATGCAGGCTCTGCGCGATCCAGGCCAAGGTCATCGTTGTCTCCAGCCGCAAACGTTTTGCAATCCGAATATCTCCCGCTGAAGAGATGCCCAAATTCCTTCCGCCGGTGGTTGAAGCGGTTGGTATAAACCGCAAGCAACCACTGCATCCCATCCACCAGGTTGCCCCGCGGCGTTTCGATGACCAAGTCAAAGTGATTGCTCTTCAGACACCAGGCGTGGACTTGCCAGTCGGTCTTCTGGCACGCTTGGCCCAGAGTCTCAAGGAACACCAGTCGGTCCTTGTCATCGACAAAGATCGCTTCCCGGCGGTCTCCCCGGTTCATCGCGTGGTAAATGGCGCCAGGATACTGAATTCAGAGTTTTCAAGCCACGTTGGGCGGGCAGGTCCACCCGCTCCCACAGGCGCGTCACGCTGGAAAGACTGAAAATGAAATAAGCGATTCATCCGCGCAGCGCTCAGTACCCGCGAACGCGCGAAAAGCAATTTCAAAGCGGCAGATCAACAAACATGCCGCGAAAACCGCGTGTTGAATACCCGGGGGCCATATACCACGTGATGAGCCGGGGCGACCGGGGCGAAAGCATCTATCTCGATGACGTGGACCGGCAGGACTTCGTCAAGACGCTGGCGGAGGCCTGCCAGAAGACCGGCTGGGAGGTGCATGCCTATTGCCTGATGCGCAGCCATCATCATTTGGTGCTGGAGACCCCCAACGCGAATCTGGTGGCGGGCATGGCGTGGCTGCAGAGCACCTACACCATCCGGCTGAATCACCGGCGCAAGCTTGTCGGCCATGTTCTCAGTGGCCGTTACAAAGCGCAATTGGTCGATGGCAGCGGCGACGGCCACCTGCGGAGGGCGTGTGATTACATGCATCTCAATCCGGTGCGCGCGCACCTGCTCCGGCCCCAGGAGCGGTTGCTGGCGTATCCTTGGAGCAGGCCGTGCGGCGAAAGAGCGATCCGGGGAAGCTGGCGATTGCCGCGCGGTTGAGAAAGGAGACAACGCTTTGGATCAAAGACATCGCCGCGCGGGTGGGACTGGGCGCCTCAAAAGGCGCCAATAGCAACTTGCACAAATGGATGCGAGCCCGGCCTTCAGAGAACACGCGCCAAGGGCCTTTGGAGACTTGAGGATGAACAATGAACCTTTCTATGGGTGGACCCCTTCTAGGAATGGGTTTCTTGGTTGACGCGCAACTGCCGCCTGTGCGGGCCCGTCCTTTCGAAGCGCGCGGCCACGAGGCAGAGGCGGCCCGGGAGGCTGAACCGGCCAACCCGCGGGAAATTATTTGTGCTGTGGCGCCATGGCCTCGGGAATAGAATCGTAGATCGCCTTGGACAAGGCCGCGAAGGCCGCATCACCAAACTCTTTGTCGTCCATATATCGAGTCACGATCTTGTCGTTGTCCGCCATACGCTCGACCATCAGGCTCTCGATAAGCTGCCGCAGCCCAAGCTGGAATTTGTCAAAGGGGTTCGCGCGCCGCAGCTTGATGACCTGCTCGTTGCTGGTGACCTTGGCGAACGCCTCGACCTCGCTCCAGAAATAAACCTGTTCCGCATCCAGTTCGTGTTTCAATGTCTCCAGCTTCTGAGGGTCGGAGGCCTCCTGCAAACTGGTGGCATCGTAGTAGGGCTTGAAGGCGCGGTAGATGTCCTCGGCTTCGTTGACGAAATCGAGCACGAAAGGCGTTTGCTTGCCGGGAATCTTGCGGTTGAGCCGCGAGAGAGTCTGCACCGCCTGCACGCCATCAAGCCGCTTGTCCACGTACATCGCGCAGAGCAACGGCTGATCGAAACCGGTCTGGTATTTGTTCGCCACCAGGAGCACCTGGTAATCCGGCGAGGCGAATCGCTCCGGCAGCCGCTTCTCGCTAATGGATTCGCCGGTGACGCAATCCTTGTTCATGCCCGGCTCGGTGTATTCCAAACCCGTGTCCGGGTCTCTGACCGTGCCGCTGAAGGCCACCAGCGGGCGCACGTCGGTGATCTTGTTCTCCGCGATGTAGCGCTCGAAGGCCTGCATGTAGCGCACCGCGTGCAAGCGCGACGACGTGACCACCATGGCCTTGGCGCGCCCGCCGAGATGGCCCATCACCTTCTGCCGGAAATGCTCCACCATCACCTCGGTCTTTTGCTCGATATTGTGCGGGTGCAGGCTCATGAACTTGGCCAGCGCCCGCGCCGCTTTCTTCTTGGGCAGGTTCGGGTCTTCCTCGATGGCCTTCACCAGCCGGTAATAGGTGGCGTAGGTCGTGTAATTCTTCACCACGTCGAGGATGAAGCCTTCTTCGATGGCTTGCCGCATTGAATAGAGATGGAACGGCTCGGGCCGTCCATCCGCGCCCTTTCGCCCGAACAGCTCCAGGGTCTTGCCCTTGGGCGTGGCGGTGAATGCGAAGAAGCTCAGGTTCGGCTGCCGTCCGCGGGACTGCATCACCTGGTTCAGCCGGTCCTCCCAGTCCGGCATTTCCTCATCTGATTCTCCGGCGGTGGCCGCGCCGAGAATCGCCTTCAGCTCGCGCGCGGTCTCTCCCGTCTGGCTCGAATGCGCCTCGTCCACGATGATGGCGTAACGCCGCTTCGCAATCTCTGCTTCCCACTTTGCAGCCCCCGCCTTTTGTTCGGGAGTGGCTTCTCCCTGGTTCTCCGCACCTGCGGCGTAAAGCAGGCCGCGCAGCACGAACGGGAACTTCTGCAACGTGGTAACAACGATCTTCGTCCCGTCGATCAGCGCCGCCGCAAGCTGTTTCGAATCCTGGTCAATCGCCTTCACCACGCCCTGCGCATGCTCAATCTGATAAATCGCGTCCTGCAACTGCCGGTCCAGCACTTGCCGGTCCGTGATGACCACCACACAGTCGAAGACCTTGGCGTCTTTCGCGTCGTGCAGGCTGGCGAGCCGGTGCGAGAGCCGCGAGATGCTGTTCGTCTTGCCGCTGCCAGCCGAGTGCTGAATCAGATAATTGCTTCCTGGTCCGTCCACGCGGGCCGTCTCGATGAGCCTTCGCACCGCGTCCAACTGGTGGAAACGCGGGAACACCATCGTTTCCTTCGTGACAATTCGCCGGCCCCCCCGACCGTCGTCCAGCTTCTCGTCCTTCTTTTCGAGGAAGAGAAAATGGCCGAGGATGTCGAGGAAGCTGTCAAATCGGAGCACATCCTCCCAGAAGTAGCCCGTGCGGTAACCGGATTCGTGCGGCGGATTGCCCGCTCCGCAAATGATCTGGCCGGGGTGGCTTCCGCGATTGAACGGCAGAAATTGCGTCTTGCCGCCCGCAAGCTGTGTGGTCGTATGGACCTCATTCGGATCGGCCGCGAAATGGACCAGCGCCCGTTTCGTGAACTGAAACAGCGGCGCGCGCGGGTCGCGGTCCTCCTTGTATTGGCGGATGGCGTGCCGCCAGGTTTGGCCGGTGCCGGGATTCTTCAGCTCGATGGTCGCCACCGGCAGGCCGTTGAGCGCCAGCACCACGTCGAGCGTCCGGTTGTCGCCGGGATGACACGGCACCTGCCGCGTAACCGTGAGCCGGTTCTTCCCGAACTGCTCCAGCACCTCAAAATTCGCGCCGTGCGCGGGTTTGAAATACGCAACCCGAAAGGTTTTGCCGTAAAACTTGAACCCGTGCCGCAGCACATGCAGCGACCCCTTCGCATCCAACTCCTTCACCAGCGTATTGAGGAGCAACGCCTCCAGTCCCGCGCCGTGGAGCGCCTCCATCTCCGCCCACAGTTTCGCCTGCGTGTTCCGGATGAATGCGAACACCCGGGCCGGAAAGAGCGCCCGCTCTTTGTCCCACTCCGCGTTGGTGCCGGATTCCCAGCCGCCGCGTGTCAGGAGGATTTCCTCAACGTAGGTCTCGAATGCGCGCTCGTTGGTTTGGCTCATTGTTGGGGGCCGAGGACGAACCGCGCCCGCTCAAGGCGCAACATTTCAAATGGACTCATGCACTTGACACCCACGCCAATGCACGCATTGGGAATTTTGATTTTCCTGGTCGAAGCAGCAGCAACCTCATGCGTGACAACCACGTGACCATGGGCCAAGGCATGAGCCACAAGATAGAAATCGGCCTTTTGCAGAAACGTGCTCACCGCCGTGGGTTCATAACCCTGACTGTTGGCCCAAGAGCTCACCCCGGCCAGAGCCGGCAGAATGGCTGCATCGGGTTTAACAAAGAAACCAGGCCCCCGAACCGCCGTCCAATCCGCCAACTCATCCGCACCGGCCTCAATCCCATCTCCCACCTTTTCGATGCTAAACACCCGGCCATTTGCGTTTGCGGCAATCAACCACTCCCAGAAGTCCGGACAAAAATCGAAGCCGTAGTGCAGGTTCTTGGCCTGCATGAAAACATCCGAATCCAGGAGATAGCTCATGCGAGCCCCACCCCCAGGCTGCGCCCCAGTTCCTGGAACGTCGAGAGCTTGGAGAAGCCCAGCATTCGGAAGGCATCATTGTAACGGGTCTGACCTTCCAGGGTGTTCGCCACTAGCGCCGCCGCGAACCGTTTGCTGACCCGGGCGGCCTGGGTCAGATAGAAGTTGCCTCCGCTCCCACGCGGAATCGCCCCCAATCTGGCCACCTCCGCGTGATAAGCCTCCCAGAATTCCGGTTGGGTAAGCCCGCCGACATCCAAAACACGGCGCAGGATCACCAGCGTGCTCACCTTGAAGCGCCGGGCCAGCCGGGCGGATTCCTCGGTTAGCTCGACTTCGGCACGGTATTCCTGCCGCACTAAGGCGAGCGGCACGAGCAATTCCGCCGCGACCTGGTTGCACCAGCGCTCCACTCGTTGATCCGGCAAGGCGAGGGGCTGGGAATCGGACACCGCCGACTGCCCCAGCCAGATATGGGCCAACTCATGCGCCAAGGTGAACATCTGCCCCGCCTTCGTATCCGCGCCATTGATGAACACCAGCGGTGCCAGGTCATCGGCTATGGCAAACCCGCGAAACTCCTGCGGGTCTAAATGCCGATAATTATTGTTATGCACCACCCCGTTGCACATCACGAGAACGCCCAGGCTGTCCGCCTGCTCGATGAAATGCCGTAGCGCGTCGGTCCACGTCGGCATCTGACGGCGCGCCTCCACATCGAAACCCAGCTCCGACCGGATTCGCCCAGCCGTGGACACCACGTCATCCGGCACGCGGGTCGAGCCGACAAAGGCCAGCGGTTGCTCTCCCATGGAGCGAGCGTAATTGCGGAACCACTCCTGGCGCTGCTGACACACATAAATGGTGTCCAACAAATTCGGCGAAGGATGCCCGATGCGCTCATTGCCCGACGCGCGGAAGTCCGGAATAGGAACTTTCTCCACCGGCGGTTCTGGCAGGAACAGGTAGCCCACCGGGGTGTAGGTCGCCTGAGCGAACGCTTCGAGCTGCTTGAGCGTGGGCTGCGCTGCCCCGCTCACCCAATCGCTCAGATGGGGAAACTTGTGCTCCAAATCGGCAACATCAAACCCGGCGCGTTCACACGCCCAGCGCAGCAACTGCGGTTTGATGGCCACTCGAGTCATAACCAAAGTGTACCGTTTAACCGCCCGCACATCAATCTTGCCGGTGACGGCGGCGGTGATGAGGGCGGTGTGTCAGCCCATCCGTGCCTTTAAGGCGCGCCAGTTGCGGCGGGACCATTCCAGGGACGCCGGAATGTTGGGGATTGGAGCTCCCTGCAAACACATGTCGGCAAGCTGCCTGGCGGCTTTGACCGCTTCGGCGTCCTGCACTCGCGGTCCTTCTCTGGACTCATCGGTGCAACCCGAGTTGAGGAACTCCACCCAATTCTCCAAGCGGTCTTCGGCAAAGGCAAAGACCACTTGGCGGAATTGCTCCGGCGTAATGCCTGCGGCTTTGGCCGCGGCCCAAAAGGCATCTTTCAGCTTCTCCGGGCTTTCCATGTCGTCATCCACATCCGCCCAGACCATCAACGTGGTATTTCCACCAGCCTCGTCAGCCGCCTTCAGTTCCTTCGCCAGGTTCGCAATCAGCGTGGAGCGCCCGCCGCAATCCACGGTGCGGATCACGTTGTTGCCCGGCCAGGGACGAATCCACGCAGGGTCGAGCTTTTTGAGCAGTGCCCGGATGAAGAGCGGGTCGATGCTGCGGCCCTTTTTCCCCTCGTGCAGGCAGACGATTTGCGTTCGATTAGGCATGGACCCACCCCCTGGCTATGGCTTCGGCGGGTGACAAGCCCTCCGGGATCTTTAATGGCCCAATGCGTGTCGGGGAGGTGTGATTGTCCCGCCACAAGTAGCGGCCATGGTCCTGGCCGGCGCTGCTCAGAACTTCCGGATGATGCGTAATGAGGATCGCCTGATGCTTGTCATCCAAAAGCTCCCGCAGGGAAAGCACCCACGGCTGCAGTTCCGGCAGCCCGACGTAATTGTCCGGCTCATCTATGAAAACCGTGTGTGCTGCGCCTGTTGCCAGGGCGGCCCGGACCATGTAAAGTCCGATCAGCGCTTTCTCGCCATCCGAAAGCTGCTCGAAGAAGAGTTCGCAAGTCCCTGCTCCGCTCGCTTTGTCAAAGGGCAGTTGCAGCGCCTTCGTATTGCGCCCTGCGTCCACAAGCCTGAGCGATTGGAGATCAGGCCACACCTCCTTCAGCGAGTCTCGGAGCGCAATGGTCCAATCCAAGTCCTGAGACAAGGACCGATACCACGACGTCAGGCCGGTCAAATACAGGTCCGGGCGCTTTGACTCCGCCTTGCTCTCCCGTTCCATCCCTCGCGGATTGGGCCGGAGAATCAACAATCGGGCAATCGCCTCCTGGAGTTTCGCCATTTCACTCAGCGAGCCTCTGGGCTGGATGGACGCCAGCGCCGCCTGCCGCCAATCCAGCGGGAACCCGGCATGACTTCCATCCGGACGCTTGAAGCTCACTCCTTCCAGGTCCCGCTCAAACAATTTCGTCCCGTCACAGGTCGCCTGCTCCTTCACAATCCGGGGTTTCTCGAACTCCGCCTTCTGCTCGATATGGATGACGTATTCGAACGTAAGGCCCCCGGATGTCAATCCGAGCTCAAATTCCTGGGTCGTGCTCTCCTGCGCCGTGCCCTTCTGCCAGTTCGTGAACTCCAGATAGGGCACATCGTGATCGCGATCCCCGCCAAGGACACCGTCGCCTGTGCCGAGATTGCGGATCAAACGGAGCGCATCGAAAACCGAGCTCTTGCCCGACCCGTTCGGTCCGCACAGGACACCGAAAGAGCCGAACTCCGCCTCGAAGGCGACCAGGCACCGAAAGTTGTTGGCGTAGAGTCGAGTTATCATGGGTTGACGGTAGCGGTCTTTGAGTGAGCGCGCACGTCAATCCTGCCGGTATAAGTCTCGAAGTCCGCCAGCGGCCACCAAGACGATATGAGGCGAAGCCTCGCCAGGGCCAGGGCCTTCGCAATAATTCCTTTGTCCCCATTCCTTTGTCCGCCCCCTGAGCTATCTCTCGCGAAGCCGTGTCCACAAATGAGCCTGACAAGGGAATGGGGACAAAGGAATTCAATCTGAAAGGAGCGTCGGTTGGAATGTCTGAGGCGAGGCCCTAGGCTGAAACGCCTGTTGAATCCGCCCCGCTCCAGCATCGAGCCCGACCCGGCAAACGAACCAGCCGCGAAATCGCGGCAGCTTGAGCGCCTTGGCCACCGCATCCCGGCGCACGGCAAAGACTGACAGCCCGCAAGCCTGACGCTCGGACACCTGAAAGATGGCCTGCGGCCTCTCGGCCCGTTGCGAACGGAAGTCATCTGGCGCTGGCGGATTCCTTCGGACCAAACGAAACACCTCTCGTGGCGCGGTGATTTCCTCTGCTGCGTCGGGCGGGCATCCTTCGGGCAATGGTTCTCGGTAGCTGATGGGCTGGCGGAGGTTACTCCTTTCTCCGGCGGGTTGGCAACGCTGCTGCGCACGTCAATCTTGCCGGTGACGGCGGCGGTGATGAGGGCTCTCCGGTACTCCTCAAGACGCTCGATGGCCCTCTCCACCTTCGCCACCAACGCTTCCAGCTTTGTCGTCTCCGCGTCCAGGTATGCGGCGATGACTCTCTGCTCAGGGAGCGGTGGGACAGCTATCACCAAGTCTCGCACCTGTTGAAAGCTCAGGCCCTCACGCGAGGATCCCACTTCATCTGCAAAAATCTGATCTTTTACGAACCGTGCCGTGAGGGACAGTTGAGCAAATCTTGGGTCAAGCTCTTGCCCGTCCGGGCGAACGACGCAGACGTGTTGGTTCACATTCGCCCTCGCAAGCTGGGCAGGAGCAACCGCGCATCGTCCCAGAGAGGCTCCGGTAATGTTTAGTAGAACGTCTCGGGACCTCACACGTGATCCGGCCATATCCTCATCTGTTTCCTCGTCGATAAAAACAACATCATCAAGGTGAAGGCCGTCATCATAAACATTCTGGCTTCGAATGAGCATTACGCCCTCAGACCGATAGGAGTATGCCCCTCCCTTTGGAGTCTTCCCGCTGCCAATTTTGCTCACGAGAAAGCCAAGGCGTGACGCCTCCCAATGCTCCGGAATGTCGTCGAGCCAGTCGAGGCCCGAGGGCTTGAGGGGCGGGTTTTCGGGGAGGCCGGCGGCGCGGGCGGCGGCGGGCGGCAGGCCGCGGGTGACGGTGCGGGAGATGAGCGCGGTCCGCTTTTCCTTCAGCCGCTCGATCAACTCTCGCTTCTTCGCCACCAACCGGTCAATCCGCCCCGTCTCCCGGTCCAGAAACGCCGTAATGGCCCGCTGCTCGGCGCGAGGAGCAATGGGCGCGACGCAGCTACCAATGAAATCCCAATTTGCCCGCGGCATTTTGGAGCCGTAGGTGGACGAATCCACGAGCTTGACGAAACCATCAGACAAGAGGAAGTACAGCAGAGCCCCTCTGTCCAACCCGTGACCCTTGAAGACAAGAAGTTCTGTCGAGCACAGGCCGTCGAAGTCTGGATTGCACGCCTTTGCCAAGTACGGGCGCAGTTTTCCAAATAGAGTGTGTCCAGAATTGAACGCATTAGCTGTGCCGGTCGGGACAACATCCGGGTCGATTGGTAACAAACGTCCCGACCACGACTCGATGTTCTCCAAGCTAACGTAAGAAACGGGATGCTCTTGGTCTGCCTCGACCTTTTTATCATTCAATTCCACTGCCATTTTCAGCCGCCTCACCTTCCAATGCTCCGGCACGTCGCCGAGCCATTCGACGCCGCCGGTTTTGTAGCGCGGGTAGGCGGGGCACCTCACGCCGTCACCTCCTTGAGCAGCTTCACAATCTCCTCCTCCAGCTCCTTGATTTCCCCCTCAATCGTCTCCAGCGGCCGCGGCGGTTCATAGCAGTAGAAATGGCGGTTGAGCGGGATTTCGTAGCCTACCCTGGTCTTGCCATGGTCAATCCACGCATCCGGCACATGGGGCAGCACGTCGCGCTTGAAGTATTCCTCGATGCTTTCCTTCAGCGGCACGGTCTCGGCATCGGACAGTTCGGCATCCGGTTCGGGCTGGCCATCGCGGTCTCGGCAGATTTCGGCGGTTTCGTCGCGTTCGCCGATTGCGGCGAGCACCGCCTTGAGTTCCGGGGCACTCAGCCGCACCCCGCGTGCGCGGTCGAGGTCACGCAGTTCCGTGAGGAACGCCTTGCGGTCCTTGAAAAGCCTTTGCTTCGTGGCCTTTCCGAAGGCACGCAGCAGTTCGCGGATTTGCTCCTGACGCTGTCTGCCGGCTTCCATTTCCTGCTCCCGGACCGCGGGGTCTTTCTTCACGCTGCCGGCCAGGTTCTGAAAGCCGCTCTCATCCTCGAGCCGGGCGATGCGCTCATCACTGGCCTGGAAATTCAGACGCAGGGGCGTTCCACGGTGATCTTGTGGTAGCCGAAGTCCTCGTTGTCGAAAACCTTGCTCACCACGCGCTTGCGCTGGACCGGTTGGTGCGTGATGGGGTCTTCCTCGGTGAAGGCGCGTGTCTCGCCATCCTTGAAGTTGCCAAAGATTTTCGTGATTTCGCCGATGTGGTCGGGGTCTTTTGCCTTGTCAGACGGATCGCCGATGCGGCGGCACTTGTTGCCGAGGCTCTTCTCCATCTGGACCCAGAACTGGCGGGCATCAATGAGCTGCACCTTGCCTTTGCGAGGCTTTTCTTTGCGGTTTGTCAGGACCCAGAAGTAGGTGGAGATGCCGGTGTTGTAGAAGAGTTGCTCCGGCAGCGCGACGATGGCCTCCAGCCAATCGTTCTCGATGATCCAGCGGCGGATCTCGCTCTCGCCGCCGCCGGCATCGCCGGTGAAGAGCGGCGAGCCGTTGAAGACGATGGCGAGACGGCTGCCGCCGTCCTGCGGGGCGCGCATCTTTGAGAGCATGTGCTGGAGGAAGAGCAGCGCGCCGTCATTCACGCGGGGCGTGCCCGCGCCGAAGCGTCCGCTGAAACCAAGCGTTTCCTTCTCGTTGTTGATATACTTCTGCTGCTGCTTCCACTCCACGCCGAAGGGCGGGTTGGCCAGCATGTAATCGAACGTCCATTTCTTGCCGTCAGCCATCCGGTCGAAGCCGTCTTTGGTAAACGTGTCGCCGAGGATGATGTTTTCGGCGTCTTCGCCCTTGATGAGCATGTCCGACTTGCAGACGGCCCAGGCCTCGTCATTCCAGTCCTGCCCGAAGAGCTTGGGCTGGGCTTCGGCGTTGAGGTCGCGGATGTATTTCTCGGAGACGGACAGCATGCCGCCGGTACCGCAGGCCGGGTCGTAGATGGTCTTGACGACGTGGCTGCGGGCGAGGTCTTTCTCCGGCGAGAGCAGCAGGTTGACCATGAGCCTTATGACTTCGCGCGGGGTGAAGTGTTCCCCTGCCTCTTCATTGGATTGTTCCGCGCCGACCCGGATGAGTTCCTCGAAAACGTAGCCCATCTGGATGTTGTCCACGCGTTCGGGCGAGAGGTCGATTTTCGGGTCAATGAAGGCCTTGATGACGAGGTAGAGCAGGTCCTTTTCGGCCATCTTGGCGATCTGCGCGTCAAAGCCGAACCGTTCCATGATCGCGCGGACGTTTGGGGAGAAGCCGTTGATGTAGCTATTGAGATTCGGCGCGAGATTATTGGGGTCGTCCAGCAGCCCATTGAGTCCGCAGGACAGGGCTGATTCAAGAAAACGAGGGGGCAGGGGCGGTCGGATTTTCGTGGCGGGGAATCGCAGCCGCGCGGCACTGGAGGCTGGCCAGGGGTCGCCGGGGGCATCGGAGAAGCCGACGACGAGGCGTGAAAGGTGAAAGGGCGATCCGGGGAAGCTGGCGATTGCCGCGCGGCTGAGAATGGAGCCAACGCTTTGGATCAAAGACATCGCCGCGCGGGTGGGACTGGGCGCCTCAAAAGCCGCCAATAGCAACTTGCACAAATGGATGCGAGCCCGGCCTTCAGAGAACACGCGCCAAGGGCATTTGGAGATTTGAGGATGAACAATGCACCTTTCTATGGGTGACCCCTTCTGTGCGCCACCGCAACGCCGAGCACCTCATCAGGCTGGCGCAACAGTCTGGCATCCCACGCGAACGCGTTACGAATGGGAACGAGCCCCCAGGGGTCAATCTCTTTCTCCATGTCGCGGGCCAACCTGCCGACAGCACAACAGGAGGGTGGATTGGCCGTTGACTTGCTGGGCGGGTAGGCAGATGATTTATGCAGTGGCAGGCCTTCGCATGGAACCCGCCCCGAACGAAATGAAGATTGGAACTAAGAGCGCAAAAGGCTCAAAATCCAGGGCCAATGGAGCGGTCCCGTCCCGCGAGGAGTTGCTCGCGGCCCACGAGCGGGCGCTGAGACGCGTGCGGGGCATGGGCCCGCGGGAGCGGTTTGAAGCCTTGGTGAGGGCCGGCATCTACACCTCCGATGGCAGACTGACACCGCGCTACGGCGGCTGATCCCGGCGGGGCGGGTTCGGCGGCGGCCTAAAACGGGCTCGGTCGGAAGATCTCGACAATGCAAGCCGGGTCTCTGACGGCTACTTGAATGTGCGACTTGAGCGCGATCTTTGACCCCGGGAAGGCCGGCTTGCCCTCCACAAACACGCCTCGTACTGTCTGATACTCGATGTGCTCCGTTTCGGCTAAACTGCTCACGGTGTAGTCTATGACGGCACAGTCGCGAAAACGCAGCATTTTCTCGCCACGCGGGTTGCCCGGCGCCTCTTGATTCTGCGGCATGCGGGTTCCTTCTCGCCGAGCGGTCTTTCGCAGCTCAACGTACCACTTACGCAGCAATTCGGTGTTGGCCGTGTCCAACAAATCCAAGCACACCCCCAGCTCGATTCTTGCCCCTAGAACAGCCGGGGCCAGCACTTTGGACCTGGAAAGGCGGGTCTGCTCGGCGGCCCATTCAAGGGCGCGTTGTGGACCGTGCTCCCAGAAGTAAATCCCTCGACCGAGCCAGTCGTACAGATTTGTGC
>JAJYHY010000090.1:19662-25576 GCA_021784555.1 bacterium
GAGGTCCGTTCTTCCGGCTAATACGCTGGCGACCAGACTGGCATCGCAGCCATGATAGCCAATCACAGTCCGCTGATATCGCAGGTCCACCATAGGCCTTCAGCCTATGAATCCGGGGCGCACCCGCAATCTCGAATGCACGGCAGCACGGTCAGGCTCATCGCCCTGCATATCACCCTCATCTACGACTCTTTCGGGGGCAGGCAGCCCGGCGCCGATCTGCTCTAATCGTCGCCAGTGACTGATGATGAACGGTCGAGCGGAAGAATATCCTCCCAGCGGGCTCCGAATTCCGGGTGCAGCCGACAATTCCCATTTTGGGCTTGGGGAAGGAGAGAATATTGCCTGATGCGCAACTATTATCATCTGGTGCTGGAGACCCCGAACGCGAATCTGGTGGCGGGCATGGTGTGGTTGCAGAGCACCTACACCATGAGCGGTTGATGGAAGCCCGCCGTCTGGAGGAGACCGATGAAGGCCGCCCTGAAAGTCTTTCGTCGCGGCTGGTGCGTGGGCGCGGAGGAGTTCCGCCAACGGATGCTGGAGCAGATGGAAGGCAAGCTGGGGGAGCACCACTCCGGAGAGTTGCGCCGGGAAAGCGCCGAAGTCAGGGCCGAGCGGATTCTGGCCGAAGAACTGCGGCGTCTGGGTTGGAGGCCGGAGAATCTGGCCGTGCGGCGAAAGAGCGATCCGGGGAAACTGGCGATTGCCGCGCGGCTGAGAAACGAGACAACGCTTTGGATCAAGGACATCGCCGCGCGGGTGGGACTGGGGACCTCAAAAGGCGCCAATAGCAACTTGCACAAATGGATGCGTGCCCGGCCTTCAGAGAACACACGCCAAGAGGGCGTTTGGAGACTTGAGGACGAACGATGAACCTTTCTACGGATTGACCCCTTCTACCGATAAAGGCGCGCAGATGGTCCGCTACTACGGCTGGTATTCCAACAAAACGCGCGGCGTCCGCCAGCGCGGCTTGCCGGCGGAGTTGGTCGTGCGCCGACCGGGCCTCTCCCCGCCCCCGCCGGTGAAACTGCCCTCCAAGCGATGGCGCGACCTGATCTTGCGCGTTTGGCATGTGGATCCGCTCCGCTGCCCCGTTTGCCAGAACCCGATGCGGGTTATCGCCGTCAGTGACGACCCGCGCATCGTCGAGAAGATCCTCCGTCACCTGGGCGCCTGGCACGACCCTCCGCCGCGACCACCTCCCAATGGGCTGCCGGGCCCATACACCTATGAACCGTGTGACGATGTGGACCCGATGCCCGACTACGAGAACGTCCTCACCGACTGAAGGTTGCCGCCCCCGTGGGCCGGCTCCTGGGGGAGCCGCGCCCATGCACCGGGCGCTTTAGGCTCGATTCCTGCGCCGCCACACTCTTCGCGCCCCAGCCTCGCCCTCGCAGGCCGGCCTGCTGGGCAAAAACTGCCGCTGGCAAAGCTGTTGACGCCCAGGCGGGCGGCTGATAAGCTGGGCACATGCGTGGTGAGCCCAAAAACCAATTCTCCCTCCTCCCTCACCCGCGCAGCGCTCAGTACCGGCGAACGCGCGAAAAGCAATTTCCTATCAGTCAAACCCGATCCACAATCATGAACACATACCTTCGTTCAGCACACGTTTCCGATCCCGGCTTTTTGATAGCCTGCGCGTTCTGGCTCGGTCTGCTGGGGGTGTTCGGGGCAGCGGGCGCAACGAATTCCGCGGAGGCGGGGCGCTATCGGGCGGTGGTGACGGATAGCGGCGGTCAGGGTATAGCCGGCGCCAGCGTGGAGGTCTTTCGCTACCCGGAGGACTGGCGCGGGGGGCTGGAACTGGCGACCAACCTCACTACCGGCGCGGACGGGAGCTTTAAAATTCCGTGGGTTAATTACAGCCTGTTCATCGTGCGTCGGCCTGGGTTGGCGCCGGCTTGGCGAGAGTTGAGGCCGGACCAGACGAACCGCACGCCCGTGGTCCTTTCCGCGCCGGCCACGCTGGCGGGAGTAGTGGTGGATGAGACTGGAAAGCCAGTGAGCCAGGCCGAGGTCTTTGTTTGCGCGGCGCATCTCGGCGCCCGGACTGACTGGACGACGATGCTGGGCGCCAGATTCGCGCGTCCCTTGTTTTCCACGCGCACCGATGCCGACGGGCGCTTTGAAATCGCAAATTTCCCCACGAATGCGATGGCTGAATTGGACGTGCGGGCGCCCGGCAAGGTGCTGCCGCCGCGGCGCGTTCAATACTCGCCCGGCGGTCTGCTCTGGCACTCGGGCCAGCAGGACATCCGGCTCGTCGTCGAGCCGCCGGCCGAGCTCACCGGCCAAGTCAAAACCGAAACGGGCGAAACGCTCGCCAACGCGCGGGTGGAGCTTCGACCGACTGCATCATTCCTGGCGGTCCCCTCCTGGGAATCGGTTCGCGGCGTCACCAATGGCGTTTTCCGCTTCACCGGCGTGGCAGCGGGCGCGTATCGGTTATTTGCGCAGTTTGGGACGAACTCACCGCCGGATTGGGTGGCGGAACCTGTGCCGGTGACGCTACGCTCGGGCCAGAACCTTCAGGGCGTCGTGATCACCGCGGCCAAAGGCGGCGTCTTGCGCGTGCGGAGCCTCGACCGGCGCACCGGCAAGCCGCTCAAAGGAGTCTTTTTCACCCTGTACGCCGGCTCAGACTATTTGCACCAAACTTCGGACGATAACGGGCTGGGGTGGTATCGTTTGCTGGCGGGTCGCTACTCTCTGCATGGGGAGTCCGAGGAAGGGCTGCCGCAATATGCCCCGGTCCAGGTTCAGGTGGAAGCCGGCCAGACCAACGAGGCGACGCTGGAGTTCTCTCCGCCGCCGCTGGTCAGCGGGTTGGTGCGCGACCCCGAGGGCAAGCCCGCTGCCGGGGTGAACGTTTGGTTACACCCCGGGTGGCGCAACCAGGAAGTGAAAACCGATTCCCAGGGCCGCTACCAAGTCGTTCACAAGGAGAATCCGCAGGTCGTGCTGGTGGTGGATAGCGTCCGGCACCTCGCCGCCTCACGGGAAATTGAGGCAGGCGTCACCAATTTAGACCTGCAACTGGCGCCGGCGCTGACCATCACCGGCCGGGCCGAAGACACCCAAGGCAAGCCCATCCCGAAAGCCAAGGGAATAGTGTATCTGCGTTGCGGAGACTGGGGATTTCCGGTGGGGTGGCAGCCGATCACGACCGACGCGCAAGGGGCTTTCAAGGTGGTCAATCTGCCGGCGGATCGAAAGTACTATATCCGGTTCAGTTCGGCGGGCTATGGCTCGGCGCAGCCCCCGGTGCCCACGGATGAGGGCAACACGATTGAATTGCCGCCAGTGGTGCTGAGGAAAGCGGGGCTCCGGCTGGCCGGGCGGGTGGTGGATGAGTCAGAAACCCCGCTGGCCAATGCCAACATTAATGTGGACGGCAACGGCCAGCCCGACCTGGACGTAATGACGGACGCCCAAGGCCGCTTTGCGCTGGAGGTCTGTCCCGGCACCGTGCATTTGTGGGTATGGTTCGAGAGTATGCAGACTTCGGTCGATGCCCCCGCCGGCGAGACCAACCTGGTTATTGTGCTCAAGCCGCGGACCCGCGAGGCGGAAGTTGAGCAGCCCAAACGGCCTTCGCTGATTGGCAAAGCGCTGCCCGGCCTCGCGGTAGCCAACCTGCCGGCCGACGCGGCCGTCACCGGCAAACCGCTCCTGCTCTGCCTGTTCGATTGCGAGCAGCGGCCCTCCCGCCGGATGATTCAGCTCCTGACCGAACAGCACGATTCGCTCCGCCAGAAAGGCGTGACCGTGCTGGCCATTCAGGCCGCCCCCGCCAGCGAATCTTTCAGCCGCTGGAGCAAGGCCAATGCGTTCCCCTTCAAAATCGGACGCATAACCGAGCGGAATGCCGTTACCGCCTGGGCCACGGAAACCGATGCGCTGCCCTGGCTGATCCTGGTGAACGCGCAGGGGCGAGTGGTGGCGGAAGGCTTCCCGTTTGAGGACCTCGCCGACAAGCTCACGGACACCAAGTATGAGCATTGAAATCGAGCAGGAAGAGGATGGCCGCTGGTTGAGCGAAATCCCGGACCTCCCAGGAGTGATGGTTTATGGCCCGACCCGCCAGGAGCGCGTCACCCGAGTCAAGGCGCTGGCGTTGCGCGTGCTGGCGGACCGCTTGGAGCACGGCGAGTCTGTGCCTTACCCCTCCAGATCTCGGCGGCGGGTGCATTAGCACCGCCGTTGGCGCTCGGGTATCGCAACGCAATTCAGGCCTCCAGCCCAGGGTTGCACCGCTCTTTGGCTGCTTCCGAAGTGAGTTCGCTACGTCAGGGGGTTGCTTGAGGGAAAGCGGCGCCGCGAGCCGAAGCAGAGCGGGGCAACCTTGGGCTCACCCGCGCAGCGCTCAGTGCCGGCGAACGCGCTAAAAGCAATTTCCTATCAGTTCTTACTGGGGACGTGCCGGTGGGACCGAGCGCGGCCGTCTCTGCGATGCCCGTAGCCGACCAGGGCTGGCGCCTGCGGGTGAATGCCGCAGACCTGGAGTTCCTTGGCTATGACGACCCGCGAGGCTCTCTGCCGGTCTTGGGAAGCCCGCACCCGATGCACGGAAAACGGGAGCTTCTCGTGCGCCAAACCCAGCCCCGATAACGCTCGCCACCCTGCCACTGCCACACTTCCGTTTGCGGTCCTCGCGAGCCTCCGCCATTGTCTGGCCCGGTCAAACCTTGGTGGTGCGCGGCCCGCTTGCGGTGGAGCGAAAACACATCAAGGGCGGCATCTTCCGCCCGGCCAGCTCCGAGGCGAAGACCAATCGATTCCACGTGTTCGTGACCTTGGCGCCGCCGGGCTGAGAACTGGGGGAGATGGCCGTTGAACCATGTTGCGAACAAGTCAGGTTCTGGTGCGTGTGCGGCGAGCGCGAGGCGGTTTGCCCCTGAGGCGCACGCAGGGGCATTTCTCTCCTGAAACTCACCATGCGAGTGTCACATGGCCAATGGCTGAGCGCTCGATTCGCAAACCCGGCAACGCATCCTCTGCCTTCATCGATTCGATGTCCCAGGTGGGACAAAAAATCGCGTCCGTTCTAATGTCCCACCTGGGACACCGAATGAGCCCGCCTTTCCGGCGCCAAATTCGTTGGTGGGGCTATGAGCTCGGGTGCTTGAGGGAGAGTCTGCCTTTCGCGGCCAATTCGCCGATGTACGCGCCGGTTTCTGGAATAGCTGAGGCCCGTCCGCGGTTTGGTTGCTCATTAGACATTGGGCATTTACCGTTCTTCATTGACAATGCGAAATGCCCAATGCTCAATGAGACGAGACCCGCTGCTTTTGCATTTTGCGAACTGACATGAGAAACAGCCCGAAAGTTGCCGAAGGATTCACTCTGATTGAGCTGCTGGTCGTCATCGCCGCAGTCACAATCCTGGCGGCGTTGTTATTGGCCGGCGTGAGCAGCGCCGAAGCCAGAGCGGAGCGAATGGTGTGCGTGAATAACCTGCGCCAGATTGGCTTCGGCGTGCGGATGTATTGCGATGATTCGCATGACGCTGCGCCGTCTGCCGGTGCGGCAGGACTGCCTATGGCCAAAGCGATCGAGTCGCTCTATTCAGGCTACAAGGCGCTGATGAAGGGCTACGTGGGCCTGAAGGGCGCGTCATCCCCGCGGGACAAGCTGTTTGCCTGTCCGGCGGACACCTTCAATCCCGGTGCGCTTGTGGGCGAGAAGGCTCATCCGCAACGATTTGTTAGAAAGAGCCTGCACGACTCGCCTGATTTTGATTATTCCAGTTACGCCTTCGACGGGGGTGATAATGTGACC
Organism: bacterium; assembly: GCA_021784555.1. Lineage (GTDB taxonomy): Bacteria > Verrucomicrobiota > Verrucomicrobiia > Limisphaerales > UBA8199 > JAJYHY01. Next base: position 25,453 of record JAJYHY010000090.1, read on the forward strand.
CGGAAGGTTAGTGCTGGCAAACGCACCGCGAGCTTCACGCTTCGCGGGCTGACGGGCGTCAAGTTAAGTGATGTGAGGCACCCAGACAGAACGATATTGCTGGCCGAGTTCCCCGCACTCTATC
>JAJYHY010000477.1 GCA_021784555.1 bacterium
AATGTAAAGCGTCATTTTTCCAGCTTCTATCTTGGACAGGTCGAGGATGTCGTTGATGAGGCCCAGCAGATGTTTGCCGGCGGTGTGGATTTTCTGGAGGTCCGGGTTGAGGCCGGGCACGCCGAGTTCCTCGGCTTCCTCCTGGAGCATCTCGCTGTAGCCGAGAATGGCGTTGAGGGGGGTGCGGAGTTCGTGGCTCATGTTGGCCAGGAATTGGGATTTGGCCTGGTTGGCGGCGTCGGCGGCCTGGCGGGCTTCTTCGGCGTGGGCCTTGGCGACCTTGAGTTCAGCTTCGATTTGCTTCTGGTGGGTAACATCCATCAAGAGGCCCTGCCAGACGATGTCGCCGTTCTGCCCCAACTCCGGGCGGGAGGCGGCGTGCCACCACTTAAGCTTGCCGGAAGGGGTGATCATGCGGCCCTCAAACTCCCAGGGCGAGAGTTCGGCGGCGGACTTCATAACGCTTTGCTGAAAGGCCTGCACGTCTTCCGGGTGGACGAGTTGGAGGATGGGAGTGGCGTCCTGGCAAACGGTGCTGGGGTCGATTTCCCACAAATCTTTGCAGCCGGGGCTGGCGTAAGGAAAGGAGGCCTTGCCCTCGCGGTTGAGGACGAACTTGTAGATCATCCCCGGCATGTTTGCGGCGAGGTGCTCAAAGCTGTGATCGCGCTGCTCGATGAAACGGGCCAGTTGCACGTGCTCGGAGACGTCGTCGAGCAGGACCACTGCCGCGCCCGCCGGGCCGGATGGTTCGCGGGAGACGGAGACGAGGAAATGCCGGAGCCGGCCCTGGTGGCTGCGGAAGGTGAAGTTCCACTCGCGGAGTTGGGCGCCGGCCAGTTCGGTCCAGGGCACCGGTTGTCCATCGGCCGGGAGGACGACTTCGGCGAGCGAGCGTCCGGGCAGTGATGCGGGGTCCGCGTCGAGGAGGCTGGCGAAGGCGGCATTGGTCTGGAGGATGCTCCAATCGGGCGAGACGAGGGCCACTCCAGTGCGCAGGCCGTTAAGGAAGGCGGGCATCCAGGTGGGGGAAAGGGCTGTGTTCATGGCGGGTCGGCACAGGTGGGAGCCGGCAGGGGCGCGGCGGCCAGGCGTGGTCGCCGGGCGAAAACGGCGGGCAAGGACCATTGCATGCGCCAGAGGCCCGCCAGGAGCGCCAGCAGCCCGCACGCGCCCACCAGCCGGAACGAGGACCATTCTGCCAGGGCCGCGAGCACACCCGCCGCCGCGAGCAACCCCAGCCCGATGCCGATAAGCGCGACGGCCAGAAAGACGCCCACAAAGACCCGTTCGCGCCAGGCAGTGAGCCGGGCTTGAAAGGCGGCGTCCACGCCGCGCTTGAGTTCCCAGGTGGTCAGGTCCGTGGGGATGTAGAACGGATTGCGCTGGTATTCGTCGCGCCAACTGGCGATGAGTTCTTCGGAAGTCCGGTGGGCCAGGGTGCCGAAGACGACCTCACTGAAGTGGCAACGGTCCACAACGGCGTAGAGCCGATAAAACAGGACCAGTCCGGCGCGGGTGCCTCCCCGCAGGACCCGGCCATAGAGGCTTGTGGCGCGATGCCAGCTTTCCGGGTCCAGGATTTCGCCGGCTCGCGCTCCGAGTTGGTCGGCAATGAGAGTGTAGGGCAGGTGTTCCTTCAGGCCGCCGCCCGCCGGCAAGTAACCCTTGAGGAATTGCGCCACCGCTTCGGTTAAGGCGACGCCCGCGGGCGACCCGCGCCCTTGCCGCGCAAGGATGGCGAGGAAGAGGTGTTCGGCGGCCTCCCACTGGTCGGTCATGAGGTCCTCGCGCACGCCCATGATGTGGCCGACGAGGCGCCAGAGGTGAAGGAAGGCCTCCTTTTGCTCGCGGCTGAGGCGGCAACCCCAGCGCTCCAGGCCCTTGGGCAGGAGGTAGGCAAAGGTCAGGAGCGTGTAGGCAAGGTCTTCCTGGTTGACGGGTTTGCCGAATTGCTCGACCGGCCACGCCTCCCGCCGCCGCCGGAGGCGATCGGAAAACGTGGCGGGGGGTGCTGTCTCTTGGAGAGCGGGGTGCGAAGGCGGGTTCAGCAACATGTAGCGCATGGAGGCGTGCAGGAGGCGGACTTTCTTGGCGGCGATATAGCCCGCTCCCCAGACGTAGCGCTCGGAGCCTTGGGCGGAAAGGGTTTTGTGCAATCTCGCCGTCAGGGCGGCAGGGTCGAGCGCCGAGGCGCCGGCCGCGGCCTGGGCGGTGCGGACGATTTTGCCGTCCTGAGGTTTCCAGAAGCCGCCCGGGTCCAGGTCGTTGAGGGCGGCGGCCATGTGCCTGTGAGACGAATCGTGGGGCGGCACGTCGTTAATGATGCGCAAGCCGCCGGGGTCCATGACCGCGTCGAGCATGAGGCCGGTCTCGTAAATGCGCTGGAAGATGTATTTCTGCTCACGCAGCTTTTCGGTATCGTAGAGGGCCGGGATGCCTTTGGCGATAAGGTAACAGGCGGGAAGACTGGCGGCGTAGAGAACCCCGAGCATGGCCAGGCTATTATCGAGCCAAAGCCGGGAGGCCAGGCGCAATCGGTCCGGCTCGACCCAGGCAGGGGCGGGCATCGGCTCGTAATACTGGCGCAGTTGCTCTGGAAACTCGTGAAAACAGGCGTTGAGCCTCGAACTTTTGACCAGGAACAATTCGGCGTCGGTGGCGAGCACGTCCGCCAGGTCCACGAGGTGGTTGTAACCCAGGCGGCGGCTGGTTGGCGCCAAACCAGAGCCCTGGGAGAAGATGAGACTGGCTAGGGAGTCGGCCAGGCCGTCCCCTTGCTGGCGGGCGGCGTCGAGCAGTTCGTTAGTCCAGGGGATGGAGGCCTGCATGTCAAAGTTGTTACGCTTATTAATGGGATTTAGCAAGGTTATCACACTGCGCGCGGCGTGGCAATTCTATAAAGGGGTCGGTTCTTAGTATTGATAACTCTCCAACTTCCGTAAAGGGGTCGGTTCTTAGTATTGATAACTCTCCAACTTCCGTGCCGACGGGTTTCCAGGTGAGTTATCAATACTAAGAACCGACCCCTATGGCTCGGCAGGGTGAACGAATCGGAATCGGATGAAGTTCATGGGGAGTGCGCTACGGTACTCCTGATTTCCAACGATTTACGGCGACTTTGTCAACAGCCTTGCTCGTGCATCCAGCGCATGATCCCGCCCGACGTTGGGTCACTTCGTGGTGACGGGAGCTTCCAACTCCTGCCGCTGGACCAACGCGATAAAGGCGTCTTCCATGGATGGGGCGGGGTTGCCGGCGGTGGCGGCTTGAGATTTGAGTTCATCGGGGGTGCCGGCGGCGATGATGCGGCCGCGGAAGACCAGGCCGAGCCGGTCGCAATATTCGGCCTCGTCCATGAAATGAGTGGTCACCACCACCGTTACGCTCTTTTCGATCAGGCCGTTGATATGCGTCCAGAATTCGCGCCGGGTGACGGGGTCAACGCCGGAGGTGGGTTCGTCCAGGAAGAGGAGATCGGGTTCGTGCATGACCGCGCAGGCCAATGCCAGCCGTTGCTTGAAGCCCAGCGAGAGTGTGTCCGGGCTGATGTTGAGGAACGGTTCGAGTTTGAACACCTCGATCATCCCCTCCACGACCTCGCGCTGCCGGGCGCCGTGCAGGCCGTAAGCGCCGGAGAAGAAGCGGAGATTCTGGCGCACGCTCAGGTTGCCGTAGAGCGAGAACTTCTGCGCCATGTAGCCGAGGTGCTGGCGCGCGCGGCTGGCGCTCTTTTTCAGATCAATGCCCAGGACGTGCGCGGTGCCCGAGGTGGGGGGCAAAAGGCCGCACATCATGCGGAAGGTGGTTGATTTGCCGGCGCCGTTCGGTCCGAGCAGGCCGAAAATCTCGCCTCGCTTTACAGAAAAGCTGACACGGTCGGCCGCGGTGAAATCGCCGTATTTCTTGGTCAGGTCGATGGCTTCAGCGACGATGTCGTGATTGCCGGAGACCCGGTGCGCGCGTTGCGCCAGGGCCGAATCGCCGCCGGGCGCGCCTCCCAGCACGTCGATGAAAGCGTCCTCGAAACGAGGCGGGATGGGGCGAACCTCGGCGCGGGGGCCGGCGTCAAGCGGTTGCAGGTCAATGCCCTGGAGGCCGGCACGCAGAACCAGCCGCACGTTGCGGCCCTGGATCGTGCCGTCAATGACCTCCGGCAGCCGGAGAGCGCGAGTGAGGAGTTGGCGGCGGTTGCCCTCGATACTCCGAATCTGGAGGCAGCGGCCCTGCACGCGCGCGGTCAGGGCGGACGGTTTTCCGGCAAAGAGGAGCCGGCCGTCGTTGAGCAGGAGCACCTCTTCGCACAGCTCCGCCTCATCGAGGTAAGCGGTGCTCCAGACGACCGTCAGCCCCTGGCCGATCAGTTCATGCACCATCTTCCACAGTTCGCGCCGCGAAATCGGGTCCACCCCTACCCCCGGCTCATCCAGTAGCAACAAGCGCGGATGACCCAGCAACGCGCACGCCAGCCCCAGCTTCTGCTTCATTCCCCCGGAAAGCTTTCCCGCCAGCCGGGCCTGGAAACGGGCCAGGTCCGTGAACTCCAGCAGGCGCCGGAAGACCTCCTGGCGTTCGGAGCCAATTACGCCGCGCAGGTCGGCATGGAGGGTGAGGTTCTCCTCGACGGACAGGTCTTCATAGAGGCCGAACTTCTGCGGCATGTACCCGATCCATTCGCGCAGCCGGCCGGCATCCCGCCCCGGCTCCATCCCGTCCACGCTGATCGTGCCGGCGGTGGGGAGCAACAGGCCCGCAATCAGGCGCATCAGGGTCGTCTTGCCCGCGCCATCCGGTCCGACCAGGCCGGTGATGATGCCCGGGCGGATTTCGGCGGAGATGCCCGACAGGGCCGGGCGCTGTGACTTGGGGAAAGCTTTCCGGAGGTTCTGGATCTTGACGGAGGTCTCGGACATGATCGCCTTGAACCAAGCTTAGCCAGAATGCTTCCCAGCGCGGCGATGCCGCAACCAAGCATCGAAAAGCTCCCCGGCAAAAAAATGGGGGCAAAAAAATCTTTCAAAAAGAAAAGAAATGGAGAGAGAGTGATACACGCGGGTTAGGGCGCCACGATTTTCACCGTCACCGGCATCCCCTGGCGCAAGGCCTCGTCCGGGTTGTTCACTACAACCCGAAAGCGATAGACCAGGGAGGTGCGCAGTTCAGGCGTTTCGACATTCTT
>JAJYHY010000091.1 GCA_021784555.1 bacterium
CCTGCTCCTGTTCTGGGCCTACATCATCCAAAAGTTCATCCTGTTCTCCGGCTACGCCCTCTCGCCCGTGCTTATCGGGTTCATGGCCATCCCGCCCCTCCGCTCCATCGGCAATCGTTACCTGCTCCAATTAACCGGCGTGTTGCTCTGGCCGCTGGGCTGGGCGGTGGCGGCGCTCATCACCCAGGGCATCCTGGATTTCATGACCGACCCTTCGCTCAAATTCATAGACCCCACCTCCACCTTCTACACCCTGCAAACCACCTTCGGCGTGGCCGTGCTCGCCTTCTGGATCGTCTTCAGCACCATCGCCGCGCCCATCATCATCCAGAAAGTCCTCAGCTACGGCGCCCTGGCCGGCAATCAGCTCATTGCCGGCGCCTTCAGCAGCTTCTTCCAAACCGCCGGCACCACCGCCGGGGCCGCCGCGGTGGCCTCCACCACCGGCCTGCCCCTGGCTACCCTGGGGGCCGCCAGCATGGCAGCCGGTCTCAGCACTCTCTCCAGCGCCGCCGGCCAGGGCAGCGCCGGAGCGATCATTATCGCCGGCTCCGGCTTGCCGCCGCGTTCCGCCCGGGGCCGCCCGGGCGACGACATCACCGGCGACAGAGCTGTCCGCGAACTCATCGCCAAAACCAAAGGCCACTACTATTAACCTCTATGGAAATCACCAGTCCCCGCCAAACGCCCACCGGCAACGCTCCCCCCACGGGCAACCTCCCGCGCAAGCGGTTCGACCCGACCCGGCTCTTCGTCCAGCGCGACCGGCTGCCCTGGTTCTGGTTCCTGGTCGCCGTCGCTGTCACCCTGCTGGCCGCCTTCGACCGCTACCACCTCGTCAGCCAGTTCAAGCAGCGGGAACGGGTGGTCATCGTTGACCCGGCGGGCACCTACTACGTCAGTCCGCTGCTCGAATTCCGGGAAGCCAAGACCCTCCACGTCCAGCAGGCCGAGTTGGCCACGGCGGCGTTTCTCCAGCGCAATCCCAAGGGCTTCGACGACCCCGATTTGTTGAACCATATGTTCCTCAAACCTGCGTTGCGGAAGGCTCAGGATGAGCAGGCGCGCGAAGCCGTCGAGTTCCGCGCCAAGCAACTCCACCAAAAGCCGGAAATTGCCCGCATCGACATCCTCGCCGTGAGCCAAAATGAAGTGCTGGCCACCGTGATAGGCCAGATCATCCGCACCGGCATCTTCGAAGGCAAAACGTTCTCTGAGGGGTTCAAGTTCAAACTCCGCCTCCGCCTCCTCCGCAATCCCGATATGCTCGCCAACGGCCGCTTCCCCACCGCAGTCGCCGACTTTAAATACCAAACCTGGAATTAGCGCGACGACCCGTGCCAAGGCAGGGCGCTATTCGCGTAACGCACAAGACATTAGGCCGTCAGCGGCAGCCCTCGGGCTATCGACGAAAAGCTCCAAAGCTCCCAACCCGTGGCGTCAATCTCCGGGACAATTCTTGTTGCCGTGTGATTAGCCATGTATTGCACCGGTTCACCGCTGCGGCACCGGAGGCTGCGAACGATCCAACGCTCAGGCACCCGAGCCGCTCCCCAAGCTTGGTAATCGTTTGCATCACTCAAATCATCCATAAAGGCGGAATCGGCGTTGGCCCCCGCGCGGTCCCCAGGGTTGAAGGCTAGGCCATGCCATCACTCTCCATTGCATAATGTCGGCGTCGGCGTGCCAGGCTGATGACACTCGGTCCGTGGGCAAATCGCATAAACGTCCGGATTACAGTGACCGCATGTGAACTCGACGTAGTTGGCAACGAATGCGCAGACCGGGCAATGCTCCCGCGCTCCCCCGGTGTCAAGGCGCTCGAAAGCGATTTCGGGAGACCGGCAACTTGGACAAAGATGGAATGTGCGTTTCATATCACGGGATCGGTTGAATGATTGGATAGACCCACAGATAAACAAACGGAATCAGTAGAGAAATACCGAGCACAACGTCCCCGCAAGATCGCTGGCGTGCGAAGAAGCCGATGCTGCTGCTAAACAGCACTAGCAACACGCAAGCAATGACTCCCAGCAAGACTCGAAGGAACTGTGCGAAGGCCGGAGGAAATGCGCCCGAAAGAGAACATCCGAGCAAAATCAAGCTGCTGGCCACGCCTTTCTGAGCAAGGCTGACCGAAATCACACGGGGGAAAAAATACAGTGGCAGACCCGCCACCAAAGCGACTGCGAGCGCCATGCACGTGTATTGCTCCACTATCATGCCTGATGGTAGCGCGTCCTTTATGCGAGGCACAAGAGCGGCAATGGATGTGCCGCCGCCGGCAGTAGACGTTATGCCAGTGGCGATACGCCAAAAAAGCACTTCTTTCTTGTTTGCCGGTGCGAGATGGAGCGGAAACATACTGTAACGGCGCGAAGTGGCTTAACGTTCCAGATCCGCGAACGAGCGCCGCCAGTCCTCGATTGTCAACCAGAGCGGCATCGCCGGGTTCGCTGCATCTGGGTTGCTGTGCGGTGTTTCCATACTACTTTCCGCTAAGCAAAGAGAGCAGCGCCATTGTGGCCGCGACAAGGCCAATCACAAAGTTGATCGTGCTTTGCCCTACCGTGTTGTCGGCTCGGCCGGTTCTGACCCGATTCCCGCCCCACCCGATCAGAATACCTGCGACGAAAAACAACCAGGTTCTGAGGATCCAAACCGGTGGGATGGCCTTAATGCTAACGCAGAACGATGCCAGGAAGGCGGCGAAGAAGAGCACACCAAAAGCCGCCGAAAAATAGCCTGATCCCTTGGGTCTATCCGACATACTTCGTTTTGATCTTCGACTTCTGATGAACGGTGATACTTCAGGTTCGCCAGAACGACCTTTGAGCGATGAATTGGGCTCATCCTTCCGACGTCCGGTTCGGTTCTCTACAGCCCCCAATAAGCGCACGAGACTACTCCCAGGGTACCATTCATTAATGGCAGGCAAGAAGAAATCCTCGGGCTTGTACGATATCGCGTAGCGCCAGTTAGCCAATTGGTCAAGTATCCATTCCATTGGTTTCAGATCGTCGGCATGTATGGCTCCCGCTTCTAGTAAGTTGCCCAGTCGCTCGAGAAAACTGAACAACTCGACGTAGGCGTTGCGATAAAGCAATCGTGTTGGATTCTTGCGTGTTTCATCGGTCAGCGCAGGCCTCATCGCATCGTATAGATCTTGCGCGTTCAATTCGATGGACTCAGTTCCGATAACCGCTCGCCAATTAGACGGAACTGGCAATATAGCCACTCCCCAGTCGAGACGGGTCACGGCGAAGCGAAGCAACTCATCGGTTGACAGGTTATCCATCAGCCTTTGAGCGAGCTCAACCTGATCGCGGCGTCGCTTTTCGCTATATTCTTTCCAAGCAACGCATCCCGCGGCAATTGCAACGACCGCGGTTAAAGTCTCGGCGAGCGCTGAGAGCCATTCTGGCGAGAGGGCGGCGTACGGGTTGATCTCACTTATGAGGAGCAGGACCACTGGACTCATTATTGACTTTCCTTCGTTCTTTCGATCTATGGAAACGCGGATACCCTTTTAACGTGAAATCTCAACTTGATCTTCAGGTCCAAAGGGTTTTCCGTCACTATCACTCTCGTGTTGTTATTATCAGTGAAAACCATAAAGCCTTGCGGGTGACTTTTCAGACTCAGACATAACGCAGCAGTATCGCGGCAATTGCTTGCTCTGCAACCGATCTGAGGCACGTTGTTATGCGGGCGCCAAACGTGCAGACAAGGTTTTGGACAAGCTCGGCTCCGCGAGAAATGCCTCGCGTAGCTGATTGCGCTTCTTCGCACCAAGCCGTGTCCCGGTGCGATAGGTCAGCGTCGCGTTGATCAAATCGGCGTTTGTTGAGCGGGCAAGAATTTGGGCGGCCTCAGTTTCATACATTTCGTCAATCGCACTCTTCGGGGGCGCAATGCCGAATAACACCCTCCAGAGCGCCCATGACACGGAATCCTCCGGTGCCTCCCGCAGGGTGCCGTCCTTGACCATCGCCTCAATCCTGTTTGCCATGACCGGATCCAACATTGCCTCAACATTAAGGATTCCACGACCGATTTCAGTGGGATTTACATTCCCTTCCGAAGCGGTGTTCAGGAGCGCCTCGCGACAAGCGGTGGCGCGTTGCCAAGGCACCGAGAACCTCTGGCCGTATAGGCTCAGCCACAAAGCACACGCGGCCGCTATCTGCGGCGCGCTTGCGGACGTTCCGGCACCGTTGATGCTCCATCCGTTTACAGTTCCCCACTTCATCCAGGGGACGTTGGGTGTGTAGGCGGCTACGGCCTTTGCCATCACGGCCTCCGGTCCCCAGCAGCCCTGCATCTCAAATGCCCGACTGGTCTTGTAAGCTGCCTTCTCATAGGTTGCGCCCGTCGCCGTTATAACTCGATTGAAAGCCGACGGATACACGGTGAAGTGAGTGGCAATGTCGGTAACGACAGCGTAGTAACTATCCCCCGACGCTGCGACAATAAGAACTCCTGCCTCGTAACAGCGATTTACGGCCTCCGCCCAGACGGTCGATGGTAATCCGCCGTGGCTTAACGAGACAACATGACAAGGTGGAAAGTCGCCTGGCGCGCAGGCGTAATCCAAGCCCTGGGCCAATGGTTTTGTGTAGAGATGTACCACCGAGGCTGCGATCCGGACGGGCACGACGTCGGCGTCAGGAGCCCCGCCGATGGCACCCGAATACTGCCTCCCATCGAATGCTAGGCAAACGTCCTTTCCGGCCAGGAGCGCTAGCGTGGCGGTACCATGGCCCGGGTTCTTCATTAGACCCGAGGTTCCGGGGTCCACTGTATTGCCACCGCCTTCGTAAAAGTTCCAGCCCTGACGAGGAAGAATGTTACGTGGAGTGGAAACATGCTGCGGCCAATAGCCGGTATCCAAATGGGCAATTCGGACGCCCTTACCTGTCGTCTTTTTCCAGGCCGACACAAAGTCGCAAAATCCGCCGCCCAGATGCCAAGCAGGCGAGAATGCCTGAGACCCCGAGGGCGGGTAGTCGGTATCTAAACCCTCGCCTGGAGCTATAGGTGTCTCAGGCAACACGGGGCCGGGATGCAGCAGGTCTGGTTCCACATAAACATCTCCCATCGCTTTAAAAACGGCACTTCGCGGTGCAGTACCGTTAACGTGATCGTGCGCTATATCCCATGGATGTTTATCCGGTTCCGGCGGGGGAGAAATAGTGATCCAATCTGGACGATCAGAAGCAGATCGAGCGAAGGCCAACCCGGCTTGGTGGCTTGCCTGGAACAATGGCCTTGGATTGAGGCCGGGGAGCATTTCCGCAGCAAACCTAGCCGCATGAAGCGCAACAAAATGCGCACGGGGAATGCGCACCATCAAATCTCCACTGTGCTGAACCTGCATATCAATTCTAGTTCTTGTTTAGCAAGGCCGGCATCGGCCCAGCCCGACTGATTTCTTTTGATAAGTTCGATTGAACCTGACTGTGTCTACAACGTGTTTTGAAATTCAAGGATATCGGAGGCGTTGGGTAACAGATACCCTCGCATTCTCTTTGGGCGTCGCACAAAAGAGGTGCAATTCATGCGAGCACCGTACCAAGTCCGTTCTTCGCGGCGACTTCGCGAATAAAATCGCGCTGCGTGTCCACTCGTGTGTAAATACCGCCCTCTCCGCACGGCGAAGTGGCGATTTCTGTCGCGCGCGAGGTGAGGCCGGCGACTTTTCGAGCGCCACCCACATTAATGTAAGCGGGCCCGCCGCTGTCGCCGTTGCACGAATCATGGCCCTCCCCTCCGGCTACGAACTCCAAGGCAGAATCGAATCCGTACTGATTTTCGGCGGCATGCAGATCGTCGCTGGCGGATCGACGAACGGAAATGAAATCAACATCGACTTCTCGCTTGATTCCAAACCCTTTCATGCTCGCTGTATCACTGTTGCCAAACCCAACAAGGGTCGTGGATTGGGCACCGGCTATGTCGCTCGCTGAGGCGATGGCGACGGGAGTTGTCTTCGCTGGCTGACCGAGGATTATCACCGTGATATCGTTGAAGCGATTCGTTTGCAGATAACCTGGGTTCGTAACCGCCACCTTGACGCTGGCAAACTCGGCGTTTTGCATTTGGTTTTCGTCATTGACGCCGAACGCAACTGTGTCAATCACCATGCCAGCCGCGTGACAATGACCTGCGGTCAGCGCGATGCGTCCATGGACCAACACCCCCGAGCAGAACCAGGAGAATGCGCCATTGGCAAATCGGCGCCCCACTAAGCAGCACTCCGGGAACCCGGTTGTAGCTACGCCGCCGACGATTCTCAAGGCGACCTTCGCCAGTCTCTCACGCGATGCCTGGAGGGTCGCATCAATAGTTGCGTTGGCCGGGGCTACAATCGCCCTTTCACGCACGGGCTGCGCCGCTAGTTCTGCGACTAGACTGCCGAGTTCGTTAAGCTTGCGCTGAAGCGCCAGATATCGCGTGTGGGCTTCCATATCGTCTCGATGCCCCATGCAACCGCAGCCCTTGGCAGTGGGGTTTAGCCCAGCCTTTGGACCACGATGGTCGAATGCAGGGTGAAGGTATGGGTTCATAACTATGCCTTTGTTCGCTAATTCTCAATACTCTCCTCGAAGGGAGTCACTTAGGTTTCTCCTCAGGAAACTTGAATCCAACATATGTCGCCCCGCTAATCCCCATCAGCGTGAGCAGAGTCTTATCGAAATTCGGCATCTCCGAATATGCCAAGCAGTAGAGAACAAAATAGATGCTGAAAAACAGAGTCCAGGTCGTCATTTGCACGCGATGCAGACTCGGGCCGTCGAGGTCACTGATAACGTCAAGAAGAAACCATCGGGAGGGTTCATTGACCAGCGCACGGGTATTGCGTTGAGCCGCTTGGGCCTGCAACTGATTGTCGATTGCTATGGCGCCCAGTCCCGTCGCCGCAGAAATCCCAAGCAAGATGAGTTCCGGCTCTTGGATGATACCAAAGAAATTACGTCTCAGAAAACCCAGGTAAAGGTAGGAAGCGAAAACAATCAGGAGCCACCAAGCCATCTGGCATTTTCCTAAACTGTAACGGCCGCCAGCGGCCTGCAACATTCTTCTTCCACCCCTTGTGAAAAGCAGGCCGATAATCCCGGCAAGTTCTACAACTCCTACGACGACAGCAGTTACCGCCTGTGCCAAGAAGTCGAGGTCAAAATCAATATGCACTGGCCCCGGAGAGAATACGGCCGCCCCGTTTGTGGTGGCGATTCCAATCAAAGCCGACCCGCACCACCCAGTTTTGGCCTGAAGTTTTCGCCACGCGGACTCGGATAGTGTGTCTCGTCTAAATGGAAAATCGAATTGGACTGCACCGTTGACTTTGGTGGGAACGGGAATCAGGTTATCTGGTGACGAACCTGGGATTGGGATCCCATCGAGTGTCAAAACCCACGTTGCTGGAGCGAGAAGTCTGTTTGTGACGTTTGCAGGCCAATTCGTGACAGTGAGGGTGATGGTGTGCCCTATCTTTGCTTGGGGGGGATCTACCCTCGCGATCCCCGGCTCGGGCACGGGGTTATCGGCTCCCGCGCAGGCTTCGACGCGGGCGAAGACCGCCAAGATAGCGACCACCGCTAATCTGACGAGATGCCAGGGACTGTGGAGAATGGAAGTTCTCATTTCATGCAAGGCTCAACTGAACATTTCGGGCGCCCGGGAGCATTCGGAGTCTGCGCTGTCCTGCGTCCCATTCGGCACCTCGCAAGGCCAGATATTGGAAAGGACCAGCGTCCTTGATGACGAGTACCTGCGCAGCTTCTGCCGCCAAGGTGTCAGAGTGAGCGATTTCGAACGGGATCTTCGCCTCGGGGAATGAACTCGGAAAAAACACGTTTTGGCCGGGTCGCTGGCTCCATCCGCTTTTTAGAAGCCGATTGATCGGCGAGAGCGCAAGTGCGGCGTTCCGCACTCTGGGGACGATTCGGGACGTGGTCGGCAAGTCCTCGCGAAAGCGAACGACGCCGCCGTGTTGCGCCGCGAGTGGAACCTCGGCCAGTGCGCTTCGTGTAATCACCTCCTCCTCCGGCACATTTAAGCCGCCCGGCATGGGTCCGACACTTCCATGTTCCACGAGGAGCAGCACTTCCACTTGGTAACGATATCGGTAATCATTGCGTACGTCGTGGGCGGGTGCGACCGCATAATCCTTAAAGGTAAACGTGATCGTTACACCGCGTGGCCCAACAGAAGTCCATATTCCCGGTCCCGATACGAACACCGCACTAGATTGCCGCTGGAATTCCGTGGAGTCCGGCTCGCGTTCGGGTTTGGCGATGAATCTGTAGACGATAGTGCGATAGAGCAGGCCCTTTTGCTGTTCCTGCAGACTTCTTTGTGGTGAAGCCAATTCGATCTTTAGTTCGTTGCAGGGCAAGTCTCCCTCGGTTTCGCCGAGGTCTTGCCAATCCATAAACGCAATTTCGAGCGGAAGCGGCCGTGCCCATTCAGTCCAACTCGACCACTCAGACTCAAGCACATATTCAGGTTCCGCGAGGTTTTCCAGCGCGCGCGCGCGAAAACGCCACTCGAACTCGCTCCGACGAATAGTCAGACTCTGATAGAGCAGACTAGTGGTTGCCGTTGCCGCCCCTGGCGGCGCCAGCAATGCCTTGGCGACCAAGGCGGGTTTTGGGGTGGAGAGGAAAGAACCGGTGGTCGCTTCCAGCGGAGGATCACCAACCTGGACGGCGGCAAAGTAAGGTCGCGGTTTCTCCAACCAACGCTGGACCGTTTCTCGATTTGCGTTACGCTGGCCGTCCGCGCCGTATAGGCTACTCCAGTTCTTCGCTTTAAGTTCTCGGAGGATTTCCAACAATGTCTTGCCGCCGGCTCTCAGTCCGCGCTCGGTTTCGCGTCGGACGGGCCGGAAATCCGCCTGGAACTGCAGGAAGTTCGAATCATCATAGACCAGCTGCCGGTTACCGGTGTCATCCAACAGCCGCTCGGTGGTCCACTCGACTTGGAGGTTCCACGGTTGAGCGATAACAGCCGTGAGTTGTGGCATGGCAGGATAAACACTTGAGCGGGCCTTGAAAGCGCGCAATCCGGCCGGGCCGACAACCGGGAGTGTCACAAACTTCCCTGGGCCGCGCGGTTCCATGTGCCCCGGCACCAAGTGCCGACCAATATAGGCTACGAAATCCTCCTGGCCTCCTTCCAGGATATCAAAGAACCGCCCGGTCCTCTGCGCGCTTCCGTTTTTACCGTAGCCAAGCGATTTGATAGGACGATCCTGTACCAGTGCCAAGCGCGTAAGGAGCGGCCCGTCGGAAGGCACTGCTTCGGAAGCCCATTTCAACTGAGCGCGTTCGATTTTCAGCCTCGAGCCCCCGGCGGTGACATCCTCTGCGCGGACCTCCCCGAAGGCGGTAATCCATTTGGCTGCATCAGCGCTGAGGCTGATCGCAAGAATGCACCCGATCCCGTCCAGGTTCGGGCTTCCGTTGGCTTGTTCGAGCCAGAGCGGATCCTGAAACTTCAAGAGGTCCGCGCCTTCGCGTTGCGCCCTGGCGGTGTAGTGGACCGCTCCATAAATATAATCTTTGTCCGGACGCAGGTCCGGGGTCTGTCCATTCTGGGCTTTGAGGTCCGCACGGGACAACCGATGAACAATCCCCTTGCCATCGGCGGTTGGCACCTCCTTCACGCTGGACGCCAACAAAAGGATCGGCGGAAACACCTGCCCCTTTCTCTTCCCCATGGCTTCCGGCAACCCCGGCAGGAATAGGTCCACGACGACTCGTTCTCCACGCAGCATCGGTATGGCCGGATCGCTCGAAGGCGCGACGAGATCCAGCCGGGCGGTCGAGGTTACATTATCCGAATCGCAGATCATCTCGATCCGATCTGCGAAGTTGATATAGTTGTGGCGGGTGACTCGGCTCCACAGGGAACCGACGACCGGGACGCCGAGATTAGTTATCGCGCTCTGCGATTCGACGTTCGGGTCATTGATTTCCACAACTGCGCGAGCGCTGACAGCCGCCGCTGTCCGGGTGCGCCGCGCGTCGGGGAGCTCGGTGGGACTTGCCGCACTCAATTGCTTAGCAATCCAGTCGGCCAAGTCTCGGCGCGCCTGCGTGGCGTCAACTCCGTCGGGCGCCTGGAGCCGCTTGGCCGCTCCCCGCGCCACGGCGCCAGCCAACCAAAGCTGTGCGGCAAGATCGTCGGACGATGTGAGGCTCTGCATCAACAATCCGATCAGCTCGTTTTCCGTAAACTCTTCCTTGCGCTCGAGCGGTGGCAGCGGAAAGACGTTCAGCATGGCCGCGCGCGGGCCTGGAGGGGGTGGCGCCTTGTCAAAACTGACGGCCGGAGCTTCCGCCAGCGCCGGCTCATAGGCGATGTTTGTGTGCGAAGGGTTGCTGTATTCGAAACGGACCGGGAAATCCCCCGATAAGGCGAGCGGCGGTTCCTCGCCGTTGATGGTTTGCGTGGCGGGCGGGTTGGTTGAATCAGGCGCTGGCGGCGTGACATAGCACTTCAGGACTGGAAAAGTGGCGCTTCCAGCCTGATAGCAAAGCGCCTCGGGCCGTTTGGCAATCACCGCCGCGTAATACTCGTAACCGCTGTCCAAGCTGGCAGACTCTTGGCCTTTAAACCTGAGGAGGTTCAAACCTGCCTCGAGATTACTCAAGTCGGCCTCAGTGTGTTTCGACAGATCGACGAACTCCCAGCCCTCAGCGATCGTTGTCTTGAACCACGGTTGAGACTTGTGGTAGGCTAGGTCTGGATCCACTTGGGCGCGCGCCAGCATCGACCGCATTTCGGTCTTTGGCAACTCGACCTTCGGCACGCGCCGAAAAAGTACCGCGTGCAGCTCGGTTATTCCGAACCATTGGAGGTAGGTGGTCGTGTTGGCGGCGCGCTCTGCTGGCGTCTGACTAAAAGGAGCATGGAAAAAGGTGAAGATCGGCTGCATCTTCGGCGGCGATTTCGATAGATCTCTATCCAACAGGAGCGTTTTGGGGGTGTCTCCCGGACCAGAAGGTTTCCCACCCAAGGGGGGTTCGACGGGCCTCGATGCAGCAAGAACAGGGTAGGCTGTAGGGTCAATTGGATTTCCGTTTTCGGTCGGCGGGAGCGAAAACCCTGGGCCGTTGATGAGTTTCCGCTTCCATCCATCCATCCTCATTGTCGGCGGACGACGCACTACGGGTATAGGCTTCGACAGCCACTCACCGTCCAGACCTTTGAGGAAAACCCAAAAGTAAAAGCTCCGACCATACGGCGGACGCCCATTGCGTCTCATAAACTGACCATCTGCGACGCTGCGCTCGACGCGCTGGTTAGGGCTCAGGCCCTTGAGCGAGGCTGCATCCTGATTCACGATGCTCTCCCGATCAATCTCGGCCGCCACAGCTCCGTTGAGCCCGGATTCCGCAAGGTTGACTACCATGGTCTTCTGGTAGGCCGTTACAGACACTTCGCGGATGAGACCGGACGCGTCCGGCTTGGACATCGGGGGGAACAATTCAAGCAGTGCGCCCCGCGCTTGCTTCTTCTTCTCTTCGTCGGTTTCCTGGCTTTCCCGCTCCTTCTCTTCCTTGATTAGCGCCTCGAGGCTCTGCGGAACGATTGGCTCAAGTAAGTTCTGATCAAATGCCGGTGGGGCCGGGGTCTCGGTACGTTGTACGGCACAAGCCGAGTAAAGCGCCAGCGATTCGGCAACGCCGCGCACGCAAATGGAAACCAGACCGTCGCCACACGTCGGAACAAATACCGGATCGGATTCCGCAGGTGGATTTTGCCCGCTGAGTCGGATGGTCTTCTTGAAATAGCCATCCTCGATGAAAAATGCCTCAACTGGCGGCGCGGTTGCTGGCTCCTGAATACGCGTCCCTCGCCCAAAGCAATCGGGAATCGGCACCGCATCGAGTGAGGTTCCGTTTTCGCGCATCCAGGTGAGTCGGGCGCTGACTTTGTATTCGGTACCATCGGCTGCGAAACGAATGTCCCTCACCGCTTTGACCGCCTCGTCCGTGAGGTCTGCGAAATCAAAGAGCCGTTCCAACGCGAAGAGGCTCCCAACGGACTTGCGCCCGATGCTGACATCTCCGTCTGCGGTTCGAAAGGCCTCGATCTTGGAACCGGAGGCGATTGTCAACGTTATGGCCCGCCGTGCGTTCATGACATCGAGGACACTTTCGGCGGCAACAGCCGAGGCTCGGGCGAGGGCGGCCGCGCTCGAAGGCCCCGCGGTGAAGCCAGCGGTGCGTAAGGTGGAGGGGTGCGTAAACTCCTGGACGAGGTCGCCTAGTTCGCGTACGAAGGGGTCCACGGGGAGGTCCCGCTGGCCGGGCAACGCCCGCAGGCTCATTACCCGGACGGTCCTTCTGGCGCCGTGGTAATGGCGGGCGACAATGCGCTCGATCTTCTCCGCATAATTCAGCGCCTGCGCTTTACCCGCGGCGGAGTCCTCTGCCGACTCAAACAAGGCGTTCGCGCCTGGATCCAGCATGAGATTCCTGTGGATCCGATCGACGATCGCCCGGTGGCCGGAAGAGGCGTGCAACTGCCCGAGAATTTCCTTGGCGGTCTTGCGCTGGCGAATCAGGCGGGAATCATCCGGAGGGATTTGGAAGTTGCCATTAGCGTCCGGCTTTGGCTCGCCAATCTGGAACAGGGAGAAATAGAGCTTGTCATCGACGGGGATCTCGACGGATTCGTATTTGCCATTGGCTCGAAACTCGATCTTGAAGGTGTCGTTGGCCGCCGGGAGGACTGCCTCCCCGTGCTTGAGGGTCAGAAGTTTGAAGGGGTCCTCGGCCGGCCCTGGGGCGGAACTCGCCGGGAGAATCAGCCACCGGAACAAATAGGCATCGCGAGTTCCGTTGGTAACTGATTTGTAGGAACCCATTCGCAAATAATACGGATCACTCATAAGTAAAGCGCCTCGACGCGTTCCCGGCGGAGATTGTGTTCCGAGAGGACATCCATGGTTTGCAGGATGACCTCCTCGATGGAGGCAGTTTCACTCACATCCTTGAGAGAACGCGTGCGAACGCGGGATTCCTCGGGCCACTGATGGTCGGTGCTGCTGCTGGCCCCGAAGTTATAACTGAATCCAATCGACCCGCCGATGCACGTGCAGGGAGTCAGGCACACCTCGAAGCCTGCCTCGAAATGCGCGAAGAACGACGCGGACATTGCTCCCTTCGCGATGATGAGGGTGAAGCCGGTGTCCATATGGACCCAGACTTTGATGATGTCCCATTTGAGTCCAAAGACAATCACGCCGCCGCGGGCGTCTGCGTCAACAGTGACCATGCCGTGATGCACTAGGCGGGGTCGTTGGACATCGATGATGGCCTCGGTCACCGCGCCGATCATTATCTCGCCGGAGATGCAGGCGCCGAAAGCACCGCCGTCGGAGCCCAGGACAAACGAGTAACCAACCCGCACCGCAACCCCCACCGTAAGCGAGTCCACCCCGCTGAATTGCCTAAACCCTATCAACACACCGCCTTGAACTGTATTAATGGGAATAGGCCAGGGCGGAGGATTCCAGCGCAATTTCAGCGACCGTTCCCAGTTCCGGTTGTAGGGATAACCCCAATCGACACGCGCCTCCCGCGCGCCTTCTCGGCTGCCGAAGAAAAACCCGATTTCACCAAGGTCGAGCTCGTAAGCTCCGTATTTGATGTCGGGAAGGCCAATGTTTCCCCCGATGGCGAAGTTCTTCCAATCCAAGGCGAGTTCGACCGCCCGCGGCATTTTGACCCCCACAGCAGAAATGCTGAACCGCCCGCGGAAGACGCCATCGTCGCTCAGAAAGAGAACCACATCTTTGGCCGCGATGGCCGAACCAAAACCTTTCAGCTCCAGGTCGCTGAATTGGAAGCCGACAAACCAGTTGAACTCATTAGTGAATTCCCATTGATCCAGCGTCCGTTGGGACAAGCCCCGGGAAATACTGGCAAACTCCGTGTGCATGACCGCATCCCGCAAGGCCGGCATTCCATCGCTTGCCGGCAACGTGGCGCGGTGGCCCGCGATCAGCCACACGCCGCTGGCCTTCATGAAGCCCAGGTCGAAGGATTGGCTGGATTGGGCTTGGAGGCCCACGACCCAGAACTTGTCAGGCGACCTCCGCTGGGCCTTCTTCGAGCCGTACTGAAAGAAAGCCTTGAATCCATTCTCGAATTCCTGCGCTGAAGGCGAGTCATCGGACCAACGCCACAACACGTTGGCGACTGCGCCGAAACGTTCCTCATCCGGGAGCCACGTCAACGTTGTATCGACGTGCATGAATTTGTACAACTTAAACCGCAGGTGGAGCGACGGATCGAAGCCAAACTCGATTTCAGGCTCCAAGCCGGTTAAATCCCCGCTAAACTGGAGCCAGGCCCCGACCGTGCCGGATTCCAAAAAATCGAGAAACGGTATCCCGATCGTCAGGTCGCCCAGGATTCGGAAGGCCCGGTTCTTATCGTCTGGCCCGGAAGGGTTCTTGAGCTGAAAGCCCTTGAATTTGAAATCGAACCCCTTCGGTTTGAGATCCGGCGGGTTATCGATCTTGAATTCTGGCAGGCTGAAATCGCTCCACGGGTGCTCGATGCTGAAGCTCATGCCAGTGAATCGCAGCGTCTTCAGCCGTAGATCGAACCACTCTGGAATGACGCCTTTATCAGAGAAGTTGATCGATCCGTCCAGTCCGATCCTCCATTGCCCCTTCGAGAGATCGGGGGCATCGCCCGAGTGGATGACTTTGATCTGGTCCACCCGCAGTTTGTCGATGCCGAGCCAGCCCACATTGATGCAGCCGTCCGGCAAACTGGCAAAAAGCACGAGTTGGCCCCGGCGGGTTTCATTTCCGCGCTCCCAACTTCCGCAAATCTGTACCCAAGTCGGGTCCCCGGCCGCACTCTGGCTGAAATATGGCATGTTCCACCAGAATTGCAGCTCGAGCAATTCGACGCGTCCCTGTTTAATCTTGATGCGCGTGCGGCCGAGGATCAGGGCGACGGCGTCCTTGTTTTCAGCACTGAAGATCTCCTTAACGGTCATCGTCTTGGTGGACAGTTTCTTTCGGAGGAGCACCGAGGTGACTTCAGTCGACTTCCGGTCATTAAGATCGACCTCGTGATCGATGACATAGGAGCAGACATTTCTGTCCCAGTAGGCTAGGGGACAGCGCAACGTATTAAGGAGCTTTCTAAAGTTCTCCGGCAGTCCGACCGGCGAAGCAACCTCCGCGTCGAAAGCCAAAAGCCCTCGCCATCTTGCATCCAACGGCGTCAAATCGCCGGTACCTGCAGAACCGGGTTCCAACAAATCACGCCACCAAGTGGCGACCTTGACTGGTGCCCAGACTTTGCCGACGGCAGGCTCGGCTGTCGGAACGATCTGATCGGTCGCTACCCACCTTAGGGGCGCCGGATCCGTGGGATTTTCCTGGCTGCATGCTTCAAAAATCAACGCAGCGTTGCCGTCTTCCTCCAATGGAAATGAAGCCCCCAGCCCCATGCCTGCCGGGAGCACGAACGGATGACCCTCGCTCGGAGGGGCGGGCGGTTTGGTCGGAGGCGTGGCTCCGTTGTTCTTGAGGAGTGCGAGATACCGGCTCGCATCGATTTTCGGCGACCAGATGCCGCGGACCCGGTCGTTACGCATTGGCTGGGGCAGGGTCTCCTTCCAGACCAGTGTGGGAGATTCATAATGGTCCTGCACTTCGCCCGGCACCGGCGGCAACACGAGCCTGACCTCGATGCTCGTATAGCAGGCGGGGTCATCGGGCCCAGCGGCACGGTTCATCGTGGCTAGAGACTCAATGCGCCGGAGCAGCGAACTGTCCGCGCGGAGCGACGTTATCGGTTGAATGGTCCGCGCCAGCACGGTGCCTTCGAGGAATTGCAGCGCGGAATTGGCGGGCTCCATTAAACGCGCAGAAGTCCGTTCCGCCTGGAACCCAAACAGAACATTCGACCCGCCCGCTTCGTTGTGCGCAGAAATCAGCGAGCCGTCGGAACGAAATTCACGTGCGAGAAAAGGGGTGATTTCACGACCGGGAGCCGGCGAGTAACGTTCGGTCCGAGGCTCCGCGGCGGACGCCCCGAGTCTTTGCTGCAATAGCCCTGAACTCGCCCCCCGGAAGGGCGTTTTTACGGCTTGCTCGACGTAAAATCGCCAAAGCCCTTCGCCGTTCCCCGTTGGCGCGTATTTGGAAACGAAGACAGCTTGTCCGAAAGGCCGAGTCGATGTTCTGGTTCCAGGGTTCGACCGGTCAAGCCCAGCACCGACGAGTTTTAACTGAACGTCCCCAAAGGCTAGCCCGTTCAGATGCGTGTCAACATCTACACGAGCCGCCCCAGGTATCAACAAAGCCGCGCGGGCGAACAAGTATTCATAGACTTCCTTTTCGGTCGAGACTGTGAAGGGGCGCGTGTCGCGGGGCGTAGTTTTGGCGTCAGCCTTATGTCCCAGAATGAGCTTCTCCGAATATAGGCGGATGGGCCTGTTCGTTTGATCTGGGATCGCGGATGGCGACACCTCGCCTTCGAATTCGACTCGATGCTCGCCCGGGCCAAGCGGGTTGGGTCCATCGGACCGTGGTGCGCCAGTCGCCTGGGGCCTGGTGCGCAGGACGATCGTCCCTCGCACCGGGCGACAATGGAATTCCGGCACGGCATCGCTGGCGAGCGGTCTTTCGGACTCGCGCGCTGCGAAACGCGGCAGAGACTCGATTCGCAACGGTGCCGCCTCCCCCCGCATGGCGGCGGGGAGCGAACGGGTCTGATCGAATTGGGCAGCAACTTCGTCGCTGCTGATCTTCACCGCTTGAAGCGGTAACCGCATTGGCGTGCGCACGTGCGCCCCGCTGACAACCGCCTCCATTAAGCGATTAACGTAAGCGGGCGCGTCTTTGTCGGCCATGATCTGGAGAACCGGATCATTGACAAGGTCTGTGCCGCCGGGGCCGCTTGTGGGCGGGAGGATCGTTAGAACGGGAAGGTTGCTCGGGACATTCACGGAGGCGAGATGCCCGGCAGCGGCCATTGCCATCTCGATATTTCCAGGCTTGAAACGCGCCCTGAGCCTCCACACCCCCTCAATGGATTCCATCCACGCGCCGGAAAACCCAGAAAGCTCATCATATTCTGGCAGCCAACTCGCGAGCAACTCGGAGCTCGAGACGCCCGCTATCAGCCGGAAATTGTCAGAGATCAGGTCGTTCGCTAGTTCTTCGGGCCGTTTCACCCCAACGTGAACCGCAGCATGCTCCAGCCGAATGCGACCAGTGCATAGGCGGTGCGGCTGCACCGCGAAGCCTCCCAGAGGCGAAGAAAATGTCCAAGATGGGGCGTCCACGGGACTTCCAGTTGAAGAAAAAGCCCAAATGGATTGCGCATCCATCGTCTGCGCGAACTCGCTCGTGATCGCAAATTCGTTGGCACCCACCTGAGTGACTGGGATCTGGGCGCCGTCTTTGCTGGGATGAACGAAAACCGGCGGCTTGCCGAAACTACCGAACGCATCTCCCAAAGCTAGAGTGCCTGCGGAACCCGATCGTGCGCGAAGAAGAGTGTCCTTGAGAACGACCACCGGAGCCGAGTCTATGATGAATGCGCCGTAGGTCAATTTGATGGGCATTGGATTCCTTCGCGCAGATGTTGCTTATTGTCTAGGTCTTCACGGCCGCCCGGGCGGTTGTAATGCTTTTCGGTAACACCAACTCGGCACCACATCTCCGATGCTTACGACATCATCTTCAGCCAGCTTGAAATCATCGCTGATGACCAGTTGACCGTTGTGTTCGGCGATGCAATCGCCCTCCGAAGAGGCCCAAATCACAATTCTCAACTTTGCCTCTCCGTGGTTCCTGTTGATCCGGCGCGTCACGGTGATCCGTCGGAACTCATTTTGGGAGCGTTTTTCTCCGTACTCCTGACGCAAGACTTGTCCGATCGTAAGTCCCAGGTGCCACGGAAAGGATTCCCTGGAGGAAGCGGTCCTGATCTCAAAAAAGCGAGGCCCCGAGCGCCAAACTGCGCTTTGGGGATTCGTGATAATGCTGTGTTCCTTTAATTTCTCGACGACCTTCCTAACTGCAGACTGCACCGATTCGCCAATTGCGGAAATGCCGATACCCTGCTCTGGGTTGCTGGTTGCGCTCGGCGCCTTAAACCAGATCGTTCCCCAGCCATCGAACGTCTCTTTCCAAAGAACCGGGTAGGAGTCCTGATAGAGATCGAAGATAAAAAGCTTGTCACCTGGAAGTATTCGCGGGCCTCGGACGGGGGTTTTTGGTTTTAGCTGCAACGGCAGCCCTTCACCCTCAATTAAGTCCGGTATCGTGTCGTACGGGCGACTCCAGCCTCCTGAAGCCTTCGATCGCCACTTGCCGCCTTCGGCCTTCACCTCATACCGTACAACCCGATCATGCCCACCGTTCGTCCCGAAAACCTTGTGGATAAGCGTGAAGTCGGCGTTTCCCGACAAACGAATACTTCTTCCTTGGTTCACGCCGCCGATGTCGAACGAGTCATCGGGAGACGCTACGGCTGTCTGGAATAAGGCCGAAACCGTGGCTTCAGAGGGTGGAACGGCCGCGCCGGTTTGCCACTCGCTCATATCGGTTGGGCGGCCGTATGGGCAACAACACCCCCCCGTAAGCACAACAAGGGCCAGCGTGCCCAACGCAGGGCACGGGGCGAGGATAAAAGCCAGATACTTGAGCCGTTTCGTAATCTCTCCCTGTTTAGCGCTTCTTGAACCGGTAAAGAACGTTGTCCCTATCTGCTTCCCGCCACGCGTAATTCAGCGTCTTGTTCTTTTCGCCTACGCCGCCATCGGAGCCCCAATAGCCAGTTGGGTACTTGCCCCGGGCCAGCGGTCCTTGGACCACAATGGCAACATGGCCATGCTGCCGTGGCGGACTGTGGTCGGCCCCCTTCAGTCCCGCGACCACAAAGTATCCGGAATCCGCTGCCGACTTCGCGGCCACACCGTCGGCAGCCGCTTCCCACGCGCTGATCTGGTCAACGATATCGTCGGCCAATCCTGTGAGCTGGATTCCGAAGTCTGATGCTACCGCTTTCACAAAACCGCTACAATTGTCCTTGTTATCGTCCCAGTGTTTCTCACAGGAATCGATGATGGCTTGAGGGCTCCATGCCTGAATACCGGCGTTCCTGCTCAGTTCATGCAACCCCGCCAAAGATTTGGTTGTGCTCAAAGTGGCACGAGAAGTTCGGCGGTTGTGTAGGCTCTTAACGTGCCGACTCCATTCCGAAGTTCGCATTTGGATGTAATCACCCACGGCGTCGCTCGTGGAAAGGTCCGGCGGGGTGTGTTGGTCGTATATTCCCTTGTCATTCCGCAACGGCAAGAGTGACACTCTGTGCGCATGAATCCGTTCCAGCAAAGATGGCTGCGACTGTTTTGGATGCAGTGTATTCGAAATCGGGATTCGGGCCCCTTTCAGCGGATCATCGGTCCGGGGCGAGGACAAGCTAACCACGTCGCCCAGGCTTGGTGCCGCCTTATCACGCGCCGTTAAGGGATCAAGTCCCCAGCGCTCTTCAAGCGTTTTTAGGGGTGAAGTATGGTCAATTACACCCTTTGTTGCGCGAAAAACGGTTCCAGCTTTAATACGAGGTGAAACCAAAATTGCAGGCACCCGCACGCCGAACCTGGTAAAATCAAAGCCGAACTCTCCAATGGAATTGTCCGGAGGAGCCGATCCCCAAGGCGGCGGTACGTGGTCATAACAGCCGCCATGCTCGTCATACGTTATTATTAGTAGGGTTGCATTCCAACCTGGTCCGTTGCGAAGCGCATAATAAACGTCGTGCATTAGTTGTTCACCTGACGCAACATTGTAGTTCGGATGCTGACTGTTTCCCGATGCGCCGAAGCTTGGCTCGAGAAAAGTATATGCGGGTAGGTTCCCGTCTGCGGCTCTGCGCTGAAAATCGCGGAAATGTCCAAAATGACTCTCGTCGGCTGAAATGGTATCTGGAAAATCCAGGCGGGTCAGCGGAGACCGGTTATAGCCATAGATGGCCCAATCAAGGTTCTTCTCTGCCAGACGACCAAAAATGCTGCGGCAGGTAAAGGTCTTAACATGATTGTCCAAATGTCCTTGTGAAGTGGCGGCAGCAGCGAATGCACGGTTGGGGATTGTCTGAGTGGGTGCAGAGGCAAACCACTGGTCGCAAACCGCAAAGCCCTTAGCCAGACCCGACATAATTGGCAGCATTTCCGGGGTGTAAATCCCCATGATTTCCGAAGGTTCTGTTCCTGGTAACGTGTCCGAATACTTCTTTGCTAAGTCGGAGGCGATGGCTCTTTTGAAGTTAACGACAAAACCCTTGTTCCTCGGTATCTGCCCTTCGGTCGGGGTGTCGGTTGAGAACAATTGCGCGTTTGTATTGTAAAAGCCCTCACCCGGGTCTGCTCCGGGCATCAAATATGGATGGTCAGCCGTTTTGTCGATTCGGAAGACTCTTATTTCTTGTCCGGTATCATCCGGATTTGACTCATTGCCGCTAAGGCCCTCGAAGGGTTGTCCGGTTGGCGCCTTGTTGCCAGAATCTGCGTAAAGAAAACCAAGCATGTGATCGAATGATCGGTTTTCCATCATGAGCTGCACCATGTGTTTGATTGAAGCCAGTTCATTTGCCATACTCCATTAGTCCCTTGCTTAATTGCTGCCCCTTCCACACCGACCGTTCCCCGTTCCGGACCGGAGCACGCTTGGAATGGTGTGCGCCCTCATATTCCGGTTTGCTGGCGAAGGGAATCGGTATATCGGTTGATCTTTTGCTGGACCCAGAAGACGGCGTCGAAGCCGTTGGCCGTCCCGGAATTGAATGACGCTCGGGGTGTACGGGATGATGGTAAGGTGCGAACTCAACTGAATGGTGACGGCAGGCTCAAGGACATTTCGGGTGGCCCCATGCAAGGTGGGATCGCTACGCCAGAAAAGTCTCTCAAGGGGTGTGTCGCTCGCCCCCTGCCGGCGAGCAAGTGCCAGACGGTGCCTAAAGAAGACGTTTCGGATTCTTGGCATAACACTTATGCGACCCGCATCGCGGCTATGGAGCCACTCGAGATCCGAAGGCATTTACCTCGACTCGAACGCGCGCATGGCCCTTTTCGATGATCATTCATGGCCGACCAGAAACACAGCAAAACCCACACAGATCGCGCCGATTGGCGTTTGAATCTTAACGGTGCTGTTGCGACCATAATAACCCAGAAACCGGAGAATGCAACCTATTTTGTCACAAAACTAGCAACAAATGTTTCATGGTGACCCCTGACCAGCCTTGCGACCGGACGTTCCAGCGATGTCTCCGCACGTTCCATTTTCGCAACCGTTCGTTTCGTCATTGACTGACTTCATTCGGGCTTTGGGAGGTAATTTACCCCTTCCGATGCGGCTGCGCATCGACAAGCGTTTAGATGCCATCTCGGCATGGATTATGCCGCAGCCGCTGACAAGCACGGCACCGAAGTTCGGGCACCGGAAGTGCTGTAAACCGGGGGGCAGCGATCCTCGTCATCCACGCATTGAGTGGCGTGCAATGCTGCCCGCAATCATCGGCGCTGCTGGCCCGGACGGCAATGGCCAGTCCGACCCGCGATTTGATGGGGCAAGGCGCATGGCTCGCATCCCATCGCGCTCCCGCCGCTCCCACCTTCAGAAACCGCGCCGCATTTTGTGTATCACATACATCTTCGACTGAGGCGTGGGTGGTATTCGTGTTCGCGTGAATACAAGATCCGCATTCAGTCTGTTGCTGCTGTTGACCGCATCGGCCGCGCTGGCCGAGCGCCCCCAGGCCATTGAGCGCGTCACACTCGACGACCGGGCCGTGGCCACCGTTCCGGTTGCCACCAACCGCGTCACCACCATCAGTTTCCCCGGTCCTATCACCGCCATCGACGGCTTCGGTTTCACGCTGGGGGGCAAATCGCCAGGCCAATTCCAACTGGCACACACGCGCGGCTCGGGCTTCCTGTCAGTTCGGGCGCTCGCCCCGAAGGCCGCCACCAACCTCAACATCCGCTGGAACAACCGCACGTATGTCTTCGAGTTGGTCCAGAGCGACACGCCGGTCCTGGCCCTCAACCTGGAAGCCCCGGCGCCAGCGGAGTCCGTTCCCGTGGCGCCGCGTCTCAGCCCGGCGCGCCTGCTCGGTTTGCTCGACAAGGCTCAGGCATTTCCGCTGCTTAAAGCTCAGCAGCCCGAAGCTGTGGCCGACGTCACCGCCCGAACCTTCGGCAGCCACCCGCAAATCACCGATTTCAACGACTACGAAATCCGTCTGGAGGAGGTCTTCCGGTTCGACGCCGAGGACACGCTGGTCTTCCACGTCCTCCTGCGGAACAAGTCCGACCGCCAGATTCGCTACTTGCCAGGAAGCTTTCGCGTGCGCGTCGGCGACCGGCTTTACTACCAGTCCGTCAGCGACGCGCCGGGCGTGCTCCCACCCATGGCCGAGAGCACGGTCTATTTCGCCATCACCGGCTCCCCGGATGGGAGACGCAACGACCTGTCGCTCAAGAACGACTTCACCATCCTGGTGACGCGGCTTGCTCCGCCGGCGGCCTTGCCGCCGCCAAGCACCAACTCGTTGTCCGTTCACCCCCGCCAGGAGAAGCCATGAAACCGCGCGAGTTCCTCAATTTCTTCAAGACCAAGAGCGGCAAGCTGCTGTTGTTTGCCGCGGTCTTCGGCGGCGGCCTGTTGCTCTTCAGCGCGCTGAGAAACAACTATCGGGCGTCTGGTGGCCTTGCCTCGCCTAAACTTGGCTCCCGCCTGAGCCGGTCAGCCACGGCACAAGGCGTGCAGACCGTAGAACGGCCCATGGCCCCGTTCCATCCGCCGTCGCCACGGCCGGAGCCGCCGCCGCTCCGGATACCCGGAGAAGCCCCGACGGTCACCGCACAAGCGCCTCGACTCGCGCCAAAGCCCGCACCCTTGCCGCCCATCAGCCTGTTCGCCGACAGCACCGCCGGAAAGCCTCAGCCAAGAAAGATCAGTTCCGTCTATGCGCCCTTTGGACGGCTCATCCCCTGCGAGACCATCATTACCGTGGATTCCTCCTCAATGCAGACGCCGATCATCGGCCTGGTCACCGAAAACATCTACCACGCTGGCAGGCTGGTGATTCCGGCCGGGACCGAAGTTCATGGCACCGCCCAGGCCGACCGGCATCGGGACCGCATCAGCACCGGCACCAGTTGGACTTTGGTGTGGCAGACCGGCGAGGAACTCCGGCTCAAGGCCATTGCCCTGGACCGGGAGTTCTCCGGCCACCGCCGCGGCTGGGGCATCACCGACGGCAGCGCCGGCTTGCGCGGCGAACTCCTCAAGTCCGATAACCTGGCCGAGATCAAGCTCTTCGCGGCAACCTTCCTCTCCGGAGCGGCGGGGGCCTTAACGCAAACGCAACCAACAATCTTTGGGCCGATGGTCAGCCCGACACTCAATAACGCCCCCCTCCAGGGCGCGCAGGCCGTGCTCCAGACCTACGCCAAGCGCATTTACGACTCCATTAAACGCGATGGGTTCTTTGTCCGCGTGCCCTCCGGCAAGCAGTTCTATCTTTACGTCCTCCAGACCATTGACCGGGCCGATGCCATTATCGGCGGCTCGGCCAAACCCTCCGCTCAAAGGCAGAATCCGAACCCGGCAGATCTCTCAGACGATGTTCCCCTGGCCAGCCCGCCGTCTCCGATCCCAACGCCAGCACCCACCACAACCTCCTCGTCCAAACCATGAAATATCTCCCACTCATTCCCCTCGTATTTGCCACGTCCTGCGCTTCGCATCGTCCAAAGCCGGTGTTCCTCAATCTCTCGCCGCCTCCCGCCGTCGCGCCCTCGGGCGTGGTGCGGTATCCGGAGGTCGTTCGGGCTTATCACCTGGGCCGTTACGTTGACCCCGACCGTCCCGGCGAGATGCACGAGCAGCACACCGTTTATCGCGTCGAGGCCCAGTCCACCTGGAATCTCCATCCCGACCCAGTGAGTTCGGTTTCGCCTGCTTCGGCTTGCGCCCCGACCAACGCCGCCTATTCGCCGCCGCCGGTCAATGACGCCGTGGCGGCCGAGGTCAACCGCCAGAGGCAAATCACGCAAACCATGCTGGCCGAGGCCAACCGGCTCACCGGAGCCCTCCAGCAACTCGGCCAGGCCGTCAGTCAAACGCGCTCCATTGCCAGGGAAAACCATCAGCTTCGCCAGCAGTTGAATACGGCGTTGAAGCGCCTCGACCTGCTCCAAGCTGAGATAGAGAAGCTACAAGCCGAGCCAGCGCCAACGAATGCCCCGCCTGGCTCCCAATAATGAAAGCGATTTGCTGGGCCTACACCGAAGGCGGGCGGATCTGTCCTGCCTGCCGGCAGGCAGGCGTCAGCCCGCCACCGGCTTCGACCCGCAACGCGGCTTTACGGTCTGTGCCGAGCACAGCCCCGGCCGCGAACAACAAACACAAAACCAGAGTTCAGTTATGACAAGAACAAGACCATCCGCGCCATCGGGCGCCGGCGGCAATGCCGCCCCCACCGACCCGCCCACCTTTCGAAACAACCCGGAGGTGGATGCGAAGATCGACTCCTACATCCAGGAGAACCCGAAGTATTGGGCCTACGTCCAGGGGATGCCGCGCGACCGGCTGGAACGCACCGTGGTGCTCAGCGAGGTGCGCGAGTTGGACCGGCAGCAGCGCCTCCGGGAAGGCGTGCTCAAACAAATCAACCGTAATCCGGATCTGAAACGCGCCTACGACCTCCTGGTCAAAGACCTGCCCGAAGAACAGAGGGAGGGCGCCATTGCGCAGATCGCCCGCCAGGCGAAGCGCGCGGTCGCCCGCACCCTGGGCCAACAGCAGACCCGAGGACAAGCCCTGGGAGTGTGAATCCTCCGCGCGCGGCAGCCCGGCTCCACTCTGGAGCCTGGGTCGCCGCAGGAAGGAACCGGTCGGGAACATCGGGCGCAACCCCCTTTGGGCCTCCCGACTTTTCACACTCCTCGAGCGTCCGCGTATGACACTTGGACGCGCTCATGCATCGTCACGCCAATGTCACCGGCCCAAACGTGGCCAAGTTCCGCTACCAGCGAGGTTGGACGCAGGACGACCTCGTTGCCAAGCTGCAACTATTGGGGTGTTACATGACGCGAGATATTCTAGCCAATATCGAGATACGGCGTTCAATCGTAACCGACATACGCTTGGTGTTCTTCGCGACAGTCTTTGGCATCGAACTCACGGATCTGTTTCCTGCCAAGTGTGATTTCAGAGGCCAGATCGTCGGGCTGGACAAACCGATCGTAACCCGGAAACGGCGTCGCCGAAGCCGCCCGCGCCGGAAGAAATCATCTTGAGGTTCTCCCTGAAGAACCCGCACCTTCATGTCCGCGCGGCGCAACAATCTGGATTCAGACCGGCAACTGGACCTGTTTACAGCACCAAAGCCGACCTATGACACCACTGACGCAATACGGCCGAAT
>JAJYHY010000478.1 GCA_021784555.1 bacterium
GGCACACCCTCTTGCCCGGCTGGAACTACACGCTCTTTCCGGGAATAAACCGGAATTAATTTTTGCGCCGTTCCTTACGACATAATACAAGCTGTTCTCCCGCCGGCTGAGGCGTTACTCTTGCCCCATGGACCTGGCGGAAAATCTCAACTTGATTCAACAACGGATGGAAGCAGCTTGCGACCGGGCCGGGCGCCCGCGCGACTCGGTCACCCTAATGGCCGTCACCAAAGGCCAACCGCCCCAAGTGGTCGAGCAAGCCGCGCGGCTCGGGCTGGCCTTGTTCGGCGAGAACAAAGTCCAGGAGGCAAAGGCGAAAATCCCGCGTTGTCCCAGCCGGCTTCACTGGCAGATGATCGGCCATCTCCAGACCAACAAATGCCGCGAGGCGCTCGGCCTGTTCGAGATGATTCAAAGCGTTGATAGCCTGCATCTGGCGGAGGAGCTCAACAACCGCGCCGAACAAGCGGCACGGATGACGCCTATCCTCCTGGAGGTCAACATCGTCGGCGAGGCCAGCAAATTTGGCTACCTCCCAGAGCGCCTGTTGGAAGAATTGGAACAACTCAACGCCCTGCCCCGCCTGGAAATCCATGGTCTAATGACCATCCCGCCCTGGACGCCCCGCCCGGAGAAGTCACGCCCGGTGTTTCAACAGCTTCGCCAGCTCAAAGAACGGTGCGAGCGACTCCTCGGCGCGCCTTTGCCTCAACTCAGCATGGGCATGAGCGACGATTTCGAGATTGCCATTGAGGAAGGCGCCACCATCGTTCGGGTGGGAACAGCCCTCTTCGGCGCCCGCCCGAAGGCGGTTAAGCCGGCCTGACATAGCGGCTGTGATTAGGTGTGTCGGGCGCGGAAGGCACCGCGGTCAGTCCTGCACCTTTTTCCGCCACTTCCCTTCCTTCGCCGCCTATAGTTCCCGCAGCACCCATTGCTTGAAGAATGGACTGGAAGGATCACGAAAAAGTCGTTCCATTTCGTGACGAATACTGCCCGCAAACAAGTATGGCACATGTCCCTGCTGTTGAATCCGGCTACGGATTTCACCCAACAAAGCGTCTCCGTCCTGTATTTGCCCCACATCCTGGAACTCATCCAACGCCACCGCCAGATTGTGCCGGGAACTGATTTCCTCAAACCGGCATAATACACATCTGCATTATACACAAGTGCATAATACGAGCGGAACTATTTTGCGCGGACCTGAGTGCCCTTGGCTGCAAATCTGCGCTACGGCGCTCCTGATTTCCAGCGGTTTACGACGACTTTGTCGCTGGACGGCCTGACCGTCTGCCACTTTTCCTGGCTGATCTGCTCCAAGCTGCGGCCCTTGGTCTCCGGCACATAGCTCCAAAAGAACCAGGTGGCGAGCAGGCAAATCCCGGCGGTGGTGAAAAAGAAGGCGTCCATCCCCACCTTGCCGACGTACCAAGGGAAGACCAGGGCGCTGAAGGCGTTGGTTGACCAGTTGGCGAAGGTTGACAGAGACATCCCCCGGCCACGGACGCGATTGGGAAAGATTTCAGGCGTTAGGACCCAAATGACGGCGCAGATAGACAAGGCAATGCACGCCATGTACGCGCACATCATCAACCCGATCCCCAGGCCAATGCCCTTGGAAACCAAACCTGCGGAACTGCCGCCTGAGGCGCGGACTCCCAGCAGAAATAAGGCGCCGATAACCACCAGCACGACGCTCACCGCCCCCATGCCGCCGATCAGCAACGGGCGGCGTCCCCAACGGTCAACGACGAACAGAGCTACCACGGTGAAAATCAGGTTGATGAGTCCGAACCCGACCTGGCCCAGGAGCGCCCCCGCGTCATGATAGCCGGCCGCCACAAGGATCTTGGGGCCGTAATAAACCACAATGTTGACTCCGGAGAGCTGGCCGAAAACGGAAAGCATCACCCCGACCAGCAGCGCTCGGCGGAGGCCCGGACGGAATAGCTCTCGAAAGCTCCCACCCTCAGAGGTTAGAGCGGCTTTGATTTCAGCCAGTTCGCGCTGGGCGCTGCGCAAGCCGCCGACACGCGCCAGGACGGCCAGACCGGCTGATTCGCGCCCGGCCTGAACCAGCCAACGCGGGCTCTCAGGGACGAAAAGCAACAGCAGGGAAAATATCGCCGCCGGAAGCATTTCGGCGCCGAACATGCCGCGCCAACACTCCGCCACCAGGACCCAATGCAGCCAGGGCCAATGCCGGAGCGCCGGAGGGTTGAGCTGCGCCACGCACAACACTGCCCAGTTAGAGAGATACGCTAGCAAGATTCCCAGGACAATAGACAATTGATAGAACGTGACTAGCCGCCCGCGCCACTTCGGGGGCGCAAATTCCGAGATGTACATCGGCGCCACGACCGAGGCCAAGCCGACCCCCAGACCGCCGATAAGCCGCGCCACCGCCAGCATGGCGAAGCTCTGTGGAATCGCGGCCAGCAGCGCCGAGAGGAAAAACAGCAGCCCGGCGACTATTAACACTGGTCTTCGCCCAAAACGGTCGCTCAGCACGCCGGCCAGGGCGGCGCCCAGGATGCAACCGACCAGGGCCGAACTGGTGAACCACCCCTCCATGAGATTGCCCAGCAGGAACTGGTGCCGGACGTGTTCAACGGTGCCGGAGATGACCGCGGTGTCGAAGCCGAATAGCAAACCGCCCAAGGAAGCCACCAGGCAAATCAGGGCCAGGTAGCTGGGGCCCGCTCCCGCTGGCCAGATGCTCGGCTGAGCGCCCTGAAGCGGCTTGGACTCAGGCTCGGTCTTCATTGCGCGAGGCTCCCTTGTTGGCTTCTTTCATCTCCGCCAATCGCTGCCAGCAGTACCACTGCATGCGCGGGAGATGAAAGGGGCCTTTCCATAGGTTGCCTTTAAGACGCGTGGACACAGTGCCATCCCGATGCAAGTAGCCGAACCACTCGCCATAAACCGGGTCCGGGAAATGGGCATAAGCCCACTCATGCACGGCCTGATGCCACCGGGCGTACTTCTCCCGGCCAGTCAACTGGCAGGCCAGGAGGGTGGCGATGAGCGCCTCATTGTGAGGCCACCAGAATTTCATATCGTGCCAGTACTCGGTGGCGGGCAGACCACGCGCGTCGCGGTAATAGAAAATGCCCCCATACTCGCGATCCCAGCCCAACTCAAAGGAGCACTCAAGAATGCGGCATCCGAGGTCCACCAGGCGCGGCTCGCCGCCCCGCAGCCGAGCCTCATCCAGGATGAACCAGGCCACCTCGATGCTGTGCCCCGGATTGACCAATCGTCCGTCGAAGGTGTCGCAAAACTCGCCGTTCGGTCCGACCGATTCGAGCAGGGCCTTGAATTCAGGCTTGAGGAAATCCCGTTCGATTTCGGTGATACTGGCATTGATAACCTCGTTGCAGACCGGGTCGTTGACGGCCTTGCGCAACTCCTGCGCCGTGGCGAGCAGGATCATGGGCATCGCCAGGCCCTTGAGGGGGCGCACCGCCGGATTGACTTTGGCCGGGAGCAGACCCGGAGTGGTATGAAATTTCAGCAGGAGCCGGAAGAGGTCCAGGGCTTGGCGATGGAACGAGGCCTCGCCTGCGGCCGTTCCATAGGCGGCGAAGGCGATGACCGCGAAGGCCTCCGAAAAGAGATAGCGGCGCTTGCGCAGCGGGCGTCCCTCAGCGGTAACCCAAAAGAACATGCGTCCGTCGCTGTCGAAGCCGTGGTGGTTGAGGAAGTCGATGCCGACGGAGGCGGCCTCGAGCCATTCCGGCCGCTTTTCGACGGTGTTGAAGAGGGTGGCCAGCAGCCAGGCAAAGCGGCCTTGGAACCAGATGGCCTTGTCGCTTTGGAGGAGCGAGCCGTCTTGGTCCAGGCAGGTGAAATAGCCGCCGTGTTTGGTATCGATGGCGCGGGGCAGCCAGAATGGGAGGGTATCGTTGAGCAGGCCGTCGCGATAGAGGGCAAGTAGTGCATCGGGTTCAAATCGCATGTTGTTATCCTACCTTGCCTGATGCCCGGCAGCCCATGACGCATTCGCGTCAGTCGTCAGAGCAAATCGGTAACCATCTTGCCGTCGTACTGCGGATTACCTTCCAACACACGTTTCTTGGGGTTGGGATACAGGTCCAGGGCTTCCAGCGGCAGGTAGCCGAGAAGCAACGGCGTGCCGGTGGGCACTTCCATGACGTTTAGGTCGGCCTCCCGATCACGGACATGAATCCGCACCGGTTCATAGACGGCGCGTTTGACCAAGCCGTTGCCCGTGATGACGTCGCGCTCGTGCAGCTTGTGCAACCCGAGCCGCTCAATGACGCTTGGCGTCAGGCACAACACCGCCGCGCCGGTATCCACGAGCAACTCCACTTCCAGGTGGCGGACCTTGCTCTGAGACAGCTTGCCGGCGAGGGCTTGGCTGGCGTCCGCACTGTTGAGGAGGCGGGCCTTTTGGATGATTTTACCCATTTTCGCTTCGGCTCTCATACCGCACACTGAGCGAGGAAGCTCGGAGAGTCAAGCGCGCAGGGCCGAAATCCGGCCCGCTCATTTTAGGATTGGGGGAAGAGAGAAAGCGAAGCGGCGGTTGAGCCAGGGGGCAGGCGGGTGATGGCAGACCACAGGCCAACCCCTGTTGAACGCGCCCGCCAAACTCGGACAAGGCTCCAGTTCCACGCACTCCACCATCTCCGGTAACGTAATCATTCTTACCGGCATCTGCCTGTCCTTTGTTCAAACGACACGATCGCAAGACGCAACTACCTCCTATCCGGGTAATTGTGCCGAAATTTATGTCTCGCCGACTGGGAACGACGCAGCGGACGGAACCGCCAATGCGCCGGCCGCCACGTTGGCGAAGTAAATATTCGGGCAAACAGGAGAAAACAGAGGAAACGGAGAAGGGCATTGGTGGCTTCCAGCGGGGGGCAATGGCCCACGCAGATCGCCTGTCCGTGCGCAATTGCGAGCCCCCGACAACCGGGCTCTCGCTCGGCTCCTTGCCTCAGTTTCCTCTGTTACCTCCTGTTTAGCCGAATGTTTACTTGGCGAAGGCTCAGGAGTTGGAGCGCCAGCAGTTGGCCAAGGGGCGGGCGGTGCGGGTCATTTTGCGCGGCGGCACCTATTACCTGCCGTCAACACTCGTGTTCACGAGCCAGGACAACGGCACGAAGGCGCAACCCGTTGTTTG
>JAJYHY010000092.1 GCA_021784555.1 bacterium
TTGGCCCCAGAGCACCGGATTACTGGGCCCCTCCGGGTCGATGATGGTAACGCACCCGCTGGGAATGCCGCCGGAAGTAGCCCGCAAGTGGGTCAAGCCCTGCCACTCGGCCTGTTCCATCGGAGGCAGTTGCGCCGAGGCGGAAACCAAATGTTCTCCAATCAAGTAGAGCGGCACGCCTCTCCCATATACCCCATCGAGCACATCCACGGTGTTGGCATTTAACCCGTTGGTTTGCGCGCCCAAGTCGTCCCAAATGACCAATTTGAAGCCTTGCAGAACGTTTATCGAAATCGCGTCCTGGTCGAACACCTGCGACCCCAAGCCTATCGAGAGCAGGTAGCTCTGCATGGCGTCGATTTCCGGGTCCGGTCCAGGCCGCACGATGGCCACCGGGCTGCATTGCGGCGTCACCACAATGTTGATCGCCTTGGAAACGGCCGTGTGGCCTTGAGCGTCGGTGACCCGGGCCGAGAGCGTGTAGTCGCCCACCTGCGGCGAAGGCCAGTCGTATGTGTAAGGCACCGACACTGCACGCCCCAACAACGTGCCTCCGGCATAGAATTCGACCGCAGACACCGGCACACTGCTGGTCACTGACGCGCTCAGTTGCACATCGTTGCCATAACAGAAAGCCGCATCGTTCGCCGGGGCCGTCAAGGTCGCGCCAACCGTGAGGACGGGAGTGGGATTGGTGATGACGACCCGCACCACGGCCGAAGTGGCTGAAACCCCCAGGGCATCGGTTGCAATGGCACTCAGAAAGTTAGTTCCAGCGGGGGCGTTGGTCCAGACAAAGGAACAGGAGGCCGAAGCCGCTGAGGCCAGCAGACTGAGGGTGCTGCCTTCCAGTTGGTCAAAGACGGAAAGACTCCGCACGGAACCATTCGGCTCAGAGGCTGAGGCCGCAACGGGAATCTTTGAGCCTGCGGCAAAGCTTGTGGCATCAGCCGGCGATTGGATGGAGACCAAGAGCGTACCGGGATTGGGGATGACGGTAAGCAAGGCGGCGCGGCTATTGGTGGATCCCGCCAGGTTGGAAACGGTTGCTGAATATGTTCCTGCCTGGCTCGGCTGGACGCCCAAAAGGTTCACGGTGGCGTTGGTCGCCGACGCTATCTGGTTCGTTCCGTCGAACCACCACTGATAATGCAAGGGGGGAGTTCCGGTCGCCGCAACGCTGAAGGCCACATTGGCGCCTTGATTGGTCACGACATCCGCCGGTTGTCCTGTAATCGAGGGCGGGATGAGCACCGTGAGTGTCGCGACCACGCTCGCAACCGAGCCCGCCGCGTTGGCCACCACGACGGAATAGCCGCCCGCGTCAGACGGTTGGACGCCCGGCAAGCCCAGGCTGGCATTGGTGCTCCCGGACAGCAGATTGGTCTGGCCGAAAAACCATTGGTAACTCAGTGGTGCGGAACCAGCGGCCACCACCCGAAATGTCGCAGTGCCGCCGAGGGTAAGGGTCTGATCTGTCGGCTGGACGACGATGGTTGGTGGCACCAACACGGTCAGCGTCGCCACGGTGCTTGTCACCGAGCCAGCCGAGTTGGTTACGACGACAGAATAGCCGCCAGCGTCGGACGGCTGGACATCGGGTAACGTCAGCGAGGTGTTAGTGGCTCCCAGCAGCGCATTAGTCTGATTGAAAAACCACTGGTATGAAAGTGGCAAAGTACCAGCCGCCGTAACGCCGAAGGTTGCGCGAGTGCCGACGATATTGGTTTGACTTGCGGGAGGAACCTCAATCATGGGTGGACTTGCGAGAGGCGACGCAGGCGCCAGGACGACAACATTCGTCTCGTTGGCAGAGGCGACAGCGACAACAACGTCCAGCTCGCCACTCCGGCTTAGGTCATCGACAATGACATTCTGGATGGTTGGAAGGCCAAGATCGCCCTCCCACAATACCCGGGTCAGAGCACCATTGAGAATAATCAGCCGGTCATTTCCGCTGGACGGCCGATAAATGGCCAGGACCTGTTGCGCCCCACTTCCAGCCAAGTCCGCCACAGCCATAGGTATAAACTGACCGCTGGGCCGGCTGTAACTTGCCTTAGCCATTAGGTTCGAACCATAAGTGCGCAGAAACGGCGTCGTTCCTTCATAGGTCGCCACGACCAGCTCGTTCCCAGGCGCTTGGTCCAGGTTCCCAAAGGCTAGGTTCCAGATATCTACGTAATGGCCCAAACTGATGGCGGTCACGTCCGAGCCCGTTTGTGGATTAAGGACGTGGAGTTCTCCGTAGCCGTAGTCGCCTGGACTCCAGTCATGCTCCGTTGTCACCGCGAGAATCTCCCTCGCTCCATCCCCGTTCATGTCGGGCAGACAAATTCCCGAATCGAGAAAACCGCCGCTGGTGTAGGACCGAATCCACGTTGTCAGGCCCGTCACGGGTGCATAGCTCCAAGTGTAATTCGCGCTGTCAGCGGTGGCGTCAGCCCCCACATTGCCATTATCCGGGCCCCAACCAGCCGCCAGCAGACCGCCACCGCGAGTGTTTGCCCACCGCACACCATTGGGGAAAGGCCCAATCACCGCACGCCACATTCGCTGGCCAGTCGAGTAGCTGGTTACCTCCAGGCCTCGCACGCCTCCGCTGGCAACACCGTAGCCGCTGGCCAGTTGGGAAACGATCTCGACGCGTCCATCTCCATTCAAGTCGGCCGCGAACATGGGAGTTACCGACTGGTCACTTTGGCCAGTCCCAGCCACGTGGATCGTTTTCAAGAGCGCCCCGTCGCCTTGGTAAACCAGGATCTGAAAGTTGTAATTGACGTCCATCTCCACCCCGAGAATCTCTGGCACGCCGTCACCATTTACGTCGGATAGACACGCGAGCTGCGCGCTGGTGGAAATAAACCCTATCTGCCTGCCTGTGGCGTCAAATAGGCCGATACCGCCGGGCACGTTAACGACCAGTTCGTTTGTCGAACCTCCTAACACGTTCCCAGTCAGCGGCAGACTGGCATTCGGTACGCTCGAAACGTTCGTGTAAGTGCTGACGTTCACACTTACTGACGCGGAGCCG
This sequence comes from bacterium, assembly GCA_021784555.1. GTDB lineage: Bacteria > Verrucomicrobiota > Verrucomicrobiia > Limisphaerales > UBA8199 > JAJYHY01. The sequence continues at coordinate 3,035 of JAJYHY010000092.1, forward strand.
CCGTTGCGTGAGCCGTACACGTCCTTGTCCCGCAGCAGCCAGCCAGTGGGCGCGGCTCCGGCGCTCGCCGCTGCAACCCCGACAATTGCCAATAGGAAACGCCGCGCCCACCGCCTGTGTGACGCCAAGCGGCCCCGATCACGGGACTGTTTCACAGTCTCTTTCATTTCTCATCATTGTGCTAAATGATCACGGCGTGCTAACGCGGTAAAAACGGCAGGGCTGATTGGTCCACTGCGGATCACTGAAGTAGAGGGGCCCGGCAGTTATAGTGTTGGTCTGCACTGGCTTCCAATGCACCAGATCCGCGGAGCTTTCCACAATCACGACCTGCCCTGGAGGTCCCGTAAAATAAACGCCAAAGGGGGTTTCGCGGGAAGCCTCGTTTCCCATGGTGGGCCGATTAATCCGCAGCATTCGTGGTCGTGATATCCGCCCATTCCGGGCCGAGGACAGGTTTCCGGGTACGGCATAGCGGCTCAGTTCCCAGTTTTCGGAAGTGCCCGTAACGCCCACGTTTTTGACCATTCCGACCGTGCTCGCCCACCACTGGTCCTGGACTTTGGCACGGGTTCCGGCTGTGGACGGTGTCCTCTGACTGCGCAGGGACGCTTCAGCAACATAAAGGGCGGCGTTTGTTCCAGCCGTGTAGAAGTTCCCGCCAGCATAGAGGTTCCCGAAGCCATCCAAGGCCAGCGCATAGACCCCGGTGCCAAACAGCTTGGCCCCTTGATCAGTGTAGCTCACGCTGTCACCACCGCTCATTCCCGCGCCGAGCGCAGACCAGGTGTTGCCGTTCCACTGGGCGATGCAGTTTGCGCTTACGTTGCCCGCCTGGTTGAAACTCCCCCCCACATAAAGGTTCCCGGAACTGTCGCACACGAGAGAATCGACCTGATAATATGGGCCGTATCTCCAGGTTCCCACGGTGGACCAGCGGCTGCCGTTCCATCTAGCGAGGGCGATGGCAGTAATACCACCTGCTGTACCGAAATCGCCGCCCACATAGAGATTGCCCTTTGTGTCGGAGGCCAAAGCGGACACCCATCCATCCGCGTTGATGCCCGAGCCGGGCGCCGACCAAGCTGCACCGTTCCATCTGGCAACATTGGTGGCAGCGACTCCACCGGCTCTCGTGAATTGTCCGCCTGCGTAAAGATTCCCGGAGCGGTCGAGGGCCAGCGCATAAATGGCGGTGTCGCCGGCGTCAATGCCACCGCCGCTCACTCCGGAGCCCAGCGGTGTCCAAACGCCGGCCTTCCACTTGGCGATGTAATTGCCACCGCCCGCGTAAAGATTCCCGGAGCTGTCGCAGACTAAAGCATAGATCTCCGCCCCTGCCGAGAGGACGTTGGACCAAGCGCTGCCATTCCACATACTAATGCCAAAATCTCCGCCCGCGTAAAGATTCCCCGACCGGTCGCAAGCGAGGGCGGAGACCATTCCGCCAGTCCTCAACAGCGTGTTCCATGCATGGCCGTCCCATTCGGCGACGACGCTGGAGTAAGGACTCGTTTTTGTTAAGCTCGCCGCATATAGGTTCCCAGAGTCATCGCACGCCAGTGCCTCGACTTCGCCGCTAATCGGATCTACCCCCGCGTCCGGGCCCAGGGCGGCCCAGTCGGCGTCGCTAAAACTGCTGAGCGACTGCTTGCAGAAAAGATTGACGGTTGTAGTGAGGGACAAGTTGCCACTGAGGTCTTGTGCGTAGGCTGAAATCGTGTTCGCGCCCGGTGCCAGATTAACCTGCGCCGTCCAGTTGGTCCAATGGTTGGTGGTCTGCGCGGGTGCCCATGTCGAGCCGTTCAGCGAATAGAACACATCCGCTACCCCCACGTTGTCGCTGACTTTGCCGGCTACGGTGACGGCTGAGCTGGTAACAGTCTGCCCGGTCTTGGGATAAAGCACCGTCAACAGGGGCGGTTGCGTGTCCTTGAAATTGGCCGTGAACGTGAGATTCGGCGCCATCACGAAGCTCAGCCTTGAAGAGGTGGTTTCGGCGCTGCCGGTCCAGTTCACGAACGAAAAACCCTTGGCCGGTTTGGCGGTGATCGAGTAGGTCCTGCCGATTTGCAGCAAGTGGCCATTGTAGTTTGGGGTAATGACTCCGCCGCCCGGGGGCGAAACCGTGACGGATAGCGGCGCGCTCACTAGGTAAGTGAGGTTGACGGTGTTCGTCAGGGAAGCATTCCCGGCAGCATCCAGGGCGTAGGCGTGGAGCACATTCACCCCGGGCACCAAAGCGAGGTTCGAGATAGACCAGGTGGTTGTCCCCTCGGCCAAAGTCCAATCGCCGGAATTGAGTTGATAATAGACGGCGGCCACGCCCACATTATCGCTCGACCTGCCGGTCGGGCTAACCACTGGACTCGTGAGGCTTTGCCTCGCTTTGGGGTAGAGTATCTTGAGCACCGGACGCGTGACATCCGCAAAGTTCGCGGTGAAAGACAGTCCCGGCTCCATCGTGAAGGTGAGTTTCGCCGAGCCGGAATTCGCACTCCCGGTCCAGCCGACGAATTTGCAGCCTGTGGCCGGCTTCGCCGTGACCGTGTACTTCTTCCCAACGGCCAATGCCTGGCCATTATAGTCGGGTGTTACCGTGCCGGGGCCGTTGATATCTATCCCAAGCGAGGCCCCAATTGTCAGTGTGGCGGGCGCGCTGGAAGTCGAACCCTTGGCATTGGACACCACCACCCGGTAAGTCCCGGCGTCAGTGGCCTGAACGCCCTGGATGGTCAGGATGGCCGTGGAACTGCCGTCGAACTCGCCGCCATCCACCACATTCACTCCATTGTGTGTCCATTGATAAGAAAGCGGCTCGGTGCCGTTGGCGCTCACGCTCAGCGTGAGATTGCCGCCCAGAGACACCGACTGGCTCCGGGGCGACGCGGTGATGCGAGGAGCAATCGTTCCTGGGGGCGCCGCGGTGCTCAGGCTACTTGATGAATAGGCGCTGGCCGTGAAACCGGTGTTCTGGTCGCGTTCGTTCCCGCTGGCCGACAGGGAGTTCAACGAGTCACCGGTGGTCACGTAATGGTTGTTTCCGCCCCCGCTCAATGCGGGAATGGCGAAGTCCGTTACCGGGAGTTGAACCCTGATGAGGAAGAAGCTGAGTTCAATGACCGCATAATTGCCCGCGAACCCGACTACCGGGTAGGAGCCGTCAATCTCGTACCCTATCCCGGTATCGTAAAGGTTTCGGGCCTTGTGGAGCCGCGCGATGGAGCTGGCGGGTAGTCCGGTCCGGTCAATGAGGGTATATTCGCCGTTGCTCACGACGAGTGTACCGGTGGTAGTGCCGCGATAGGTCTTCGAGAATGCCGGGGTTTGGCCGTTGTTTTCGGCGATAGTCACGGTCCAGGTCTCGCGGACGGGGAACGTCCCGGTGGGGCCGGACTGGTATTGTGCCTGTCCGAGATTGGGCCAAGCGCAGGCGAGCAGGGTTAAGACACTTGTGGCTGCCGAGCGGCGCACAACCCCCGGGAACCGCGGGAAGAGGGAGGTTCTAAACGCTGTTTTCATGTTAGTATCGTCAGGCTCAGTATGATCAGGCAGGTTTATGCTGATAGGGTTCATAGGGTTTGATTCATTGAACTGGTCTCAGCCGGTAAAACCGCTCTCCGTTTGAGAGCGGAACATCTGTGGTATTGACGCCATTGACGCTTGCCGGCTCCGTCAGAACGCTCGTCCAGTCCGGCCGCAAGAGGTTGGTGGCGGATTGAAGCACGAAACTGGCCGCATCGCCCGGCCAAGTGACAATCACCTTGTCGCCGGAAACGCTGATAGACAGTTTCGGGGAGACCAGGCTCAATGGTTCCTTGTTGATGCCTGGCCCAGCGGAGGTACCTGCGCCGCCGGGTAATGACAGACTGAACACAGTGCCTTTACCATTCTTGCCACCCGCGTACGCTGTGCCATAAAGCGTGGAGCCGAGCAAGCTCAACGCCGCTTCGGGATGTGCGCCGTCCTTGGAGACGGCCCCGAACTTGTGCAGGATGGTGTAATCGCTGCCGTCGGTATTGACCGAGAATATCGTTCCGTTGTATAAGGTAACTGAGTAAGCAGCAACTGTGCCGTAGAGCTTGGAGCCGGCTGGCGTAAGGCCGGACGGGGCGAAATCCGCGTTAGCATATTGGTAGTTATGGAGGACGTGGTAATTTGCTCCGTCGGTGTCAATCGCAAAAATAGTGCCGTCGCTTTCACTGCCTCCGGTCCACGTTGACCCGTATAGGGTTGAGCCAACTAGAGCCAAGCCACCGTAAGGCCAGACTCCGTCTGAACCAAGGCCAAAATTGTGGAGGATTGTATAGCCGCTGCCATCGGTTCGGATGGAAAAAATCGTCCCGCTGCCGATGACGCCGCCAGTTCCGTACCAGTTTGCTCCGTCGCCGCCGTCTGGACTCATGCCGTAAAGCGTCGCGCCGGCCAGTATCAGTTTGTCAACCGGATAAGCCGTGTCCTGGCACCCAAATAACGACCCGAAATCGTAGAGCGTGTTGTAGGCGCTTCCGTCGAGGTGAATGGAAAGAGCGGTCCCGAAGGGATTTCCAACCTGGCCGGGGTATTGGGGACAGGAAGCGTAGAAGTTTCCGCCTTGGGAGGTTCCATAAAGCGTTGAACCATCTGAAACAAGTGAATTTGGAGACCAGGCGCCGGGAAACGCATCGGAGAAAGCTCCGTAGATGTTGGTGTATCCAGTGCCGTCGGTGTTGATGGAAAAAATTGTCCCCGCTCCGTTGTTGCCTCCATTCCGTGTGGCGCCGTAGAGTTTGCCGCCAACGAGCGTTAAGGCCCCGGACGGACCGCCAGCCTCGCCATTAGTGCCGAAGCTATAGAGGTTCGTATAGCCGCTCCCGTTGGTCTTTATCGCGAAGATCGTACCGCGGCCGTAAGCGCCTCCCTTGGATGTTACGCCGTAAAGCGTCGAACCCACCGCCGTCAAGCTGACGGCCGGGTGCTCACCATCGTGGGGGACGCTGCCAAAGGAATATAAGGTCGCGTAGGTGAGGGGCCGTTGCGTGTCCTTGAAATTGGCGGTGAAGGTGAGATTTGAGGCCATTACGAAGGTCAGCTTCGGAGAAGCGCTGGCGGCGCTGCCGGCCCAGTTCGCGAACGAGAATCCCTTAGCTGGTTTTGCTGTCATCGAGTAGCTCTTTCCGATTTGAAGCAAGTGGCCGTTGTAATTCGGGGTGACGGTTCCGCCGCCTGGTGGCGAGGCCGTAACGGATAGCGGCGCGCTCACGAGGTACGTGAAGCTGACGGTCTGTGTCAGGGAAGCGTTCCCGGCAGCATCCAGAGCGTAGGCGCGAATCACGTTGGCCCCGGGCACCAGCGCAAGATTCGGACCCGACCATGCGGTGGTTCCCTGTGCCAGCGCCCAGGGCCCTCGATTGAGCTGATAATAAACCGCGTCCACGCCGAGGTTGTCGCCCGCCTTGCCAGTGGCCGTGAGCACCGAACTGGTGACGGTCTGCCTCGCCTTGGGATAAAGCACCGTCAACACCGGCCGTTGGGTGTCCTTGAAGTTGGCCGTGAAGGTGAGATTCGACGCCATCAGGAAGGTCAGCTTCGGAGAGGTGCTGGGAGCGCTGCCGGTCCAGTTCACGAACGAGAATCCCTTGGCTGGCTTTGCGATGATGGAGTATGTCTTGCCGATTTGAAAGAGGCGCCCACGGTAATTCGGGGTGAGGTGTCCGGCGCCGGGTGGAGACATCATGAGAGATAGTGGCGCAGTTACGAGGTAAGTGAAACTGACGGTGTTGGTCAGAGAGGTGTTTCCGGCGACATCCACGGCGTAGGCGCGAATCACGTTCGCCCCGGGCGCCAGCACGACATTGGCAGCGGACCACGCGGTGGCTCCCTGTGCCAGCGCCCAGGCGCCTCCATTGAGCTGGTAATAAACCGCGCCCACGCCGGCGTTGTCAGATGCTTTGCCGGTTAGCGTGACGGCCGAGCTGGTAACGGTCTGCCGGTTCTTGGGATAAAGGACCTTGAGCACCGGACGCAGCGTGTCCTTGAAATTGGCCGTAAGAGTGAGGTTTGAGGCCATGAGGAAGCTCAGCCTTGGAGAAGTGCTGACGGCGCTGCCGGTCCAGTTCACGAACGAGAATCCCTTGCCCGGTTTTGCGATGGTGGAGTAGGTCTTGCCGATCTGGAGCAATCGGCCATTGTAATTGGGAGTGACCGTTCCGCCGCCGGGTGGCGACACCGTGACGGTTAGGGGCGCGCCCCCCGGTTGCGGTGGTGCGGGGCCGATACTGAAATTATCCGCCCACATTTGGCCTTCGGAAATCGCACCATAGAACGTATCTGGCACGATGGCGAACGAGAAGGTATTGGTCGCTGTCATGCCAGGCGACATTTGGCTCACCCTCATCGAATCGAGTTTTGTCCAGCGCAAACCTAAGCCGGTGGGATCGTACCAAGCCTGAATGACCCGGGTCGCGGGATTATAAACCAAGCGGAGGCCAAAAAGCGTGTTGTTCGTGCAGGTGACGACGATTCTGTCTCTGTAGCCGCCGGGGTATTGCCAACTCGTGCCGAAAGACGAACCACCGCTATGCTGTCCCATGGCCACGGTAAAGCCATGAAGTTGGCCGCTTTCCAATGTCGGCGAATCCATGACGACCAAATACAATGACGAACCTCCATCGCCGACAGGCACAGTGTTATGGCCGATGATATCAACCATCCAGCCGTCGGCCGCGGTCGGCTTTCCATTCCACACCATTCCGGCCCGCTGGTGACTGATCGTCGAGGTCGGGTCGAGGCAGCTGGCATGGCCATTGGTGAGATGCACTGTCATTTGCCCAAGCCATTGCTGGTAAAACGTCCATTTGCTGGAAGAAAGGGTAGCCGAGGAGAAGTCGTCCGTCCCTGCCCAACTAGCGCCGGGGCAATGCCTGGGGGCAAGTAGCAGAAACAGAACAAGAGCGGCCTGGAGGATGGCGGCGCCCGCCGGGCAGCGCATAGCCGCAAGGGATGCGGGCAAGTTCCGCAATTCAGTTTTCATTGGTTTGTCTTCCTGTTGGATTGGTTCATACGTTGGGCAAAACGGCGGCGTTTCAATACCGGCAACGGGCCGTGTCCGGTCGGAATCTCTGCCATCGCCAGCGGGATATCATGGTAGCTCCTGAACACGAAAGAAGAGTGCGCCTTGATCGTGAAGCTGGAAAGAACCTGGGTACATCATGCTCGCGTCAGTGGCGGTGAATGACGAAGCGCCGTCGCTCCAGTTCTTTAGGTCACGGGATGTCTGCACGCGATAATGTCTTCCGACGGTCAGATTCGAAAGCGACAGGTTTAGGGCCCCGGAGGAAACAGGCGCGAAGGCTAGCGCATCCGGATCGCCGCCGCCCAACCCGGAGGCGAAAGTGCTTTGGACGCCAGCCGGCGTAAATTCATAGATATAACCGCCATCGTAATCCGTCACGAACAGATTGCCGGCGGCATCGAAAGCCATCCCGGCCGGGCCAAATCGCCCGTACGAGATGAAGGTGCGTTTCACTCCGGTCGGGCTGATTTCAAAGATCGCGCCGTAGCTGGTGTCGTTGTCGAGCTCGGCAACGAACAAATTGTCCGCGGCATCGAAGGCCAAGTACAATCCCATGCGGGGACTGAAGCCCGAAGCGAAGACGCTTTGGGCTCCGGAAGGCGTGATTCTAATGACGTTGGTATTGCTCCCCACATAAAGATTGCCAGCGTTGTCAAACGCCAGCGACCAGGCCGCCGGCACTGAAGCGAAAGTGCTCTGAACTCCATCCGGCGTGATTCGGGTTATGTTGCCGCGGCTGTCTCCCACGAAGAGATCGCCGGTGCTGTTAAAGGCCAGCGCGAAGGGATCAGCCACAGACGCGAAGGTGCTCCGCACTCCCGCCGGTGTGAACCGGAGTATAGCACCGGACCAATAATCGGCTTCGTAAAGGTCGCCGGCGCTGTCGAAGGCCAGCGACGACGGATGATTAAGACCGGAGGCAAAGGTAGTTTGAACTCCGCCAGGAGTGTACTCCTGGATCATACCGCTTTGAAGCTCCGCCACAAACAGATTGCGCGCCGGGGAACCGGATGCTCCCGGCAACGCGAGGTGAAGGGTAGGTGGCGCAGTCACGACTATTTGCGGACCAGCGCCGGATAGCGCCACCGCCTGGACGTTGGTGGCGATAAGCGTCGCGGTGTATGTTCCGGCGCTAACATAGGTGTGAGACGGGTTTTGAGCGGTGCTGCTTGAGCCGTCCCCGAAGGTCCATCTCCAACTGGTGATGGGGTTGCCCAGGCTGTCAGCACTGGGAGACTCGAACTGAACCGTCGAAGGGGCCACGCCATTGGTGGGACTGGCGGTAAATTGAAGGGTCGGCGTTTGGTTGGCGCCGACGAAGCCCGAGGTCAGGATCGTTCCGTTCCATCCCACCGCCAAAAACTGTCCATTGGCATAGGCGGCGGCGTCGAGCCATGTCGGCGTTCCCGAATTGCGGCTGGTCCAGTTTGCGCCGTCAGGGGAGGTGAGAATCGCCCCCGACTCGGCCACCGCCAGGAACTGGCCCTCGCCATAGGCGACGCCGTCGAGCCAGTCCGGGATGCCCGAATTGCGGGTGGTCCAGGCTGCGCCATCAGGGGAGGTGAGAATCGCCCCCGATTCTCCCACCGCCACAAACTGTCCGTTCCCGTAGGCGACGCCATCGAGCCAGTTCTCCAGGCCAGGATTGGCGCTGGTCCAGTTTGCACCATCGGTCGAGGTCAGAATGGTCCCGTGGTCTCCCACCACCACAAATTGCCCCTGGGCGTAGGCGACAGCGTGGAGGTCATTCCCCGTACCCGAATCGCCGGCGGTCCAGTTTGCGCCATCGGTGGAGGTCAGAATGGTGCCACCCACCCCCACGGCCACGAACTGCCCGTCGCCGTACGCGATGCCGTTCAGGTCGCTCTGCGTTGCGGAGTTGGGGCTGGTCCAGTATGCGCCATCAGGGGAGGTCAGGATCGTGCCTACGTCATAACCTCGGTCTCCGCCCACCGCCACAAAATGCCCGTTCCCGTAGGCGAGAGCGTGGAGGTCATTTCCTGTGCCTGAATTGCGGCTGGTCCAGTCTGCGCCATCAGGGGAGGTCAGGATCGCCCCGCCCGCTCCCACCGCCACGAGTTGCCCGCTGGCGTGAGCGAGGCCGTAAAGGTTCTTCTGTACGCCCGAACTGCGGCTGGTCCAGTTTGCGCCATCGGTGGAGCTCAGTATCGTCCCGGCTTGCCCCACCGCCATAAACTGCCCATTTCCGTAGGCGATGGCGGAGGCACCGCTCTGCGCGCCCGAGCTGTGGCTGGTCCAGTTTGCGCCATCGGTGGAACTCAGTATTGTCTCGGTCCATTCCACCGATCCCAGCGCCACAAACTGCCCGTTGCCGTAGGCAACGCTGTCGAGCCAGCTCCCCGTGCCCGAATTGCGGCTGGTCCAGTTTGCGCCATCAGGGGAGGTCAGGATCATCCCCACGTCGTTAACCAGGTCTTCACCCACCGCCACGAACAGGCCGTTGCCATAGGCAACGCCCGAGATATCGCTCGTTGTGCCCGAACCGCGGGTGGTCCAGCTTGCGCCGACGGTGGAGGTGAGAACCGTGCCGTTGCCTCCCACGGCCACGAACAGGCCATTGCCGTAGGCGATGGCATAAAGATCGTTCTGTGTGCCGGAATTGCGGCTGGTCCAGGTTGCGCCGTCACTGGAGGTCAAAACCGTCCCACTATCTCCCACGGCTACGAACAGGCCGTTGCCATAGGTGATACTCCAGATCTCGTTCGTCGTGCCCGAACCGCGGCCGGTCCAGTTTGCGCCATCAGCGGAGGTCAGCAGCGTCCCGTTGTCCCCCACCGCCACGAACTGCCCGCCGCCGTAGGCGATGGCATAGAGAGCGTTATGCGCGCCGGAATCGCGGCTGGTCCAGGTTGCGCCGTCACTGGAGGTTTGAATCGACCCCATGCCATCACCTGGCTCTCCACCTACCGCCACAAACTGCCCGTTCCCGTAGGCGATGGCGTTGAGGTCGTTGCCGGTGGGGAGGGGATTGCGCCAAGTCCACTCGTCGAGCGGACCGGTTGTCGTTACTTGCGGGCCCGAGCCAATCACCATGGCCCCCTGACTATTGGTAGCGACCAGTGTTGGGGTAAACGTGGCGGCGGTTGTGTAGAGGTGCGACGGGTTTTGCGAGGCGCTGCTTTGACCATCGCCGAAGTGCCAACTCCAACGGGTGATGGAATTGCCCAGGCCATCAACATCGGGCGAATTAAATTGGACGGTCAAAGGCGCCACGCCGTTGGTCGGATTGGCGGTGAAGTGGATGGCCAGGGAGAAGTTGGCCACGAGGTTCACATTGCTGGTCAGGGTGAAACTATAGCTGGTTGACGAACTGACCACGACCCCATTCTGCGTCCAGCTAGTAAACCTGTACCCGGGGTTGGCCGTAGCGCTTACGGTTTGCGAGCTGCCACCGGCGAAGGTTCCGCCGCCGCTGACGGCGCCGCCCGCGGCGGGCGAGGCGCTGACACTGATTGAGCGGCTGCCGGCATACGCGCTCACATCCACACCGCCTACCGTGCCGCTCGCCAGCTTGCCCCAAACCCCAGGCGAAACCAGGGTCTTGATGATGCCGACGCTGGGCGCCAGGTAGGCCGTCAAGGCCGACGCGGTGACCGTTCCCTGGCCCGGCACCTGCGCCACCTCGGTTGCGGTGATGCTCCGGCAATCCTGATAGGTTCCCGCCGGCACGCTAACCGCTCCAGCCTTGGCCACCTTGACCGTAAAGGTTGCCGGGTAAGTGATGCCCGACTGATGAACTGTCGTCGCGGTGGTGAGCTTGCCTCCATTTTCCAGGACGGTGTTGTTGAGTAGTAACACCTGGGGGTCGAATGAAACGGTGACCCAACCCTTTCTCACCGAAGCCAGAGCGGAACTATCTGAATTTTCCTGCACACTGAGCGACTGATAGGCCGCATCGGAGCTCTCCGCGATCCCAAATTGTCCGCTCCCCAGATCGCTGACCGACATGGTTAAGGAGTGGGTGTTTCCATAGGCAAACGTCTTCTGGTCCCCGTCATTGAGCGGCCAATAGACAAGCAGAGGTTTGACTTGCGCGTGGGCGGCAGGGGCCAACAGCAGCGCCCCCAACAGGCAGGGTTGAATGATATATCGCTTGGGTTTCATGATGTGCCGGTGATTAGATCGTCGTCGTGCGCTGAAGCCGCGGTTACTTTGTTTTCACGGGTTGGGCAGGAGTATAATAGCTGGTGCGGATGGACTGGCTGAGGAGCCGTGGCAGTACCTGCTTATCGGGAGTGTGGAGAGTGGCTCTGAGCAAATTGCCGGATGGACGAGGCCGAAGCAATCGCCTGCTGCGATTTTGCCAGCAAATCCTCCAGCGCCTTCTTCAGGACCTTCTTTGGATTCGTCCAGCCGGTGCTGCCGCTGGCTTGACCGTCAATGGTGTCGCCCCAGATGTCGTTGCCATTTGAATCCTTCAAGACCCACTCCACTTTGATGTCAATGATGGACTTGGCGAAGGAAGTCGCGCCGACGGTTCGATTTATCGAGGCGACCGTTGGAGTGAGGATGGCGGCGAGGTTTTCGCCGGGAGGGACCTGGCCGTTCCGCATGTCAACCACTTCGTCAAAGGTGTGGCGAGCCAGCACTTTGGCGTTCATGGCGAGCGATGGGCCGATAGGAATCACCCACGTGTCGCCCATATAATGCCGCTCGTGCTTTGCCTGGAGCAGAGCGTCGGTGATGTTGAGGCCGACTTTGAGGTGAATCTTTTGTCCTCCCGCGTAGGCCGTGAATGGGGTTTTGGGCGGCCGGATGGTGTGCGTGCAGCCTGCCAGCAGGAAGGATGCGAGGGCGGAAACGAGGATGAATACGCGACGGTATGTTGTATTGTTCATGGGATTCAGGGGATTGATGACTTGGACACGGTTAGGTTGACCGGAAAATCGAAGGCAGTGGTCTTGCCATTGCCAGGGTTCTTTGCATTGATGAGAATATGGTAGTTGCCGGAGGGTGGAGAGGCCTTCGGAAACTGGAAGTAAAGAAACCCTTGGGCTTTCTCGCCCGGGCCGAGCGTGTGGGTATAAAACTCCTTGTCGGCCAGGTTGTATTGAGCCACGGTGGCGTCCGAACCCAGCTTGGCGCTGGCGATCATCAATGGGGCGGCCAGGACCGGACTGGCCAGGATCATGGCCCCCGCTGCAAACCCGGTCGCCTCGCCCGCGGATTTGGCGCCTGAGGCTACGTCCGCTGTTTGGGTTGCATTGGTCGTTCCGGTGGCGTCGGACAACACAGTGATTTGTTCCTTGGGAACGATAAAACTGTCCGATGGGCTTTGGTTCTGGACTACCAGGAGGATTGGAAGCAGGCCATGTCGCAGCAGATTGACCCTGAACACGTCCTCGATTTCCTTTTTGCCGGTCATGGGCTGGACGCCCACGACAAGCCCGTTCTTTTCTTCGTGCTGCGCGTACGAACTGGCCTCGTTGGTGGCCAGCGGGGTCACTTTCATCGTGCCGCAGGCCGCCGCTAATACCAAGAATGTGGTGGGCAGGAGCTTGGCGGCATGGTCGAGGGCGGCGCCGTTTGACCTTCGGCGCCGCCGACTGGGCTTGAATGCACTGATTCTCATAATGTTCATTCGTTCAATCTTGATCTCGCTTCATTGTCTATATCGCAGAAAACACCATCCAGGTTACGGATGATTTTTGGGAATTGACACCCGGCGTCTCCTCAGCCCCGCGGGGCGGCTGAGCCAAATGCTCGGCGGAGCCGAACACGACATGCTGTCATGTTCTTCCTTCTGATAGTCCATTCTTCGTAATTGGGCCTTTCCACCACACGATTCGAGAAATCCGGCCGCGAGGCAACGGCGAATCTTTATGGTTGCTGATTCGCGGCTTGCGCGTCTTGCGCAGGCCGGTTGACTGGCGGGCGGGCGCTGTGTAGGGTGCCTCCATGACGGCAACATTAGAGCAAACGCAGGCAGAGTTGCCCCGGTTGTTGGTCTTGGCCAGCCAGGGCGAGGAGGTCCTTATCACGGTGGAGGGGCGGGCGTTGGCCAAATTGACGGGAGTACCGCAGGCGGCAGCCCCTTCCAAACAGGAATGGCTGGCGGAACTGGCGGAACTGCGCGCGCAAGGCGCCACGGGGAAAACCGCAGGGCCGACCGTTGAGGAGATTCTGGCCGACGACCGTGCAGACCGATTCTGATGAGCTACTGGGACACGTCCGCCTTGGCGAAGCTCTATGTGGCCGAACCCGACTCGGCCCTCTTCGAGCAAAAGTCGGCGACCGAGGGGCAGGCGCCCGTCACCGCGCGAGTAACGCTCTTGGAGATGCGCCGGGTGGCGTTTCGCAAAGAGGCCGAGGGCTTTCTTCAGCCTCTGTTCGCCGAAACCATCCTCCGTAGGCTTGCCGCCCACGTGCAGGCCGGTGGCGTGCGCGTGGTGGAGAGCGATCTCGCCGTCATGGCCGAGTTCGACGGCATCATGGCCGGCTGTTACCGGCGGACTCCACCACTGCCCGTTCGGACGCTCGACGCGTTGCACCTGGCATCGGCGCGCGCCGTCGGACAGAGCGAAATCGTGGCCACAGACGCGCGGCTGCGAGAGGCGGCGCTGTTCTTGGGCTTCAGCTTGTTTCCGATTTGAGGGCTGGTCGGCATTCGGCCGGTCCAGGGACAGCGCCGCAGGTGGCCGCTTGCCGATGATTATCGGCGAGGGCAGCGATAAAAGGCTGCTGGCTTTCATGATGCTCGCCTTCGATCTCGCTTCGTTGGCCAGCCGGACGGCCTCAAATTTGTGTTTTTTGGCAATGATGACCAGGTTCGCAAGTTCCTGAAAAAATGTTGGCTGAAACGAGAACCGCAGCCCACTGCCGACAATTCTTGCGCAGGGAAGCGGAAGGCAACAGGCTTTTTCGGCCTTTTCGCTTCGACTTCCCGACGAGTGCGTGCATGGGTTAGGTTTCACACTCTTCGGTGAATTCAGGTTTTGTCGGCGAACAGGGGAGAATAGTCGGAGGCCGGCTTTCAGCGCAACAGATGCTTTTCAATTCTTGATTGGCAATTGGGCACAGGGACGAGCGGCGGACCGAGGAACAAGCCCAGGGACAAGCCCTGCAACCACCGGGCCGTGTCCGAATTTGGCAACTCGACGCCTGCGTTTAGCGTTTGCGGCCCGCCTTGACTGCACCAGCGGCTCCGTTATGGTGGAGGCGTGGACTATCAAAAGCTCATCACCATTGAGCCCGGCAAGCGCGGGGGCAAACCCTGCATTCGCGGCCTTCGGATCACGGTGTACGACGTGCTCGATTACCTTGCGGCGGGTATGACCCATGAACAGGTTCTCCAGGACTTCCCCTATTTGACGGAGGAGGACATCCGGGCCTGCTTGGCATTTGCGGCCGATCGGGAACGAAGATTGGCGCTCGTCCCCGGATGAAACTCCTACTGGACGAAAACCGCTCGCCCCGCTTGGCCAAGAGACTCTCCGACCTATATCCCGGTTCAACCCATGTCCACGCCTGCGGTCTGGGCGCAACAGACGACTCGCTCATTTGGGAGTACGCGAAAAAGAGCGCGTTCATTATCGTTCCGAAGGATTCAGACCTTCATGAGCGCAGCCTTCTCTACGGCGCTCCGCCGAAGCTGATCTGGCTGCGCACCGGCAATTGCACCACCGATAGCCTGGAGACCTTGCTGCGAAAGCATCTGCGAGAGATTCAAGCATTCGAGGCCGACGCTGTTGAATCGTTCCTGGTTCTTTCTTGAGGTCTTCTCCAAAGGCACCCTGCCATGCTCCTACGCCGCCACGGGCCCCGCCAGTCCAAGAGCGGTGAAGTGATGTCGTGTCATTTATTGGCTTACCAGCTTTCCTCATGAGGCTGGTTGTCGCTGCTCCAAAGGCGGCGGCGGGTGCCGGAGGGTTGCATCCAGAGGGATTGGGTGGCGAATTCGACGTGGCCGTCGCAGAAGAGCATGTTCGCGCCACCATCGTGCCAATTGCCCACACCTGCGTAGCCCCAGGCGGGAAAGTTGAACGGGAACGTGATGTAGAGCGGGTCCAGGCGAGTGAGGGTCGGCATCGCGGAAGACGGGGGCCGGATGAAGGCGGGGCTGTCGCCAAGGGCGATCATCCGCGCCGGAGCGATCACCCCGCTTTCCGGCGCGGGCCGGTATTCGCCCTTCGCGCCGCTGAGAATGAAATCGCCGCCCAGACCGGGGTTCAGGGCTGGGGGATGGCGGAGCCGGGCGGCGCCGACGAAGTTGTAGCCGTAGTGAGGGTGGATCGCGGCCGGTGATGGAAACAATGCCAGCCAATCGGTGGTAGCCGGAATCTCTTGGGGACAGAAAAACACCTGGTCGCTGGCGTAGGGCCGCAGCGCCCGGTGCCAACTGTCCAGCCCGCCCCCTGAAGTCGCCAGGGGATAGAAGTGGTCGTCCTGGAGGTACAACTCCCAGGCAATCCTGAGCTGGCCAGGTTGCCGACACAGCGGGCCGAGTATGCCTTCCGCTTGGCGCGAGCAAGCGCGGGCAGGAGCAGAGCAACCAACAGCGCGATCACGGCCATGACGGTCAGGAGTTCGAGCAGCGGGGAACCGTGCAGGGGCGTGCCATAGCCAATTCTCAGTTTTTGATTTGTGATTTTCGATCTGGATTGCTTGGCGGCGGGTATGACGCGTGAGCAGATTCTCAAGGATTTCCCGTCCCCGGCTGAGGGAGGACATCCGCGCCTGCCTGGCGTTTGCGGCCGACCGGGAACGAAGACTAGCTCGTGTCCCAGGCTGAAACTTCGGGTGGACGAAAATCTCTCCCACCAGCCTCGCTTTGGGGAGCCTCCAGCCCGGTTAGGCGCCGGTGCATCTTATTGTTTCTGTTTCAACCACTTCTTTAGGTCGGCATCATGGAGGCCGTTCAAGATGGTCTGCTTGTCGGCCCAGATCCTCTTTTGCGTGATGTCGATTCCCGCTTCGGCGCAAATCTTCATGGCGCGCGCTGCCTCGGTTTCATGGATGACCCTTGCGTTATAGCTGTCCACAAGCTCACCTAAATCGTCGTAATTCGCGTCGTCCGTGACGATCCATACGGCAGCTTGGCGCGTTTCGTAATCAACTTGTGCTTTATCTAGCGCGGGCATAAGGGCTTCCAACTGCTTCTGATTTGGTGAGCGCTGGACGCTGAACTGGTCAGAATGACCCGGAACGTTTCTTGGTCTGTTCGCGCAGGCAGTGTCCACGGACACGTACTGTGATGCATGACTTGACAGCAATACTTCACTTTCGGTCGTCGTTACCATATTCTGAGCCGACTCGCTGCTGGACACAAAAAACGTGCCCACAGGAATGCGCACCATCACAGGATAAGGCATAAGACTCTTGATTTGTACGGTGACGTTCTGGATGCCGCCACCCTGGCTTTGAACGTCGATCTTCTTCTGATTAATTAGATCAACGATGTCCCTGCCCTCTGTCATGTCTTCGAGCACTTCTCTGGCGTCAGCTTCTTTTATGTGCCCTGGGAAATCTTGCAAGAACCGGTTCAGCGCATCGGCCGTGCCTGCCCGAAGCGCAAGTGAATACGGTGCCTCGTTAGTTCGCAAAACGGCTTGCCTCAATTCAGCCTGGGCGAAGAACCGCCCTTTTGGATACGCCTGCGAGTAAGCACGCAGGGCCCTAATCGTGTTCGCATTTGTTGCTTGTTGCCAGGTGAGGTCCTCGATCCCAGACTTGGCCCGGGAATAAGACCGCCCTTTCGGATACGCCTGCGAGTAAGCACGCAGGGCCCTAATCGTATTCGCATTTGTCGCTTGTTGCCAGGTGAGCTCCTCGATCCGAGACTCGGCCCGGGAACAAAACGGCCCTTTCGGATACGCCTCCGCATAGGCACGCAGTGACCTGAGAGTATTCACGTTCGTAGACAGTTGCCACGCCGCCGCCTCGGTCCAGTGCCCGCCAATACGTGAGAGGGCCTCTGGCCAAGCGGCCAAATACCGCGCGTCCGCGCGAAAGCGGCCATTTGGCCACCTAGCTAAATAGGCCCTGTAACCATCGGTCCTAGCGAGAGATAGAGCGTAGTTAAAGCCGGAAATATCCCTGATCTCGTCGTAGCGCGACCGGGCCTCGGCGCTATGCCTGCCCTTTGGCCATGCGGCCAAGTAATCCTCATAGCCTTGCGCATCGTCAGACGTGAATCGCCACCTCAATTCATCCCGCGTAGCTGGAAAAAGCCCGATCGCCACGAGCGTGAGAGCTGCGATGCCCGTAATGGCTCAAATGACCTTAATCGCTTTCATATACTTGGGCGTTCTAACACTTTGTGTCGGCATTCATGCAACAAATCAGAAATTCAAAAGCAAAAGACAAGTCCGGCGTTGTATCCGACCCCGTCCTTGCCAAACAAAGCGGTAGCTTCAACTTTGAAATGATCGGAAATGGCAACACCAAGTTTGGGGCCGCCGGCTGGAACCAAGACGAGTCTTGTGGATTGGGACTCAAAGTCACTGAACCGGTCCCACCCATTATCCATGAATACCCCCGACAAGTCGCCGACAGCGCCAACGTAGAAGTGCTTTGATAGACTATAGTTCGCTCCCAAGGCCAAGTCGAATCCCCAGTTCGCCTCCGTATAAATGAAGGCGGCGTTAGCGGCAGCACGGCTATCATTCGCGTTCTGCCGGTCGTCGAGGTTCATTCCCGATGCGTCAGCCCCGTTGCCTGTGCTAAAGGCAAACAAACCACCGGCGTCGATATTGAAACTCCACCTGCTGTTTTTGCTAAGCGGTCGCTCGTATCGGAGACCAAGCTCAATGAATTGTGCCCTGTCCAGGCTGGTCGTACCAGCGGATCCAGGGACGCTCGCGTTTGGCAGGAAACTGTCCCCCGGATTGGTGTCGTGCGGGAAACTCTGCTTGACTGGGACGCTCTTGTAGCCCAGCAAAACAGCAAGTCCGCTGGCTGTCACAGCGTCGTTCGCGAACGGGCCTTCTTGAGCGAAGACGCAAGCACCGAAGAACAGGACGAATGAAGTAAGAGCGGGCTTAATGGGGTTGATCCGAGTTCGGTGTGTTTTCATTGGATTTGCTTTCAATATTTTTCACCTGCACTCAATGAATCGAGGAGTGCCACCCAAAGGTTACGGTAAGAATCGAGTGCATCGGGATGGGAGAAACCGCGGCTTGGCCGCAAGGCACCTCTCTCTGCGCTCACCCGTTTGTCCGCCGGACCATCTTCATCTCCAGACGCGGTGGCTGGAATCACGGCTGGCCTGGACTGGATGAAGGGCGACCGGCGCAGCGAGGGAGCTGGCTGAACCGGCTGCGATAAGTCCCAACCAGGCCGCCAATAGAGCGGGCCAACGCGCCACAGTTACCAGGGTTCGCAATCTCAGCATGAAATGCGAAACGTTTCGAAAAAAGCGCCGGAACCGGGTGAACAGCACGACCAGCCGCCGCCTGGGCAGGCACGCCTGGCGAAATTCGCAGGCCCGGCGCGCGAAAGGTTTCAGGGGGACCTCGCCAAGCGCGACTTGGCGAGTCCCGGCCCCAGGTGCCCAGGGCGATCCTCTCAGCCAGGACGCGGGCGCCTCCAGAAGCAGACCTTCCGACAGGGAAGCGGAATGCAGCGGCCCTTTCCGCTTCGCGTTGCCAGTGGGTCCGCGTGAGGGTCAGGTTCCACGCTGGTATGGTCAATCCGGGGCTTCATCGGCGAACAACAAGAGAATAATCGAGGGGCGGCTTCCATTGCGAGGAATCTTTTCTCATTATCATCTCATTGCAGCGCATCGACTTACCAACTCTCCTCATGCGGACGATTGTCGCTGTTCCAAAGCCGGCGGCGGGTATCGGAGGGTTGCATCCAGAGGGGTTGGCTGGCGAATTTGACGTGGCCGTCGCAGAAGACCATGTTCGCGCCGCCGTCGTGCCAAGTGCCAACACCTGCGTAGCCCCAGGCGGGAAAGTCAAAAGGGAACGCGATGTAGAGCGGGTCCAGGCGAGTGAGGGTGGCCATGGTGGAGGCCGGAGGCCGCATGAAGGCGGGGCTGTCCCCAAGGGCGATCATCCGCGCCGGGGCGATGACGCGGCTTTCCGGCGCGGGCCGGTATTCGCCTTTTGCGCCGTTCAGAATAAAATCGCCGCCCAGACCAGGGTTCAAGACCGGGGGATGACGGAGTCGGGCGGCGCCGACGAAGTTATAGCCGTAGTGAGGGTGGATAGTGGTCGGGGATGGAAACAATGCCAGCCAGTCGGTCGTAGCCGGAATCTCTTGTGGACAGAAAAATACCTGGTCGCTGGCGTAGGGCCGGAGCGCGTGTTGCCAACTGCCCAGCCCGCGCCCCGAAGTCGCCAGGGGATAGAAGTGGTCGTCCTGGAGGTACAATTGCAAGGCGATTCCGAGCTGATGCAGGTTGGAGGCGCATTGGACTGAATACGCCCTACGTTTCGCCCCGCTGAGAACGGGCAGGAGCATCGCGGCGAGGATGGCGATGACCGCAATGACGACAAGGAGCTCGATCAGGGTGAAGGAGCGGCAGGGAGGGTTTTCGATCTTTGATCTGCGAGTTTTGATTTGCGACCAGAATGGCGTGTGGCGCCGGTTGGCGAAGCGGCGCGGAGACCGCGCCGCCATTGCACGCCGATGAGAGCTTGCCCAGGCGTCACCTTCCAGAGTCGTTGTGCCCATGAGCCTCAGACTGAGCACACTTTGCAAAGTGTGCTCAAATGGTTTGCGACGGCTGGCGCGTCGTGGGATTCAGGGGCGCAACGCGCGCAAGGTGTTCTTCGGGGAAGTCTCATTTTGCCCCCTCCACCGCAGCCGCTCGAAAGCACGAGGGCTTGGCCGCGGCGCGATAGCGTCTTGGAGTGCGGCAGTCCTCTGCCGCTTTCGCATCGAACTGCCCCTCCACCAATCTTGCAGAAGGGGCATGGACGGTTCGGCAGGAAAGCGGCAGAGGACTGCCGCACTCCAAAACCTGGCGGACACGCGCAACGGGGCGGCACAAAAAGGCGCTCATGGTTCGGCGAATACCCGGTAGAAGCGCTGCGCGTTGGTCCCCACAGGTTCAGTCCAGGTGTTCAGGAAGGGCTCGGCGCACATGGACCAATTCCCCGCGGCCAGAGGGGAGGCGAATTCCACGCGGTAGCCGGAAGCATTAGCGCCAGCACCCCAATCAAGAATGGCCTGGCCATCTTGGAGGTGGAGGCGAAGCGGCGAGACCGTCTGGGCTGCCGGTTGCACCGAGCCGGTTTCGAACACGCGGGTCATTGCGGCCGCCGAGGTGAAGTTCTCAGGCGGCGCCCCGGTGTTGCTGCCCGGCGAGATAATCTCCACCGCCTTGCCCACGCCCGGCGCGAGCCAATAGTAGTCACGGAAGTAGTTGGTGTAGTTGAAGGCGCCGAAAGTGAGGTCGATGTAGTCGTATTCATGCACCTCATTCACGCGCAAGGCCGGCAGGACGCCCAGGTCGGGCAACGCCACCGTGCCATAGGCATCGACGCGCGCCTGGGCGGTGAAATGCACCTCGAAATCGATCAGCACGGCGAAATCGGCGAAATCGGCGCTCCTGGTCCAGGTCTGCGTGAATTGCACCGGGTCCGGCAGGTCGATGGTCGGGGCACTGAAGGTTTTTATCGGCGAGTCCGGATTGGAATTGGTATCGACGAAACCGTAGTACTCGCGGCCCTGGTTTGGAACGACCTGGTAATAGCTCCAGGTGAGGGCGCCGGTCGATTCGTTCCTCGCCCGCTCCGCGTAGGTCGCCTGTGGGAAAGGGGCTTGGTTGCCTCCGTCGGTCGGTGGCACGACATCTGTTCTCTGAATGACTTCGCCCGAGGCCTGGGGCTGGGAGAAGTCCCACCGCTGCGGGCCACCGGGGTTCCCCAGCGGGCCGGAAACATCCACGTTGGTGGCGAGATAAGCGCGATTGTAGTCGCCAATCTCGTGGGGCAGCGTGGCGACGGAGAATGTGATTTGCCCGTGGGCCGTGAAACCAAGCAATGCCGCCAGGAGA
The DNA here is from genome assembly GCA_021784555.1 of bacterium. GTDB lineage: Bacteria > Verrucomicrobiota > Verrucomicrobiia > Limisphaerales > UBA8199 > JAJYHY01. The sequence continues at coordinate 24,058 of JAJYHY010000092.1, forward strand.
GACAGGTGTGCCTTCATCGGGTTGCGTGCAATTGAGTGTTACGGTGTCGCTTGGGATCAAGATTGACCAGTTTTCTCAGCGTGGCCATGAGATTGTTTCGCTGCGTCTCTGCCCAGGCATCGGCTGGGTCCTGCTTGAGCATCCGGTCCAGCCGGCGCAAAGCGTCGCCATACGCGCCGGTGGCGAGGTCAACCCGCGCGTGTAGCCGAGCGCGGCGAGGGTCGTTTGGCGCCAGGGTATCCCAGCGTTCCAGGAAAGAGCGGGCCAGCGTGTACGCCTTCAATTCCAAGGCCATGCCGCAATACGCCTGACACTCGGCGGCGGAAGTGATTGGAGCGGCCAACGCCGCTCGGATGTTCTCCAGGCAGGCGCTCCGTTCCGCAACGGAATTAGACTCCCTCGCCAATTTGTGATCCGTTTCGGCGGCGAGGAAGCGTGACAATCGCTGGAGGTTGGGCATGAGGGACGGGGAATCAGCCGCCAATTGAAAGAGGTCCGCCTCCATTCGCCAGAGTGGGGCGGAGTTGGTCTGCTGCGGCTCGTAGCGCTCTTCCAGAATGATGGCCGCCAGCGCCGGCACGAGCCCTTCGGGATCATGCTGCCAACTGGACTTAATCTGCCGCACCGCCCAATTCGGATCGCCCAGGAAGGGAATCAACAGGCTCTTCATGGCATCGCCCGCCTCCAGCAGGCCCTGCCGGACGCACGGCAGTTCGGGCAGGTGCGTTTCCATCGCCGTCGGCGCCACACCGCCAAAGCCGCCCAGGAACTGAGAGGCGGTGGATTCCGGGGCCAACAATCCGAGGGGATTTTGCCCTTTGGCCCGGGCCCGCAAATAGGTGTTTGGATTGCACGCATTGGCCACCGCGGCGATATTGCGAAATCCCCGGCGTACCTCCCCCAAGAATTGCGGATTGGCCGAAGCACGAACCGAATCCAAACTCGCCAAAGCCCCCTTGGCATCTCCGCGCAGCGCCCGTTCGGTGGCTTGCACCCACGCTGGTGTCGGGTCGTCCGGGTAAAGGATTTTGAAAAGGCGGACGTGAGCTTCCAATTCAGAATGGCGGCCGAGCAAGAGCTCAAGGCCAAGGCTCTCCTGGTGCGCGCCGTAATAATAGGGATTCAGTTGGAGCACGGTTTCGAAATACTTCAACGCTTGCGGAGTGGAATCGGCGAGCAGGCCCTTGGCGAAGTCCAGGTCCGCTCCGCGCAGCCCGGCCGCCAGTGCCTCGCGCACATGCTGAACGCCCTTCTCATAAGTTTTGGCGTTGAACAATTCGTGCTCGCCTAACCGCAGCAGCACCACCCCTCGCTGCTGGCCGAGATCGGAACGGCGGGCAAGA
>JAJYHY010000479.1 GCA_021784555.1 bacterium
CTCTGCTCCCACGGCAGAGTCAGACGCGCCACACCAATACTCCAATACTCCAATACTCCAACACTCCAATACTCCAATACTCCAGCTCCAGCACTCCAGCACTCCGCCTGGTCGGGTGCCGGCGTTGCCTGTCGGTTTTTGGTTTGAAAGCGGCGCATGTATCCAATGAAGAAAGTTGTTTTCGCAGGACGATGACCCAGGACCGAGAACGCTTGGAATCACTATTTGACGCCGCCAGAGAGCTGGCGGACCCGGCGGAGCGCAAGGCGTTTCTCGACGCTCAATGCGCTCAGGACGAGCCTTTACGCTCTCGGCTCGAGGGGCTTTTGTCCGCTGAGGGCGAGGCGGAGCGGTTTTTCGCGGACTGCGCTCCTGCGCTGGCCTTGCCCGCCAAGGACGGACTCCAGGAAAAAGCAGCAGACTCGGCAACGGCGGCTCGCCTCGATGCCACTGTGGATCAGCCCCTCGGGACCCGTATCAGCCATTACAAAGTCCTGGAGAAGATTGGGGAGGGTGGCTGCGGCGTGGTCTATGTGGCGGAGCAGGAGGAGCCGATTCGCCGCCGCGTGGCGCTCAAGCTCATTAAACCGGGGATGGACACAAAACAGGTTGTGGCCCGCTTTGACGCCGAGCGCCAGGCACTGGCAATAATGGACCATCCCAACATCGCGAAGGTACTGGATGCGGGCGCCACCGAACAAGGCCGGCCCTTTTTCGTAATGGAGTTGGTCCAGGGTGTCCGCATCACCGACTATGCCGACCAGAACCACCTCGACACGAACCGCCGTCTGGAGCTCTTCATTCAGGTGTGCAACGCGGTGCAGCACGCGCATCAAAAGGGCATTATTCACCGGGATCTCAAGCCCTCGAACATCCTGGTGACCTTGCACGATGGAGTGCCGGTCCCGAAAATCATTGATTTTGGCATCGCCAAGGCTCTCCAAGGAGGCCTCACGGACTGGACCGTCTCGACCGAACTCAATCAATTCATCGGCACGCCGGCTTATGCCAGCCCTGAACAGGCGGAGATGAACGCCCTCGATGTTGATACGCGCAGCGACATCTATAGCCTGGGCGTGCTGCTCTATGAGTTGCTCACGGGCCGGACGCCTTTCGAAGCCAAGGACCTGCCGGTGCTCGGATTGGAGGCTATCCGGCGGCGAATCCGCGAGGTCGAACCGCCCCGGCCTAGCGTTCGGCTAAGCACCTTGGCCGGGGCAGACCTCGCGGAGGCCGCCAGGGCGCGAGGCACGGAACCGCCCCGCCTGCTCAGCCTGATTCGCGGTGACCTGGACTGGATTGTGATGAAATGCCTGGAGAAGGAGCGAGGCCGCCGTTACGAGACGACCGAGGCGCTCTCGATGGATCTGCGGCGGCTGCTGAGCAACGAGCCGGTCGTGGCCCGCCCGCCGAGCAGGGTCTATCGCCTGAAAAAGCTCACGCAACGGCATAAGGCACTCTTTTTAGGCGGCGCGCTTCTGCTGCTGGCGCTGGTCGCCGGCCTAAGTGTTACCTCGTGGGCCTTGGTGCGCGAGCGGGCGGCGCGGGCAGTGGCCGAGGCCCGGCGCCAGGACGCCGAAAGGGCGCGGGCGGACGAGAGGCAGCAGCGGCTCCGGGCGCAGGCCGAGGAATTGACGGCGCGACGGTTTGAGTATGATTCGGATATGAACCTGGTTCAGCAGGCGCTGAACGCGAACAACATTGGCCGGGCTCGCGAGTTGCTGAACCGGAACATCCCCAAGCCTGGAGAGGTCGATTTGCGCGGTTGGGAATGGCGTTACCTGTGGAAGCGGTGCCAAAGCGACGCCTTGTTCACCCTTTGCCATAAACAGGTCTCGGTCATGGCCGTGGCGCTGGAGCCGAACCAGCGGATAGCCGTAATTCGGGATGCTTCCGGGGCTACGGAGACGTGGGACCTGAAAACCCGGAAGCGAACCGCCGCCTGGGGCGGCGCCGGTTATGGCCGTGCGCTGGCGGTCTCGGACGCGGCCAACCTGATTGCCTACGGCGCGGTGAATCCTTCCGGCAAACCGGTCATTGAGTTGCGACACCCCGCTTCGACCGCACCGGTCGCCGAGCTCCAACAGGCCGGCTACCCCATGGCGCTGGATTTTTCGCCGGACGGAAAGCAGCTCGCCATTTTTTCCGACACGCCGGGAGTGCAGGTCGTGGACCTGAAAACGCACCGGAATACTTTGCTCGTGCCTTCTCCCGGAAACGGCGGCGCTTACAAGGGCGTGGTCCTGTTTTCGCCGAATGGGGAATGGCTGGCCATCGGGGGCATCGATGGCACGATTCGGCTGCTCAAGCTGCCGGGCTTCACCCAGGCCTGGCGTGTCCGAGCCTTTCCGGATGGAATCAGCGCGCTGGCGTTTTCGGCGGACGCGAAGCTTCTGGCGTCCGGCTCGGGCTATTCGGAAAACAACATCAAGCTGTGGCACGTCGCCTCCGGCACTTCCGCCGGCGAATTGGCCGGGCACAACTCCTGGATTACCTCGCTGGCGTTCGCGCCAAAGGGCGACACGTTGGCCAGCGCCAGCGGCGACCAAACCATCCGGTTGTGGAATGCCGCCACTCGACGGCAATTGGGCGTCCTGCGCGGACACGAGAGTGAAATCCATAGCGTGGTGTTTGGAAAGAATGGCCGGACGTTGCTCAGCGGCTCCAAAGATGGCGCCGTGTGCGTCTGGGACGCCAACCGCAGGGATAGCGGCAAGCCGTACTCGATTGCGCCAACCCCAGTGCGCTTCCTGAAGTTCCTGCCCGGCAGCAAGACCTTCCTTTCACTGGACCGCGACGGCTCCTTGGGCCGCTGGAGCACCAAAACCATGCGAGAAACCGGAAAGATCACCGGGCTCGGCCGCGGCAACGTTGGTTTTGCCATTTCCGATGATGGCAGGCTTTTGGCGGTGGGGGATGCTCACGGCAGGTTGAAGCTGTGGGACCTAAACGCCAACCGCGAAGTGACGAACTTCTTTCCCGAACTCCAGCAAACTCTCCACGGAAACGCCCATCCCTTCCAGTCTGTGCCTATCGCTCCGGCGCGATTCCTCGCCAACGACAAACAATTGCTCATCGTGGACGGCCACACCGTGGCCCATATCCTGGAGTGCGATGATTGGCGGGAACTGAGCCACTGGCAGATACCGCCCGGCGTGACCACCGCGGGGATGAGCCCCGACAATCGCATCCTATCCGTGGGCTATGGGAATGGCATGGTGAGGCTGTTCAATGTGGCTGATGGCCGCCAGTTGGCCTACTTTCAGGCACATAGGAACTATGTCACGGCCACAGGGTTCACCCCGGACGGCAAGCTCTTCGCCACGGCGAGCGAGGGGGGACTGGCAAAACTGTGGGACCCGAAGACGTTCTCGTTGCTCGCGGTCTTGCGCGGGCACTTGCTGGGGGTTCATTCGGTGGCCGCCTCGCCCGACTCACAACGTTTGGTCACTGGCAGCGACTCGAACGAAGCGATCAAGATCTGGGACCGCACTACGCACCAGGAACTTCTCAACCTGGCGGGTGAAGGCTCCCAATTCGATCACACCTATTTCTCGCCCGATGGCAATCTGCTGGTCTCGGTCAACATTGCCGGCGTGGTCCACTACTGGCGGGCGCCTTCCATGGCGGAAATAAATGCCGCGGAAGCCGCGCACACTATCCACGGCAACCAAACCGCGGAGCCTGCGCATGGCGAGCTCAACCATAGCGAATGAATTCTTCTGTCGTGTCTTGATTCGAAAGTGACGCATGTAAAGTGAACGCCAAGCTATGAAAACGGTCCGTCCTGTAACGATTGCGGCGGCCGGCTCGGTGGCGATGGCCACAGTGCTGGCGATCGGAGCGAGGCACCGTGAGTGGGTTGCCCGACACCGTTTTCGGATCCAGTGGTACGTGTCGTTGCCAATGATGCTGGCCCTCGGCTACCTTGTAGCATGTGTTCGGCACGGCATTTTCGACACAGTTGCGTTCGCCTGCATGGGCGTGATTGCGCTGGGGGCCATTCTCAAGGTGGGTTTGAGCGACTCGGCACAGATGTATGGAAACCGTGGCCATGAATAGAGGGCGCAACGATTCATGGCAGCCGATGCCGGACGGTGCCGTGGGTGTCTTCCGCTCTCGCTCCCTCCGCCGTAATCCGGTAGATCCCAGTTCCCAATATGCAATGTGAATCCTGCCATCAGCAAGAAGCGACCTGCCACCTCATCAGCATCGACGGAGACGCCATGCACACGCGTAATCTCTGCGCGGAGTGCTTTGAGGCGAGTTCACCGGATGCAAGGCAATTTGCCTCGGCTCAACGCGACGCACGGTGCGAGTATTGCGGCGGTCAACCCTGCGCCGGTGGCACTGATTTCCTTGCCATGGTGATGGGCGTCCAGAAACTGAAATTCATGTGCCTGCCGTGCTCCATGGAGCACAATCGGTACGTTCAGGGACATTTGCGGGAGGACACATCGCGGCTTTCTCAGCAGGAGCAGTTGGACTTGCTCCAAGAACTCAACAAGAAGGCCGACCAGCACATGAGACAGTGGGTGTCACGGAGAGGCTCACGGTGAGGTTGCGTAACGAGAACACTCCGGTACATTCCAGTGGACCGCCCCTTGGGACCTCCTGTTTGGGTTTGTCGCTCGATGAGTCGTCGTCCCAGGCTTCCCGTATGGCTGGAAGTCCCATGAATTCAACAGTATTATGGCGCTGTTTAGCGAAAGACCGTTCTGTAAATGCGGAGTGTTGGAAAACGCTCCAAAGGAGCCCGGCCACCCGAACTGCTTGGATAGCAAGATGAAGAAGAGCCCGTATTGCGGTAAAGAATGTGATGACAGCCTGAGCCATTGACCGCTCGACCATTACAGGCTGGAGTCGGAGGCGCGGGCATCGCCCACAGAATCAAACCACCGGTCGGAGACTGGCACTGACAGAACCGAAGGGCGCAAGCCGACGCTCAGCGGAAGACTCGGGATCCCCTTCTGGACGGGTTTCGGCCTGGCGGGCCTCTTATTCGTCGCGCTTTCATCCTCGCCGCAGATACGGGATTTTTGCTGCTGCTGAACCGGGGCGGGCATTCGCGTTAGGCGGGATCGAGACATTGGCGAAATTATGAGCAACACAGCGAACATTGTCGCGGGCATTATGGTGCTTT
>JAJYHY010000093.1 GCA_021784555.1 bacterium
CCACATTGGGCGGCCCCAGCTCCCCGCGCGCCTCCGCCCGCACCGCCCCTATCAACGCCGACTTGCCTGACTGCGCGTCATACCAATACAATCCAACGGGCCGGATACTGATCGATTGTTTAGACTGCTGGCCCGGTGGAGGCGCGGTTCCCTGGGCCGAAGGAGGCGTAATTACAATCGGGTCGGACAGATCGGGCGGGAAATAGACGGTCATGGCTCCGCGCTGGGCGGCAGCTCCGCCGGAGGGGCTATTTGTCAGCAGGTCGATAACATCCGCTGATCTAACCAATAAGTTGCTGTCGCTTAGATAGTTAAGCCCAGAGGAGATCTCTTTGTACTCATGCTCCTCCGGCTCCAGCGTTCCCGTGGCGGCGTTGGTCACCATGTCCGTCCGCTGCCAAAGCGTGGAGCATTCGTCCAGCGGCGTGGCCTTCCACACGCCGCGTTTGGGCCCCGGCGGCGGGCCATTGGGGTCCGCGGGCGGTTTGGTGCTCTGGCCGAGAGCGGCCACGGTCCCGAGCAGGGTGAACAGGAGTGCGATCGTCTTGAGGGTTTTCATTGGGATCGGAGTGATGGAGTGGTGGAGTGGTGGAGTGGTGGAGTGGTGGAGTGATGGAGTGGTGGAGTGATGGAGTGATGGAGTGATGTGGGCAGCCGCCAACCAGTGGTCCGCCGACCCGAGGGTTGGCGCCGGCCATGCCTGTCTGGCCGGTGAAGACCGCTGAGACTGCTGAACGGAGCCCGGTTGCGCGGGCGCGCCCCGAGACGTGGGTGCGCACCAGCGCAAATACAATGACGTTTCCGGTAGGTCGCGTTGCTCCCCAATCGCAAATCCCGGGCCGGTTGATTCCGCGCAGGTCTGCCGATTCCGACCCCAATTACAAATCCCAAATCTAAAATCGCAAATCATCCCCCTTGGGAAAATCCCCGTATTGGCCCTGCAAATAGACTGGCGACGTTTCCTAAGCATACGCAACCAAACAGTCTCATTCGTCGAGAGCGGCTCTCCGCAAGCCGCCCCCGACCAGACCCCCCAAGAGAGGTCCCTCCGCAAACGAACCAGCACTGACCTTACGCCCCCGGATTTTAGGAGATGGACCGGAAATGGCAAGAATTATTTTTAACTATGTTTTTCATTTATAAGTAGCTGACTTATAACGTACTATATATCACTTCATGTCACATTATATATTCCATTAGCCGAAATATCGCGCGTTTGGCCGCTCACACGCGCCCTCCGCCCTCGTCCGCTACGCGAGGAAACGGGGCCTTGAGCCGCCGCTGTAACTGTTTCTCAACCGTTTCACCCGGTCAGGCTCGACCAAATCCCATTCAGCTCTATTCCGCACCGCTCCCAGCGCCCCTCGTGGCCACCACTCCACCCTTTGGTTAGCGTTTATTATCAGCGTTTATTATTCCAGTTTGTTCTCAAGTTGTCACCAAACCGTCCGCTGGTCATGTGAGACTCGAGGCAGAGTTAGTGTCATCTTGAGAGCGAAATAGAATTAGCGTGGATGAGCGGTCCGGTTCCCATGGGAAGTGTTCCCAATGTCACCCAAAGTGTAACACCATTGCCGCAGGTTCCGGCTTCAGCATGACCCTAGCATGTTTGCCCTTGTCCACCGCGGCGTTTGAGGGCAACCTGTGCGCCCAATATGCAGGAAGTGAACCTGGGAATGATCGGCGGCGGGACTGTGGGCAGCGGTGTTTTCCATGCCCTCAAGCTCAACAGCGAGCTCCTCGCGTCGCGGATTGGTGTCAAAGTCAATCTTCGCAAGATCGCGGTGAAGGCCTTCGACGAACCGCGGCCTTACGCCATTCCGCGCTCGCTGATGAGCACCGACTGGCAGGCGGTCGTGCTCGATCCGGAGGTCCATATTGTAGCCGAACTGGTGGGCGGTACCACCCTGGCGCGAACCATCATCCATCGCGCGCTGGAGCTCGGCAAGCCGGTCATCACCGCCAACAAGGCCCTCCTCTCCGCGCATGGCGAGGAGTTGTTTGCCGCCGCCCAGAAGCACGGCACTAACCTGTATTACGAGGCGAGCGTTGCGGGTGGCATCCCCATTATCAAATCTCTGCGTGAAGGCTTTGTCGGCAACCGGTTTACGCACATTTACGGCATTGTCAACGGCACCTGCAATTACATCCTCAGCCGGATGAGGCTGGAGGGCGCCGATTTTGACACCGTCCTTAAAGAAGCGCAGGCGCAAGGTTACGCCGAGGCGGAACCGTCCCTGGACATCGACGGCCATGATGCCATGCACAAAGCCGGCATTTTGGCTTCGCTGGCCCACGGCTTCTGGGTCAGCCCGAAGCTCATTCACGTAGAAGGCATCCGGCACATCAGCCAGACCGACATCCTGTTTGCGCAACGGCTGGGGTACACCATCAAGCTCCTGGCCATCATCAAGAAGGCTGCCGGCAACCGCCCATCCACCACTCCACCCATCCGCCACTCCGCCACTCCATCACTCCATCCATCCACCCTCCAGCGGCCCGCGCCCAAGTGTTTGCCCGCCAACGGCTCCCGCATCCAGGTCTCGGTCTATCCAAGCCTGATTCCAGACGACCATGTCCTGGCCGGCATCCATGACGTCTTCAATGCCGTGTTCGTCCGCGGCGACATCGTCGGCGACACCCTCTTTTATGGGCGCGGTGCGGGCAAGGACGCCACCGCCAGCGCCGTGCTCAGCGACCTGGCCGACGCCGCCCTGGACCTGACATCCGGGACCAAGTGCCGCGTGCCGCCTTTCGTCGCCCACGAGCGCGACGGCGCCGTCATCCCGATCCAGGACGTTGTCTCGCGGTATTTCGTCCGCCTCAACGTGAAGGACGTCCCCGGCACGCTCGCCAAGATCGCGCGAATCTTTGGCGATGCCCGTATCGGCATTTCCTCGGTCATCCAGCCCGAGGGACACCAGGGGGCCAGCGTACCGTTGATCATGATGCTGCACGACGCCCCGAACGGAGCGGTCTCCGGCGCGCTCAAGAGTATTGCGAGGCTGCCGGTCGTAAAGGGTGCGCCGGTGATGATTCGCGTTGAAAACTTTGACTGAAGGGAGTTTCCTCTCTGGGTTAGAATGATGTGATCTTATGGCGTTGATTGTTCAAAAATACGGCGGCACGTCCGTCGCCAATACCGAGCGCATCCGCAATGTCGCCTCGCGCGTCGCCCGCTATCACGCGCAGGGCGACCAACTCGTGGTGGTCGTCTCTGCCATGAGCGGCGTGACGGACAACCTCATCCGGCTGGCCAAGGAGATTATGCCCCTGCCCGATGAACGGGAGATGGACGTGCTCCTGGCCACGGGCGAACAGACGACGATTGCCCTCACCGCCATCGCCCTGCACAAGCTGGGCGTTCCCGCCGTCTCCTTGACCGGCGCCCAAGCCGGCATCGTCACCGACGGCGTCCACACCAAGGCCAAGATCCAGAACATCACGCCCAAGAAGATCCATGACCTCCTCAAGCAAGGCAATGTGGTAACCGTGGCCGGTTTTCAGGGGCAGACCATCGATGGCCAGGTCACCACGTTGGGCCGCGGCGGCTCGGACCTCACGGCTATCGCCCTGGCGGCGGCGCTCAAGGCCGACCTGTGCCAGATCTATACCGATGTCGATGGCGTCTATACCGCCGACCCGCGCATCGTCCCTCAGGCCAAAAAGCTCGATGAAATCTCGTACGACGAGATGCTCGAATTGGCCAGTCTCGGCGCCAAGGTCATGCAATCTCGTTCAGTGGAATTTGCCAAGAAATTCAAAGTAATTTTTGAGGTACGCTCCAGTTTAAATGACAACCCAGGAACCATTGTGAAAGAGGAAACCCGCAACATGGAGGCTGTGGTCGTGCGCGGTGTGTCGCTCGACAAGAACCAGGCCAAGATCACCCTCGTCGCCGTTCCCGATCGGCCCGGCATTGCCGCGCGCATTTTCAAGGCCATTGGGGAGGCCAATATCAATGTGGACATGATCGTCCAAAATATCAGCCATGGCACTGCGGATGATGTCGGCGCCACCGATATCTCCTTTACTGTCGATAAACCGGAACTGGCCAAGGCCCGCGCTGTCATCGACGGCCTGCGGCAGGAAATCGGCTTCGGGAAGGTCATCGCCACCGAAACCATTGGCAAGCTCTCCATTGTCGGTGTCGGCATGAAGAGCCATGCGGGAGTGGCCGGCAAGCTGTTCGACGTTCTCGCCCGCGAGGGCATTAATATCGGCATGATCTCCACCAGCGAGATCAAAGTCTCTGTGGTGGTGGATCTCGCTAAGGCCGAGGAAGCTATGAAGGCCGTCCACGCGGCGTTTCTTGTTTGAGAATGCAGTCCGCCGCCGCGCCGAGGTCATCGACGATTACCGCGGCACCCAGTTGGCCGGCCATCGAGCGGGCGACTTCAGCGCCGTAACCGGTGCGCACCAGGAAAGATTTTGCCACGCCGGCATTCCAGCCGCACTGCAGGTCAATTAACTTGTCACCGATCATGTAGCTTTGGCTCAAGTCCAGGTGAAACTCGTCCCGGGCGTCAAAGAGCAACTGCGGTGAGGGCTTGCGCCCGCGGCTGGGCTGGTCCGGCGCCTCAGGCGCGATATAAATCCGGTCAAGATGGACGCCAGCTCGCCCGAGTTCCCGGCTCAGATGGTGGTGGACTCTTTCCACGTCCGCGAGCATGAAATAGCCGCGGCCCACGCCGGATTGATTGGAGATGATGATCAGCTTGAATCCCGCCTGTTGCAGCCGGCGCAGAGCGGACGGAACTCCCGGAAGGATCTCCACCTGCGCGGGGTCATGCAGGTAGTTCTTTTCCGCAATGAGCGTCCCATCGCGATCCAGAAAAGCGGCTCGATTCATCGCCCATCTCCGTCTCGGAACGAACCGGCAGACCTGCCCCGGCTCACCTAAAAGCCACCGACGCCGCTGGATTCGGCAGGACGCGGCTCTCACTCAGCGTGGTGACGGCGTAGCGGAAGCCTTTGTTCGTCCCGGCGGCGCCGTAACGTCCCTGCTTGTCGAGTGCGACAAAGTTGATGGCGAGGTCGTCGCCGCTCCGGTTCTCGGCTCGCGCGATACGGCGGATGGCCGCCATGCAGGCCTCGGTCGGGTGGAGGCCCTGACGCATCAGCTCCACGATGAGGAAGGTGGCGCAATACCGCATGATGTTCTCTCCCAGGCCGGTGGCGCCCGCCGCTCCCACCTCATTATCCACGTAAAGGCCGCTGCCCACTATGGGCGAGTCGCCAACCCGCCCCGGCAGCTTGTGTCCCAAGCCGCTCGTGGAGCAGCCTCCCGCGAGGTTGCCGTCCGCGCCTAAAACGAGCAAGGAAATCGTGTCGTGGTTTTGCTTTCCCACTTTGGAGGAGCGCTTTCGTTCCGCCATCCTCCGCCTTTCCCACTCCCGATACAAACGGCGTGAATGCACCGGCACAGACTCCAGGCCCTGTTCCAAGGCGAACATCCGCGCTCCTTCACCCGCCAGCATGACGTTCCTGGTCTTTTCCATCACCCGCCGCGCCGCCGAGATGGGATGAACGATGCCTTCGATGGCGGCCACGCTGCCGGCCTTGTGCCCGGGACCGTACATAATGCAGGAATCGAGTTGAACGACGCCCGCGGCGTTGGGTGTGCCGCTCAGCCCCACGGACGAGTTCTTCGCGTCCGATTCGGTTACCCAGATGCCTTGCTCGACCGCATCCAGGATTGAGCCGGTCTGTTGAAGAATTCTCAAGGCCCGGTCATTGGCCGGCTTGCCAAAGGGCCAGGTGGAAACGATCAGCGGCTTCTGGCCCGGTTCGGACTTGCCAGTGGCGTCGTCGGCATGGCCTCTGGAAACGGCCGCGCCGCCCAGCAGCCCTATGGTTGCATGGCTTACAAACTTGCGTCGTGACATGTTCATGTTGCTTCCCGTGCGGTATCGCGGACGAACATAATCCATGGCAGAACGTCCGCGAGAACAAAATCAGGCTCGGTTGGGTCACCGGGCAGCCGAGTCGGAGATTCGTCGAAGGGCCTCCGCGGCGGCGGGATGATTCGGGTCCAGCCTCAACGTCGCGCGGAATTCCTCCGCCGCTTGGGCGTACCGGCCCTCCTTTTCCAACGCGATACCGTAGTTGAACCGTGCCGCCGGCCAATCAGGTTTGAGCTGGGCTGCCTCGCCCAGGTGAGTCAGCGCCTCATCCAGCTTTCCCACACGAGCCAGTTCCAATCCAAGTTCGAGTTGGGCAACGGCCATGGTGGGGTCCTTCCGCACCACGACTTCATAATGGGCGACGGCCTCCTGATGCCGCTCCAGCGCCACCAATGCCCGGGCCATGTTGAAGTGCGCTGCGGTGTCGGTCGGGCTCAGGCGCAGAACCTCCCGGTAAAGAGGGAGGGCTTGGTCTGGACGGCCCTCTTTGGCCAGGAGATTGCCAAGGTTATTGAGCGCGTTCACGTTATGGGTGTCCCCCCGTAAGACCTCACGGTATTCGGCCTGCGCCCCTTTGCTATCCCCATTGTCGGAAAGCAGGACGGCCAGATTAACCCGCGCGGGACTGAAGCCGGGCTTTAGACGCAAGGCCTGTTCAAAACAGCGTGAGCCGGCTTTGGCGTTGCCCTGGGCGTCCATCACCAGGCCCAGTTCGTTCCAGGCCTCGACCAGATCAGGTTGGTGCTTCAGAGCCTCGCGGAGGTCTGCCTCCGCCTCGGCGTATGCTTTGGCGTCGTGGGCGATGAATCCCAGCCTGAACCAGGCCTCCGGCCAATGCGGCATGAGCCGGGTCACATCCTTCCATTGGGCGAAGGCCTCGGAGGGGCGCCCCGCCGCCTCGAGCAATCGTCCGAAATTGGCGTGCAGCCTCCAATCCCCCGGCGCGAGCTTCAACGCCTGTCTGTAAACTGGAATGCAGTTCGTGGGCGACGCCGAAAGGGTGGCCAATCGCTGGGCCAACTGTTGGTCGCGCGGTTCGAAGTTGTCTTGCGAGCGAAAGGGGGGCTGCCCGAAGCGTGCCCTCATCTCCTCCAGGATGCGGCGGCGGTCGAAGCCAGTGAACGCCAACCGGCGGGCGACTTCGGCTTCGGAGATGGCGCCGGCTGGAGAGGGGGCGTGCGCGCCCGGCCACGTCTTTTCGAGTTGAGAAGCGACCAACGACGCCACGAGATAATTGCCGCGGAAGTTTAGATGCACATGGTCGTAAAAGAACTGGTCACCGGGAATGCCATTCGACGATCGGCGCGCGCAGGCGGTTTCGGCATCGACGAGCGGCACGTCTTGGGCGGCGGCGGTCTGTCGCACAATTTGGTTCACGCGCGAATCGGCGCGGAACCGCAGCGTATCAAGGTCGCGGGCGAGGCGGAAGTCGGCGTCCGCCCATGCATCCTGGTGGAGGCGGAGCCGGCAGACGCCTTGGCGGAAGACAAGCTCCGCGTATTGATCATCGATTTTGGCTGCTTCGCCGTAGAATAGCATGGCCCGAGCGAAGTCGCCGTTGGTCTCCGCCCGAAGGCCCGCGGCGAAATCCTGTTGCCAGGTCCGCAGGTCCGCGCCGCTTATACCCGCGCGATGCAGCGAACCAAAGGGAGGGCAATCCCTCAGATTTACCGGCACGGTCAGCAGTAGAACCTTGGCGCCGGCCGACCTGCCCAACTCGATGACCGATGCCAAATTAGCGGCAAAGTTGGCATAGACGTTCTTCATGCGCGGGTCTCCCCTGCGCACCTGGTTCTTCAAGAACATTTCCATGCCTTCCCACTCCGGACGCCCCCTTGGCTGACCCAGGCCGGCAATGAGCTGGCCGATTCGGGTCCACTTTAAGGCCAAAGTCAGCCGCACTGCCCTGAGGCCCGCCGCCTGACGGCCAAATACCGTCCCGGCGCCGAAGGGACCGACCACTTCGTTGTTGCCGGCATAGACAACCCAGAAATCGGCCTGGAGTCGCCGGCAGTCTCGCGCGATTTCCCGAACCACGTGCGAATTGATGGCCGTCATGGCGGTATTGATGACTTCGACCCGTTGGCCGGGGTGCCGCGCCTGCAGGGCGCACTCCAATTGCCGCGGCAAGCCGTAGCTTGGTGCGGGGTCGCCCATCGCTGCGGAACCCCCAAACACAATGATCCGCACCGTGCCGGGTGGTTTCTCCGGCGCGAGCAGCACCGGCTCCGGCGTCCGGGCCTCGCTGGGTGGAAAGAACCGCCAGCCGAACCGGCGGTTGTCCTTGAGCATGGGCTGACCGGTCTCGCGCGTGGGCAGGAAGAAGGAGGCGGGATAGCCGAAGCCGGCCAGGCGCAGGGCCAATTCCACCGCCGCCAGCAAAAGCAAGGGAGCCAGTGCCATGACTCCCCGAAAGGTCCATCGCCGCGGCGGGGAAGGGGTCAGTCCGGAAGGGGTCAGTCCTATAATCTTTGCCAATCCCATCGCCTTCCTTTCACGCTTTGCTCTCCAGCCGAGCCAGCTTCCGCTTAAGTCCTTCCTGCACGCGGTTGGGCCGGCGCCCTACTTGGGCTACGGCTTGGCTCACGCGCGTGTAGTGCCCCATCCCCAGCCGCTGACCGAGCCACCGGAGCGACACGGTCGTGCTGCGCCTCAGCCACCACGCCAGCACCTGCTTCTCGGGTGCGCCGCGCGCCATCCCCTCCAGTTCCTCCGACCGCAACCCCAATCCATCCAGTCCCTCCGCCAGCGCCCGCTCCGCCGCGGCCTCGTCGTGGGCCGCCTTGGCGCCTCCACTGTGCGACTCCCGCCGCCGGCCTTCAAGCGCCCCATTGAGACGGCCCTCCAGCCTCTCCAAGAAACCCGCCCCTCCCAGATACCAGCCCTGCCGCAATCCCCTCCACTGCTCCTCCAATTCCTTGCGCCTGGCCTCTATCCCCAATTCCAGCACCCGGCCCTCGATATACGCCTCGTAGCCCTTGGCCTGCCCCGGCCCCAACCCCACGCTCCCCAGCACTCGCTCCACTCTCAGCCACGCAGGCCGCCCGCCCGCCCCCTTCAAATACGCCGGATAGCTGCTCCAGCGATAGCCCTTCAGCCGCTCCTCTCCTATGCGGATCAGACCCGCCCGGGCCGGATTCAGATGAATATAGGTGCTGACGACCGCAAAATAATCCCCCTCCTGGCTTCCATCGACGGGAATGGCCTTGTAGCGCCCTTGAAAGAGGTGCCCAAAGAGCCGGTGCCGACTATTGTAGCGCTGCGTGTAGGTGCCCTGCAGCCATTTCATCCCGGCCACCAGGTTGGGCTCCGGCGTCTCCAACAACAGGTGATAGTGATTGTCCATCAGCACGTAAGCATGAACCCACCAGCCGGCCTTCTGGCAGGCCTCACCCAAGGTCTCCAGGAACCTCTCGCGGTCGGCCGCGTCCGTATAGACGTCTTGGCTGTGGCTGCCCCTGGCCATTACGTGGTAAACCGCGCCCGGGTATTCAATTCGCAAGGGTCTGGCCATACAACCCCATTAAGTCCGAACCCTCCCAGCTTGTCAATCCAGAAATGCAAAGATTATAGGACTGACCCCATTTCTGCGATGTTGCCGACGCCTGTGCCACAGGTGTCTCTCTCCTTGAGAGCGAGTGGCAGTCGAGCCGGCGGCCAAAGGCGACCACAATTGAAACGAAAATCTGCGGGTCGTACGTAGGGCAGTACCAGCTTTCGCCCGGTATTGCGTTGGGAAGGCTCATGCTGCGGCAACTTCTCCACAACGCGCCCAAATCCCTCCTTTACGTCCCAGTGGGCGTCTGTCTTGTCGCGCTGGGGATACTCCTCGGTGGCGCTGGCAGCTTCCGACGGCGATGCATTCTGTTGGGCGGCGCGGCCTTGGTCACTGCTGCTCTGGCGGGTCTCCTGGCGCTCACATTGAGTCGCGTGGTTTGCGCGAGTTTGCGTTTGGAAGTGGGTGTTCGGCTCGAAGGCAATCGAATGTTTGCCCAATGCAGCTCGAATGAGCGACCACGATCGGGTGTCATCTCTAAATTACTGCGGATACTCGACTTTCGCTCTAAATTCATGCCGTCCCTCTCAACGGAGTTTTGGCCGTCGATCCCAGGTGAATGGTTACCCGAATCGCCAACGCGTTTCTTCAACCGGCTGACAGGTATGCCCGTGACTTTTTCCCGGGACAGGCATGGCAGAACGACCGGGTTGATCGTGCGTCTTCCCGCCGCCGACTTCTCCTTTGCGAAAATCTCGGATCGGCCTCCCAAGGCTCCGGAAGCGCCTAAACAGTATGTCCCAATCAGGCTGGATCCAAAGCGGCTCGACGCTTTCATCGGCCAATACGAATTTGCGCCAAACGCGGCCTATCCCACTGGGGCGAGACTAACGATTCGGCGGAAGGGATCCCAATTGGTCGGGGACGTGCGGGGCAAGAACATCTTTGGCGGCTCTTTTGAACTGTATCCTGAATCGGAAACGAACCTATTCGACACAATCTACTGTGCTCAATACCGCTTTAGGAAGAATGACAGGGGAGAGGTGACCGTTGGCATCCACTATTGGGGGCCGGATTTGGAGGGAAAGAAACTTTCAGCTCGAACACATTGAACGGGTTTCCGCGCCCGCTGATTCCCGTCTGGTCGGTTCGGCATCTGGTCGACGCATCGCGTTATACACAGCCCGGCATTCAAAGGCGAGGTCTTCTGCCGCCCTATGAAGCGGCAAGAGCTGCGCCGCGGGCTGAGGAGACGCCCGACCTCGCCGACGCAAAGCGCCCCAGCCATCAACTCTCTCTGGCGCGCCCTCGCCCAGGCCCTCGCCATCCGTCCTCCCCGTTCACAAACCGCATTCTGATTGATCCGAAGGCTCTTGAGGTCCAGCACCATTTCGAGGTCTCCGTAGAAGGCGTGCAACCGCATTCCCACCGAGCGCAGGCGCAGGCATGATACAACTCGACCCTGATGAGCCGCTGGGCTGGGTCCACCGATCCTATGCGCTCCATGAACTGAAACGCACCGCCGAGGCCGCGACAATCTCCCGCGGGTTGTGTAAAAGTTCTCGCCCAGCGCCACCATGAGGTATAACCTGGCCTACTATGAATGCCCGCTTGGGCGCTTGCAGCAGGCAAAGGAGTGGCTGGAGATGGCATACAAGCTGAGCGACAGGAAGACTATGAAGCTGGCAGCCCTCAGCGACCCTGACCTGGAGCCGCTCTGGAGAGAGATTAGGAGCGCATAAGAGAAGTCGAACGTGGGCCTGCCCGCTCGGACTGAAGGGGAGCCGAGGCCACCGGTTCCTCAGATTTCGATCATGGCTCCCCAGGTCTCCAATTTCCGTCTGCTGTTCCTTCCGGGCTGGCCAGGACGACCATGTAGTCATTTGGGTCGCGCAGCCAGATCTCCCAGTGATTCGGGCCGCCATCTCCATCAGGAGGGTTGCGATGGCGCGGCAAAACGACCTCGACCTTCATATCCTCAGCGCGGGCAACCGCCGCATCGAAATCATCAACCTCAAACCACAGAAGGACGCCGTTGCCGTAGGGCTTGGCCTCCGGGTCGCCTATGGGGCCGTGGTGATGCTCCACGTCCCAGCGATGGAGTTGCAGGACGAGCCTGCCGTCGCTCGCCACAAGCCGCTCGTATTCCGAGCCCCCGTGCGCGCTCCGGCAGCCAAGCAGCCGCTGATACCAGCGACTGCTGGCCTCAACGTCATGGACACAAATCAAAGGCTGTGGACGCATACGATCAGTGATCGCCCCAAACTTCCACCACTGGTGCTGGAAACGCAAGGCGGCGAGGAATTGATCAAACATACGACGCGGTTCGCAAGGGACTCATTGTGCCCGAGCTTAGCTACGTCCCGGTGGCTGATTGCTCCGGAGGATGTAAACTGCCCCAGCCGCTCCGAGTACGGCAATCGACGCCAGAATGACCATGAGGCGCTTCACTTCTACCCTCAAAAGTGACGAACCCCGTAGTCTGCTCGACTGGCTGCCGACTGTCGTTTCGGAGGGCGGCGAAACACCTTGCGAATCACTGTCAGCGGCGCGACCGGGCCCAGTTGCTTAGGAATTCCAACCGGCCTCGCATCTCTTCCGCACCTAGCCGGCATATTTCATACGCCGGGTAGGGCGCGCAGTCCTCTGCGCGCCGTGATACCGCGGAATGCTGCCGGTCGTGCGCACGGCGGCGCGCAGAGGACCGCGCGCCCTACCCGCAGACTGTCGCCGCTTTGTGCCTGCCATGAAGTATGCGGGCTAGCGCATTTCGCAACGCCAAGAGACGGCGCAAGCGCTCGCCGATGGACAATCCCTGTTCCGCAACGACAATCCCGGTATGCGGTGTGCCCTCTCGAACAAACTGATCGTGTAGCCGGCAGAAGTCGCCTACGTTAGGGGTAAACAGGACGCGTCCGTGTTCATTCGTCCAGGCCAACTGCGGCGCGTCCGTTGCGCCGAGCAAGCCAGCTTCACCCGCACTGGTCACGTCCACGCTGCGCGACCGCAATGCCCTCACCAAGGCGTGGTTTTGAGAATCCTCGTCGCAGTAGAATCGAATCGCGCTCACGCCTTTTGCGGTTTCTGCTTCGCCAGCTCGAGGCAAAGGGCGCGCTCTTCGTCAAGGTAGCCGTCAATTTCCGCCTTGTTCAGATGATAGTAAGCCAGGGCCGTGAAAATCTCGGCAGGGCTTAAGCTTGGGAGTTCCTCGCCAATCTCGTCAATGCTCAGTCCCAGTTTCCACCAGCCTGCCACACGATGCACTCCGATACGATGTCCCTTGATGCGCGGTTTGCCGCCAATAACGCCAGGTGTGCGGAGGATCATAGAGGCCAGGTCAGTGCCCGGTTCTTCAACTGTCGCGCTCATGCCAAGAGGATAGCAGACTACGGGATAGCTGACAAAGGTGATTTTGTAACGATGACTTTAACCGTAGCCGGAGGAGCAGAACCTGTGGCAAGGGTCATTAGCAGATTCGCCCTGGCTTTGGGATTGCGTCGCCGCTTGTTTTCCGTCGGTATCAGACACTCAGTTTAATTATATTAGAATGAAGGAATGAAGACATCCTTGACTGCGGGCTGGTTGATCCGCGCCCGGAAACTCAGGTCGATGGTGGTCTTGTCGCCCAGGATGACCGGCACAACGGTTATGGCCAACCACGCGCTTTGGTTCACCGTGCCACTCGGCTCGGAGTTAATCTGGACCTGGGCCTGCTGCCCATTTGACGCGGTGACGCGCGGTTGCGCCAGAAGATCGACTCCGTCGGCTTCCCGCAACACATCCACTAATTGCTTTGCTTGGTCAGCGGGCAGAACCTGCTTGAGGGAGCTTTCGCTCCCCTCCACCCCGAACGTGTCCAACCCAACTTTGGCTAATGCGGCATCGGCCACTTGGATCACCTTGGCTGTGACCTGGACCTGGTCGCCATTATCCCCCTGGACCAGCGGGGTTGCCATGACAAAAATGCGGTTGCCCGGTTCGCTCGCCCAGCCGCCCGTGAGCAGCGTCTCTCCGCTGCCCACCTGGGCGCGGACGCTGGCCTGGAGCCGGGTGACGCCGGCCGTGGCTTCGGGTGGGGTGCCGCTCCCGGTCTCCGGAGGCGCGGGTTGCTGCGCGGCCAGCTTCAAGGCCTCACGAAGCGCGCCTACTTCACCCCGGAGCCGCAGCAGCTCGGACTGGCCACGCCGGAGCCTCTCCAGGTCGTTCTGGTTCACTTGGGCCTTGGTGAGTTGCTCTTTGGCGGCGCATAGGCCCCGGATTTGCTGTTGCAGGGACCGGTTCTCGTCGCGTACGCGCTCCAGGGCCTGGTTTTGGAGAAGGAGCGTGGTAGTGAATCCGCCAGTCACGACGGCACCGATTGCGCTCAACAGGAATTTGGATGTTGCCATAGGCTCGAGAATGTCCAAAGCGTGCCCGTACCGGGGAGGCGTAACTACGCCTAACCATATCCTCCGCCCATCCGGCCCGACCTTCAAGGAAAAACCCGCCCCCCGGCGCCACCCCGATCCTCTCGCAGACCAATGGTATCCACCGGTTGCAGACTCGCGGAGGTGAACTAACCTGATTGGGCTAAAATGAAGAATCTCCCATCCTTTATTACGATTGTGTTTGTGACGGCGCTATTGATAGCGGCTGGCCCAGGCGAAAGGCAGAAGTGGTTTAGTCTGGTGGCTGGTGTCACTGTTTCTCGGACCGGTTGCCACCCTGTTCATTGTCGTGCTGGAGCCGGTGAAGCCCGCCTCGCCCTGAACCCCTTGGAACCAGCGGAGGCCGCGCATTTGGTCAATGGAAGAGTGTCAAATGGCACCCACGGGTTAAGCTCAACAAGCTCCCCAACACCTGCCTCAGTGCCGCCTACGGGAATCCGAATTCAGGCAGCCGCCTCCGCGCCTTAGTTCCAGTCGAACCAGAGGAGGTTCTGACGCGTTTTCGGAAGGACTAAGCGGTAAGTGCCCCGGTTTGTTAGCAGTGAGGGCAATTCCCAGCAAGTCCACTGGTTGGTCCAGTATCCGGTGCTGCTTATCTGGGGCCTGAGGCGCAGGTGCGAGCCGTTCGGGCCTGCCAGTGTTACCTCCTCGGAACGGAGATTATTGCTCCCTCCGTAGCCGACCCAAAGGAGGGCCGTATCCGTTCTCGTGGGCAGCTCGTCTTCGGCGAAGGTCCCGAACTTCGCTCGAATGCCCGCCCACCGCAAAGCCCGATTGATGTCGGACTCAATCTCTCCGAGAAGCGGCGGCACGGGCACGCCTCCGGCGGAATTCGGGCGCATGTACATGTGATGGACGTACCCGATACCCGGCCCGCCCAGGCCGGCGACATAGGGCAGTGCTTTGGGCCTCCCCCTCGTGAGGACAACGAAGCGGGGTTGGATTGGGCCGTTGCAGGCCCCGAAGCGAAGACTGCTAAAGGGCGGTGTTCCCGCTCGGTCGAACCAGCCCAGAACCAGCACGAGAAGCACCAGGCCCGCGATCGCCGGAACAGTAATGCCGCGCTTGATTCGCATGGGCGAACCGTAACCAAAAACCGCTGGCACAACAAGGCCGCTCTGCGCCAGATTACGATTGCTCGGCTAGGCGGATGAGTTCAGACATATAGGCTTTCGCTGCTTGCGGGTCATCAACGACGACCGGGTGGCCACTGGCATGGGCCTTGGGACGCACCCGCACCGGGACATGGAGATCTTCAGCTACGTGCTCGAAGGCGGACTTGCGCGCAAGGACAGCATGGGCAATGGCAAACAGCTCGAGCCCGGCCAAATACAATTCACGAGCGCCGGGACGGGTATCACCCACAGCGAGTTCAATCCGTCCTCCAGGGAGCCGCTTCACTTCCCGCAAATCCGGGTTCAGCCTCGTCAACGCGGGCTGACGCCCGGCTATACCGAATGGCACCCGCAGCCGGAACCGGCGGGTGTGGGCAAGGTGCTGGTCATCTCCCCGGACGGTCGGGGGTTTTCCCTCCGAGTGGTTCATCTGGCATGGCTTCTGGCCTGCCTGCGGTTGCCGTGGCTCTGGCACTGGCCGCGAATCGCTTGAAGCGGCAGGTTGGCGCTGCCCGCCCGAGAGAGGTTTTCGCATGTCAGCACCTCGCTGGAGTCTGCGCCGATTGCGCTCGGCAGTTTTCGGCGGGGATTCCGCGTTCGTGGGTCTTGTTCAAATGGGTGGAGGGGGGTGTGCCTCCAAACGCACACTTCCGCAGTCAAGGAAAGGTCGTATTCTGGTGAATCAAGGCACACTGAATGTCTCATGAAAGCGACGGCTGAAGCGGATGCAATGGGTCAAGCCCCCAACGCGGATTCCTGCGCTCGGGTGCTTCTCGAGCTTCAACGGGGTGAGTCGTCGAGTATTTCAGTGCCCCGTCTCTCAAGGCTCCTAGGTGTGAACTCCACCACGTTGAATGCGCGGTTTCGAAGGCGCGGGATTCCCGTCACGCTGGTTGGCAGGACGAGCTTTGTTCCCGCCGCATTGGCGGTGGAGTTGGCCCGGCTACACCGCTACGCGTTGTTGGGCTGGCCTACACTGCAGGAGGCCAGTCGCGCTACCGGGGTGAAGCCTGGGACACTTAAAGCCCAGTGTGAGAAGGGCCGGCTGGAAGGTCATATCGATCTGACCAAGAGGCTGAGGATCAATCCCGCCGAGTTGGAAAGCCTCTCTTTGAATCGGCCACGGGCGGGTAGGAAACCACGCGAGAACCGGCCTGCTGTCGCGCGCCGCGGTGGCGGCGAAGAGAACGTGGATGCGAGCGGAGGGGCCGAGGTGGCGCGCGTTGAGAATGCCGAGGCGCTTCAGGTACTCACGCCAGAGAAACTCGTTAAACCCGAAACCGGGCCTAAGCCGCAGCCATTTGCTTTGCCCCCTGTTCACCAGCCTCGGGTTCGGATCATAACCGAGAAGGACTACGGCTTGACCGTCCCGCAACAGAGCCAGGTCGCTGCGCCCGCGAGACCACCGGAGTTCTCCAAGGCTGCCAGACAGCCGCCATGGTTGTGCTACGACCCGGACAGGCCGTTTTCGATTTCCGAGTGCGCGGTAGGCCGGCGCGTGAGGTACGGAGGTTACGATGGGATAATTGAGGAAGTTATCCATGATCCCTTCAGCCCCAAAATCCAAGTGAGATTCCCAGAACACCAACATCCGCTAATGCGAGAGGTATTGCTGGTCGTTGACCGGCCTGCGCGGGCCGGACTCTTTGAACACTGAAGGATTTTGAATCAGATTGGAGGGTAATGTGCATGGAACGGCCAAATTTGTTATCGGCTGCTGGGTGGGAATCATCGCGGTCTGGATTGTGGCCGCCTTCTCGGTCAAACGAACGAGGGCGCGGCAGCCATTCGTGCATAGGGTATTGTACCTGGCGCTCACGGTGGTCACCGGCGTGCTTCTTATTAGAGGAAGCGCCCGGACAATTCCTTGGAACCGGTCTCTCCTGCCTCACACGCTCGGCACAGGCATCCTCGCCGACGTTCTCGTGGCGGCGGGCCTTCTTATTGCCATCTGGGCGCGCCTGACGCTGGGAGGCAACTGGAGCGCGAGAGTGACGCTCAAGGAGAACCACGAATTGATTCAACGAGGGCCGTATCGTGTAGTTCGTCACCCGATTTACTCGGGGATTTTGGTGATGATTCTTGGAACCGCCATTCTCGTGGGCCAGGTGAGCGGCTTTGTCGCCCTGCTGCTCTGCTGCTTTGGCTTTTGCGTGAAGGCTCGACAGGAGGAGAAATTGCTCACAAGACATCTTCCGGGATACGCTGAATACAGATCCCGCACGAAGGCTCTGGTCCCGTTCATTTGGTGAACACGCCAACAGGTCCGGGGACTGCCGCTCGCCACTGACGGCCTCCGCGGCCAGCCCGAGTATTTCACGCCGCGAACAAAGCGGCACCAGTCTGCGCGCCCTACCCGCGTTTGAAATATGCGGGCTAGGGTTAATACCTCTCGGAAGTCGCCGAATCGAGTTCCGATAGGTTCCACCTCGAAACCCCGGGCGTTGGAACGTTGACAGTTCAGGGCGCGGCCACGGGGATCGCCACGGGAAGGGTGGCGTGGGTTGACGGATTTGAGCACACCTTGCAAGGTGTGCTCGTGCCATGCACACCTCAGCTTCGACCGCGCTCTGACGCACCGACCGCGCCGTGGCCAATCCCGCCCCCCTCCGGCTCTTCGGAATGCTGGTGCGACAGCCCGATCCAACCTGGACCGAGTTGAGCACACCTTGCAAGGTGTGCTCAGAACGACCTCAGGCAGCGCGTGCCCGCTCCGAAGCCTTCAAACTCAAGGCGCAATGCCTTTCGAGGCTTCGAGGGCCGCATCCCGAGAGGATTCCGGCTGGGTGCCCAAGCCCGCGAGGCGCGGGCTGCCCTCGCAGCCGACGCCGAAAATGAAACACGCCCCACGCTTGCGGGGCCGCGCCAGCCCGACGCGGAATTTCCGAAACGCGTTGAGGCTAGGGTGCCGACTGGAGCCGGAAGAAGAGGCGCTCCGAGTTCGTCACATCGAAAGTCTGCACGCAAACCTCGCTCGCGTTGGTCGCCGTGAACGCCGGCCCCAGGCTGCTCCACGTGCTGAGGTTGGTTGAAAGCTCTAATTGGTAATTCGCGCCAGGCCGGAGATTGTTAAATGACGGTGTTGCCGCCCCTGAACCGACTGTCAGGCTCAGGAGGGGCTGCGGTGGGGATGGCGTGTAATCATACGGCTGGGCAGGGTATCCGTTCCAGGTCGGAGTGCTCCAGCCAGAAGCGGTTGAGGGATAATAGATTGAGAAGCCCGAACCTGCGCCGGCGAAAACGTATGAACCGAAAGTCGCCGGTGCCTCACCCTGAAAATAGGCACTGGTCAGGGAGTTGCACGCATAAAACGCCCGGTCCGCGATGGCGGTGGAACCGCTGCCAATCGTGACGTTGGTCAAGCCGCTACACCAGGAAAACGCAGAATTCCCGATAGAGATGACGCTGTCGGGAATGATGATGTTGGTCAGGCCGATACACGCCTCAAATGCATCGTACCCGATGGCGGTGACGCCGCGGGGAATGGCGAGGCTGGTCAGGCCGCTACAGCCCCAATATGCCAAGTCCCCGATATTGGTGACGCTGCTCGGAATGCTGACGCTGGTCAAGCCACTACACCCGCTAAACGCATCGCGTCCGATGGAGGTGACGCTGCTGGGAATAGCGTAAGCTCCGCCTTTTCCCCCAGGCCATTCCACGAGTGTGGTCTGATTTGTGTTGAACAGGACGCCTCCGACACTGCTATAAGACGCGTTCTGTGTATCCACCGTGATTGCAGCCAACTCGCTGCACCCGTAAAACGCCTCGTATCCGATGTTGATGACGCTGCTGGGGATGGTGACGGTCGTCAAGCCGCTACACCCCGAAAACGCGTTGTCCCGGATGGAGGTGACGCCGCTGGGGATGCTGACGTCGGTGAAGCCCCTGCACCCCGAAAACGCCGCAAACCCGATAGCGGTGACGCTGCCGGGAATGGTGATGTTGGTCAAGCCACTACACCCCGAAAACGCGAGGTTCTCAATTAAGGTGACGCTGCCGGGAATGGTGACGCTGGCCAAGCCGCTACACCCCGAAAACTCCGCGTACCCGATAGCGGTGACGCTGCTAGGAATGGTGACATTGGTCAAGCCGCTACAATCCGCAAACGCGCCGTCCCCGATGAAGGTGACGCCGCTGGGAATAGCGAGGCTGGTCAAGCCGCTGCACCCCTCAAACGCAGATCCACCGATGGAGGTGACGCAGCCAGGGATGGTGACGCCGGTCAAGCCGCTACACCTCTCGAACGCATAGTCCCCGATGGCCGTGACGCTGCCCGTAACTCCCGGAATCGACGAGGGTATCGTCACTACCCCTCCGGGGCCAGTGTATTCGCTGATGGTAATGTTAGTCCCGCTGACGCTATAACTGAAACCATCATAGCTCTGGGCGATACAGCCGCTCGACCCGCAAACGAGAAAGATGAGCCACAGCCAACTCGCCGCCGTGAGGACGCTCCGATATTCACGTTCACCAATGCGCATAAACCTGCCGTTCCCTTAGGTCGCCAGCGAGACCAGCGACTCATTTCCAGCCTGATAGGCAATTGTAGTCAACCCAGATTGCCTGCCGCAAGCAAAAAGGACGCTGCGCCAGCTTGCGCTGCTTTGCCAAAACCGTCCGATGCGGTTGGCAGACCACCAATCCGCGTAACAATTCCGGGCCTCCTGACCGGCAAGGCCGGCCTCGGCGGTAACGACCAGGCTCTCGGCGTTGGTCCTCGGCGGCCTTCACAGAATTGACCAAGGCGGGGATGCGACTGGGGACCACGAGGCTTATCAGCGGATCGAGGTGGCCCACGGCCATATCGGTGCGGTTGGCCCAACAAAGTGACAGACCGTCACAGGACGCGCTTGAGCGCCGGCATCCGCCGAAAAATCAGGCTGCTGGCCAGGTAGGTGGCCGTGACACCCAGAACGGTCGCGATGAGGAATTTGATCGGTTTCGGCTCCATCGCCTGACCCGTGGTATTTTCGCGGCGTTGATGTTGGCGCTCGGTGGCATGAGTCTCTTTGGGACAAACAGACGGCTCATGGCGACACTTGATCGCTATGTGCCTGACCCTTTTGAGATTTCGGCGGGTTGACCCGCGAACGGGTGGTCCGCATAATCCTGGTCTGGTGGGCCCCCTCCGGCGTGAGGATCGGCCCCCTGACAGGTCGAACTCATTAAGAACCAAAACTCATGAAAAGGAGATTCTTACTAACCATAGGCATCCTCTCACTTGTTATCGAGCCTTCAGAAGTTGATGCACCTCCCGCGCTGTCTGCTGCTCAGCTTGCTTGCCGGGCGGGGCAGCCTCCGCTCTTCCGCTGGCAGCGACAATCCAGGGGGCGCACGTTGCGACCATTACGGCGGCGATTCCAATATATAGTCGTTTGAGATTTGAGTTCATTCTGGTGCTTAATCCGTTGGCCGCTCCGCCGCCCATCGCAAGAGGGCGCCGAGCGCCGTAACTCACAGACACTCGGAGCCAGTCCAGTATTCGCCATTGCGGTGTCTCGCGTGCCGGCCCGTTGTCCAGACCATCCTGCCGGCGGGCATCCCATGGTTGGGATTCCTTCTCCTTGAAGAGCCACCAGTGCCAGCGGCAAGGCTAGGGGGAGCAGCGCAGTTCAAGCCCAAGATATCCGATCACCACCGGCGGACACGATAAAAGCGGGCAGCCGTAAGGGGTGTGGGATCTGTGAGCGTTCGCATGCTGCCAGTGCCTGCGACCAATGGCAGGGGAATCCAGTTGCGGTCGCTCAGAGCGTGTTTGTACTCGAGTCGATAGACCCTCCCGCGCTCGGTTGGCAGCGAGACACAAAAGCCGCTGGTATCCAGATGGAGGTTGGTCAAGGATACATGCTGGACCGGAGGGCCGTTTCCCACCAACGCCAGGCTGTGGGAGCCGCCAGCGGCAATCGCCCTGACATTGCTCAGATCGGGAGGCACGTCTGTCTGGCCGTTTGAGTCCTCTCCCCACGCGACGACCGTGCCGTCACCCCGGAGAGCCAGGTTGTGAAATTCACCCGCCGCAATCGCGACGACATCAGTCGCCTCGGGCGGGACATCGAGTTGCCCCACTGAGTCATCTCCCCAACCTACGATTGTGCCGTCGGCTTTCAGCGCCAAACTGTGTCGCTCGCCCGCCGCAACCGCAACGACGTTCGACAGGCCATCAGGGACAATGGATTGGCCCCAGTCCCAGATGTCCGGCGGACTTGCGATGAAAGTACCAGCACCCCAGGCGACAACGGTTCCGTCCGCCTTCAGCGCGAGGCTGTGCAATGCCCCGGCGCTGATGGCGACCACGTTGCTCAGCCCGCTGGGCACCGTCGCCTCGCCGTGGGAGTCGTCGCCCCAGGCAACGACGGTTCCGTCCGACTTGAGCGCCAAGAGATGCACCTTCCCAACAGCAGCCGCGACCACATTGCTCAATCCCGCCGGAGGACAGGGTGGAGGCCAGGTATTGCCACCCCAGTTCACGACCTTGCCTTCCTGGTCGAATGCAAGTCCAGGCAGGGCACAACTTCCCCCGGCGATTCCGGCCATATCCGACAGGCCGCCCGGCACGTTGGTTTGGCCGAAACCGTTCTGGCCCCACGCCACCACCCGACCGTCCGCGAGGGCCAAGCTATGCACCATTCCCGCCGCTATGGCACTCGCATTGGTCAGAATCGGAGGGACGGTGGCTTGTCCGAGATCGCCTCCTCCCCAAATCGCCGCCCCCCACGCTGCAACCGCGACCACGGACAAGCTGGCTTCCGTGCTGGTGGTCCCGCCGATTGCGTTGGTGATGTTCACGCTGTAAAGCCCCGCCTGATCCCAGCCCAGATCAGCCAATGTCAGCGCGGGGGTAGTAGCCCCGGGGAGACCCGCTCCGTTAAACCGCCATTGATAGGCCATTGGTTGCTGACCCTTTGCCGACACGGAGAAAGTCGCGTCGCCGCCCCAGAAGGCGACCCGATCCTGCGGTTGGGTCGTGATGAGGACTGGCAGCACCGTTAGTTTGGCCACCGAACTAGTGAGGGTATTCAATCCGTTGCTCACCTCCACCGAATAGTCTCCGGATTGGTCCAATTGCACGTTCGCGAGGCTCAGGGTGCTGCCCGTTGCGCCTTGGAGGTCAACGCCATCCCGACGCCACTGGTAGGCCAACGGTTGGCCGCCTTGTGCGATGACCCTAAGAACGACTGTGCTTCCTGCAACGTTGGTCTGGTTTTGGGGCTGAGTGTTGATTTGAAGGGGAATCAAGCTGAGCACCGCGTCCTCGCTCGTCACCACTCCATAAGCGTTTGTCACCGTGACCGAATAATCTCCGGCTTGGCTCAGTTGCAGGTCGGTCAAAGCGAGCACGATGTTGGTCTGCCCGGGCAGGTTGGTGCCGTCGTGCCGCCATTGGTAGCTCAGGGGCCAGGCTCCCGTCGCTTCCGCCAGGAAATAGCTCTTGCCCGTGAGCACGGCGTTGCGGTTCACCAGGTGCTTGGCCAGCAAGGGCGGGCCTCCGCCGACCAACGCCAGACAATGACCTCCGCCCGCCGCCACCGCCACCACGTTGCTCAGACCCGGAGGCACGTCCAGCCCGCCGTAGAAATTGAACCCCCAGCCCACCACCGTTCCGTCTGCCTTGAGCGCCAGGCTGATGTGGTGGTCGTTGCCGGGAGACGCCGAGATGGCGACGATGTTGCTCAGGCCGGGAGGAGACCAGTAGCACGCGTTGGTGCTTTGCACTTGCTCGACGGTGCCATCCGCCTCCAGCGCCAGCCATTCGTCGTACCCCGCTGAAATCGCGACGACGTTGGACACGCCCTCGACGACGTGGTTCGTATCCAATCCATAGGCCCAGCCCCAACCGAACAACGTGCCATCCGCCCTGAGGGCCAGCCCGGCTGGCCCATTGGCCACTTCGCACAGGCCGCCGCCGCCCACTGCCACGGCGACTATGTTCTTCAGTCCCGGCGGGACCGCCGCCGCGGCCGCGCCCCAAGCGACCACCGTGCCGTCCGCTTTGAGCGCCAGGTTGTAGGTGTCGCCAGAGGCGATTTCAACGACGTTGCTCAAGTCTGCCGGCACGTCCAATTGACCGTAGCTGTCGTCGCTGCCCCAAGCCACCACGGTCCCGTTTGATTTCAGCGCGACACAGTGCGACCTTCCCGCCGCCACTTGCACCACATTGCTCAGATCCTCTGGTACGACGATAGGCACTCCAAGCTGCGGGTTCACAGCATAGAACATTCCGCAAGCGCATACGGTTCCGTCCCTCTTCAAGAGAAGACTCTGCTCATAGCCTGCGGCTATGCCCACGATGCCGTCGGCGCACGGCGTGATCTGGCCGAAATCGTTGCCGCCCCAGCCGACTGCCCAGCCGGCAGCGCGCACCGAAACATCATCCACAAAAGCGAAGGCATCGCCATCCGGGCTGGAGAAGGTGAGGCGCGTGGTGCTGCTTTGGGCCGCCGCTTGGTATTCGAGATAGCGCCACTGCGGGGTCATCGACGCAAGGGTCGCCGGAATGGAGGCAACTTGCTGGCCTCCCCAAAGCAAAATCATTGGGGTGTTGGTCGCCCAGACTTGTTCGCTGCCGCCAAAAGCGAAGCGCAACACATACTGCTCGCCCGGCACGGTCGGGATGTCCTGATAGAGAGAGCCGTGGACGACCACAAAAACACTGCCGTCGGCAGCCCGCAAGGCTTCGTCATCGACAACGTCTATCGACCGCTCGCTCCAGGAACTGAGGCTGAACCCGGCCCCGACGTTCTCGAAGCTGCCGTTCTGTACCAGGTTGCCCGCTTGGGCGGGTGCGCTCACGGGCCACAGGGCGAGGATCAGACCCGTCGTTATCACAAACACTCTCATGGGATTTCCTTCATAATCGGAGCCGGCAGCCTGAGTATCACTTTCACTTCAGGCCGGATTATACACGCGCCTCTGGACTAGTAAAAGTAATTTCGACCGCGACTGGACGGATAACAACCTGCGCGGGGAAGAACCTGCGGAATTCGGGGCGAACTTGCGAGCAGGGGTCTTCTGGTGGGAGACCGCCCTTTTCTTATTCCTTCCCGGCGGAGCGGTTCCCGCCACCTCCGATGGGCGTGGAGTGGCGATAGACAATTCCCGCAAGATCGACCTTGAACGGGGGCAGAGGCAGCCGCAGAACGCCATTTGTGGTAGCGCCCTGAGTCGTTGCGACCTCCGCTCCCGTTTCCGGGTCGTACCATGCGGCGTGGAATACGCCGGAGGGCCAATTGGCCAGCAGAAGAGTCCGGCTTTTCTGGAGCGGCAGATGGGGCTTGGTCGCGCCGGCGGGAAAGGAGGCGTCTGCCGCGACGACATACAACAGCGACTCACGGGCGCCACTCAATCCAATCGCCGCGGAGGACGGCGCGCCGGAGGTTTGGAATTCGATATTCGTCCAGGAACCTTGGCCCCAGCCAGTCCGTTTCAGAATCGAGCTCAAGGCGCTGTAGAAGTGATACAGGTTCTCGCTGTGAATGTTCTGCCACCACCAGGACATCGCGGTGCCCACGGACCCGCCCAGGGCGCCTCCCCAGATGCCTTGCCGCAGGCCGCGCAAATAGGGGTCGTTCTCCTGTTTCCACCCACGCCAATCAGTGCCGAATTCGCCAATCATCACCGGCTTGCCATAGCGGCGAAGGAAGGATTGGGCGACTTGCGAGAGCCTGGTTGCGGGCGCCCGGTCGCCGTAGGAATGGTACATGGTGAAATCCAGCCCCGGCACGCGCCAGAGCGTGGGGCGGTCGCTGCCGCCGGTCAGGCTCGTGGTGACCAGGTGCTGGAAAGGATCGTGGGCGTGCAGCCAGGCGCCCATGCGTTCGTGCCAGGCGGCGACGTCGTTCCCATTGAGGTAGGAATAGACGTTGTCGATTTCATTGAATAATTCCCAAGCCAGCAGGTTCGGGCTGCAGCCGTAACGCGCAATCAAATAACGGAGCCGCTTTTGATAGATCGTCATGGCGGTCTTGCTGGTGAAAAACGCGTCCTGGTTCGCGCATGGACCGCCATTGACGCTGTTGTAGGGGTTGTTCGGCCAGTTGTTGTTCCCGCCCCAATAATCCGGTTTGGATTCGAACATGCCGTGATAATCCAGGCAGAGCAAAATGTAGATGCCCTGGCGCTCGGCCAACTGCATGACGTAATCGAGCTGCCAGGCGGCGCTCAGATCGTAATGGTTGAGCGAATGCTTGCCGGCTTCGATGCCAAAAGCCCACGGGCACATCCAGACGCGGGCGAAGTTCTCGCCGGCCGAGTGCATGGCCGGGAACCAGTCGTCGTAATCATAGGTGCCACGGCTTCCAGGCCAGCAGACATCATGGCCGATGAGCGGGAGCGGCTTGCCATCCGTCGTCTCGAAGTATTCTCTGCTCGGCGCCACGCGGACA
>JAJYHY010000094.1 GCA_021784555.1 bacterium
GCTCAGGCGCGCCAGCACCTGCTGACTCACCCAGCGTCCAGAGATTCGTACCGCGTCCAACACGTCCCCACAATCTCATGGCCCGGCTAATTTGTCTAGTGGGAACTTTTATGGGTAAAGTTGAGCGCGTACCAGCGCCCTCCAAGGGCGTAGAACCGATCACAATCGAAGAATCCAACTTCCTTCCTGACGGCACACTGGATGCGCGGGTGCTGGGTCAGGAAGAATCCCAGCGCGGAGGTCCCCGCCTTTTGCGCTCCGATGATCAGGAAATCGGGTCTCCGCCCTAGAAAGCCGAACATATCCGAGCCATTCTAACGGCTTGCAAACCGAAAAGTCAAATAAGCGATCTCCCCAACGGCTGCCGGAACTTTTCGGAGGGGCGATTCCAATTTCGGCTTTCTGTTTTCTGTTTTCTGTTTTCTACTTCGCCTGATGTCGCAGATGCTCAAATCCTCAGGCGCCATGGCCGGCGCGACGATGACCAGCCGCGTGTTGGGCCTGGGCCGGGATATGGTGTATGCCGCCTTCATGGATAGTTCGTGGGTGGCCAGCGCGTTCCTGATGGCCTTCATGGTGCCGAACCTGTTTCGCAGGCTCTTGGGCGAGGGGGCATTAACGGCCGCGTTCATTCCGATTTTCAAATCGAAGCAGGTGACGGAGGGGGAGACCGAGACGTGGCGGTGCGCCAATGCGGTTATCTCGGGGTTGTTGGTTTCGACGGCGGCCGTCACGGTGCTGGCGGTGATAGGCATCTCGGCGGTGCTGGGGTTTGGGCAGCTTGCGGCGGGAACGGACCTGATGTTGAGGTTGTTGCGGGTGATGTTCCCCTACGTGCTGCTGGTCTGTTTGGCGGCGACCTTGATCGGGATGGCTAATGCCCGCGGATATTTCTTCGTGCCGACGCTGGGCGCGAGTATCCTCAACGTGGTCATGATCGGCACCGTCCTGTTTGTGGCGCCGCGCATGGGGCGCACTTTGGACCGTCAGGTCTTCGCCCTGGCCATCGGCGTGCTGGTGGCGGGCGTTGCCCAGGTCTTTTTCCAAACGCCGCTGCTCCGGCGCGAAGGTTTTCGATTCCGGTGGGTTTCGCCCTGGCGCGAACCGGCGGTGCATGAGGTTCTGCGCAAGATGATTCCCGGATCGATCGGGGTGGCGGCCTTTCAAATCAATGTGCTCCTGATCCAGTGTTTTGCCTATTGGTTTAGGCCCTCCATTGTCTCGAACTTCTACTACTCGGTCCGGCTGATGGAATTGCCGCAGGGCCTCTTCGGCATTTCGCTGGCCACCTATCTGCTGCCCGCCCTCTCCGGCCTGGCGGCCAAGAAGGAATACGGCGAGTTCCGCTCGACCCTCCGGCAGGGACTGGGCCACTTGGCCTTCGCCAACCTGCTCGCCACCGCCATCGCCATTTCCCTGGCGGAGCCGATTGTGCGCCTGCTCTTTGAGCGCGGCCGGTTCGGGCCATCCTCGACGCATCGGGTGGCGATTTCGCTGGCTTGCCTCGCTCCGGGGCTGGTGATGTTCTCCTCAACGAACATCCTGGCCCGCGCGTTTTATGCGTTAAACGACATCAAGACTCCCATGAAAATCAGCATCTTTTGCCTGACCCTCAATCTCGGTTTGGCGCTTTGGCTGGTGCAGGACTACTGGGAGGCGGGGTTAGGCATCGCGAACACGCTTAGCGCCTGCTGCAACGTAGGACTGCTGCTCTACGCCTTGCGACGCAAGTTGAGGTTCCTTGGCCTCTCCAGCCTGTGGCGCGACATTGCGGCGATGGCGCCTCTGGCGGTTATTGCGGGCATGGTGGCTGGCGTGTTAAGTTGGCTCTGGCAGCGGAGCCTTGGCCACTCGAGCCTGGCGCTCAAGGCCGGGCAGGTCTTCGTTCCCGTGGTCGTGGCCGGAGCGTTCTATAGCTTGGCGGCGTATGCCCTGAAGGTCCCCTCCGCGCGGGAAGTGGCGGGGTTGGTGTTGAGAAGATTCGCGGGAGAATCACGAACCGGTTGAACAATGAATTTTGAAACAGAAGCAAACCGCCGGCGGACGTTTGCGATCATCTCGCATCCGGACGCGGGCAAAACCACGCTGACGGAGAAGTTTCTTCTCTATGGAGGCGCGGTGCATCTGGCTGGGTCGGTCACGGCGCGCAAAAGCCAGCGTGCGACCGCCAGCGACTGGATGGAGTTGGAGAAGAAACGCGGCATTTCGGTCAGTTCGACCGTGCTGCAGTTCGAGTATCGCGGCTATTGCGTAAACCTGCTGGATACACCCGGCCACAAGGATTTTTCGGAAGACACGTATCGAGTGCTCACGGCGGTGGACGCGGCGGTGATGGTAATTGACGCAGCCAAGGGCATTGAGAGCCAGACGAGCAAGCTGTTTGAGGTTTGCCGCCGGCGCGGCATACCGATCTTCACGTTCATGAACAAGCTGGACCGGCCCGCACGCGATGCGCTGGGGCTGCTCGATGAACTGGAGCGGGTGCTCTGCCTGCAGGCTTATCCGGTGAACTGGCCCTTGGGCGACGGGCAGGATTTTCGCGGCGTATATGACCGGCGCTCGCAGCGGGTGCATTTCTTCGAGCGCGTGCCGGGCGGGGCGTTTCGAGCGCCCGTTTCCGTGCATGGCCTGGGCGACCCTGTGGTGCGCGACGCGATGCTGCCAGTGGTTTACCAGCGCGTCGTGGACGAAGTCGCCATGTTGGAAGGCGCCGGTGCGGCATTCGATCAGGCGAGAATTCTCGCGGGAGAACTGACACCGGTCTTCTTCGGCAGTGCGGTCAACAACTTCGGCGTGCAACTGCTGCTCGACGCCTTCCTCGATCTGGCGCCAAGTCCTCAGCCGCGAGCCATGAACGGCCGCGCCGTGCATCCCACGCACGGCTGCTTCTCCGGCTTCATCTTCAAGATTCAGGCGAACATGGATCCGAGCCATCGCGACCGGCTGGCTTTTGTACGGGTTTGCTCCGGGAGATTCGAGCGCGATATGTCTGTCATCCACACCCGGACCGGCAGGAAGGTGCGGTTGGCCAGTTCGCATAAGCTCTTTGGACGCGAGCGCGAGACGATGGATGAGGCTTTCGCGGGCGACGTGGTCGGGTTGGTGGGTCATTCCGAATTCCGCATTGGCGACACGCTGGCCGAAGACCCGACACTCAGTTTCGATGAGATTCCCCGCTTTGCGCCGGAAAGCTTTGCGTGGATTCACAGCGCCAGCCCGGCGCAGTTCAAACGCTTCCGCGAAGGTCTTGATCAACTGCTCCAGGAGGGAGTGGTGCAGTCGTTCCTCTTGCACAACGCCACCCAGCGCGTTCCGCTCCTTGGGGCGGTTGGCCCGCTGCAATTCGACGTGGTGCAATACCGTCTGCAGACCGAATACGGCGCGGAATCGCGGCTGGAAAACGGTCCCTGGAGACTGCTGCGCTGGGTTGCCAGCGGCCAGGTGAACGAAACCATGCTGCCTTCGGGCGCACGATTCGCAACGGATGGCGCCGGTCAGACCGTGGTACTGTTCACCGACCAATGGTCATGCAACTACTTCACCGAACGAAACCCGGAAATCAGTTTGCGCACGCTGCCGGCCAGGGAGGCAATCAAGATCGGCAGTTGAATTGTTGCGTGATGCTTCATCTTTACCGGCGGGGCCCCAACCCCAGGCCGCTTCGCTCTCTTACCCGGCACCGCTCTTTAGGTTTTGAAGGTCCTTGGCCAGGAACTGGGAGACGTCCTTGAACCTGGAGGCGTTCTCGGGGTTGAGGCTCATCAAGGTTTGGTGGGCCTCAAGACAGGCCCGAGCCAACTCCTCACGCGTCGCTCCGGTCGGGCACTGAACCGTGGTCTGGGTGGCCTCCGGCATCTCCAGCGAACCCTGCGTCAGCTTAAACAGGTGCAACACGCCAAGGCTTTCCAGCAATTCGGTCACGCGGGGATTGGGGTTGAATAACTCGACGGCCCGGTCTATCCCCTCCTTCTGGACACCCCCCATTTTCAAACCGAATCCAGCCAGCACACCCAGGAAGGTGCTGTCCATGAGCGAACATTGGGAAAGGTCGATAACAAAGTAGCCGTAGCCTCTCCGGCGCAGTTCGCTCACAAGGGTCTTGAAATCGATGCTCGAGGTGAGGCTCGCCCGTCCAGCGATCCGGACGCAGACAAACTTCTCGCCCACCAACACCCACATCCTGGCTGGTAACGCGCTCACGACCTGTGCTCCCGCATGGAATGACGCCAGTGTTTCACATCCTGTTCCCGGCGGGTCTGGCTGGCCGAACGCCCACAATTTGCGCCAAGGCCTGCTGTAATGCCAGTGACGCATCGAGCGAGCTGGAAACCAGCCGATGATTACATTCCAAAAGCAATTCCATGGCTCGAACTAATTCATCCGCCTCATACCGCCTAACCTGGGGCAACGCTTTGTAAAGCACATACGGGTTGAGCGCAAGGGGATTGAAGCGCCGGTCTTGGGGAAATCGCTCCTGGGGAACTCGAGCCAGTTGCGCCTTGAACCGGGGATAATCGGCTTCCGCCTTTATCCACCCTTCGCGGACCATCTCCTTGAGCAGCAGCATAGCGCGCACTTTGGCTATCAGACCGTAAAGCAGGCCGATCTCCGATTTCTGGGGGTCAAGCCTGGCCTCCCACAACTCTTCGTCGAGCCTGGCGAGCGTTCGTGCCAAGTCGCGGTCACCCAGCGCGTCGCCCAAGGCGAAGGCACGGGCCGTCTTATTTCGCACGCAGATGGCCGAGACGTCACTGAGTTCGACTTGGTTCTTGTCGGCGCAGAACAAGACGAGCTTTTCAAGTTCGCTGTTGAGTTGCCGGAGATTAGGGCCGACCCGGCTAACCAACTCGGCCAGAGCCTCGTCGGAAATGTCCTTGTGCTGCTCCCGCAAGTTCTTTCGCGCCCAGGCCTCTGCCTGGTTGCTCCAATCCCGATCGTCGGCTGACCAACCGGCGAGAGTCTCGACCGTGCCCAGTTTGTCGAGCGTCTTATAAAAGACCTTGCGTTTGTCGATCTTCCCGGTGCTGATGAGCAGGCGCACATTTTCCCAGGAAAACTCCGTGAGCTCCTGGGCCAGGCTGGCAACGCCTTCGCTGACCGCCTGGGTCGTGCCGGCGCGTTCATCACCCAGAAAATTGCAGTTCTTTAGCCACACGACCTTTGAGTCGCCGAAGAAGGGGAGGGTTTGGAGGGCCTCTCGAAGCCTGGCCAGTGCCTTGAGCGCCTCGGACGAATTGTTGACGCTGGCGTCGATAATCTCATGGTCCATTCCCCCCAATTCTCTGGCCCATTGCTCATAGACGGCCTTGGCGCGCTCCTTGACGGCAAAATCGTCATCGCCACAGACCACCACCAGCGGAGCGGACGGTTTAGTGGCCATGAGCGGGTAAATGCGCACGGGTGGGCCTCGCTGCGGCGAGGTGGACCTCAGACCACTCTTCCCATCTCATTGAGCATTGGGCATTAAGCATTGGGTATTGGGCATTGACAATGAGCAATGGCAAATGCCCAATGCTTAATGAGAAATGCTGCTGCGCGCGCCTCAGATGCAACCCGCTTCGCCTTCGCCGCAGACGCAGCAAAACTGGACCTGTCAGCAACATGTTTTGAACCTCCGGGGCTCTACTCGGGCTCGGTCCCATTCTCGTTAATCCGTTCGAGGACCTCGCTCATGTCCTCCACCTGTTCGAAAAGCGAGTTAGTGACGTAGATCGGGCGTTTCTGGGCCGTTGCCAGGGCCAAGCAATCGCTGGGCCGTGCGTCGATCTCCACAATTTTGCGCGCCACTTCGTTCTGCTGCTGGAGAATGAGCCGGGCAAAGTAAGTAGAATTCTTCAGTTCGGTGATAATCACACGTTCAACGGTGATGCTGAAGCCTTTGAAGATGCTCTGCATCAGATCGTGAGTCAGTGGCCGTTCCTTTGGCGCCTCGCGCATAAACATCCCGATGACCAGACCCATGTTAGGTTCAACATTGATCACGAAGACCTTTTCGTCGTTGCCCACAAACAGGGCACACCCGCTGTTGGCGGGGAGTATTCCGCGAATCTGAACCGGCACGACGTCATTCTTCATAATCACAGTGTAATTGTGGAATGAGAAAAGACAAGTCCCGCCACAATACGAGCTACCGGATGCGCCTCAAAATCACCAGCCAGGCCGTGGCGTTCGGCGCGTTCCCCCCCAGCACCAGCAGCTCACCTCGCGGCAAATCCTGCGAGCGGTTTACCAGCTTCTTGCCCCGGTCAAACAGGCAGACCTCCACCCTGGCGCCGCCCAGGCTCGTGACCTCCATCGCGCATCTCTTGCTCACGGTCTCCATCCTGGCGCCATGGACCGGCACGACAAACCGCCTTCGTTTGACTTCAAAATAGTGGCTCCACTTCAGGGGAAGGGCCATGAGCTTGTCGCGGATGTCTGGTTCAACTGGTTTATGCTTAGGATTAGGCGACGTACTGTCGTCCGTCCCCCAGATAAGCTGCAACTCGAATGTCGCCCCTCTCTCGCCACCCCTGGCCCCCGCCGCGGCGAGAATCGCGTTGACTCCGGCGGTCAAGGCCCGCGCATAGTCCCCCCGGTCCAAAAGCGGGGTAATCCGGTCATCAACGATCCGCCTGGCCACAGCCCTGGGCAACACGCCCTCCAGTCCGCCGCTCACGCGCAACCGCGTTTTGTGCTCGGCAACGAAAACAAAGAGCGCCGCGCTATTGCCGCCGGTCTCGCGCGCCAGATTCCACGCCCGCGCCATCCGTAGCGTGTATTGCTCGATTGACGCTCCCGATTGCATCCTGGGATAGACCACAACCACGATCTTATTGGAGGTCTTCCACTGGTAATGCTCCAGCTCCCGGTTGAGTTTGGCCGCCGTGGCGGCAGGGACGACGTTGGCGTAATCATTGAAGAGCGCCTGAGGCGCCGGAGGGATGGCTTCG
This sequence comes from bacterium, assembly GCA_021784555.1. Lineage (GTDB taxonomy): Bacteria > Verrucomicrobiota > Verrucomicrobiia > Limisphaerales > UBA8199 > JAJYHY01. The sequence goes on from JAJYHY010000094.1 coordinate 6,933, forward strand.
CTCGCCGCGCTCGAAGCTAACCCTCCACGAGTCAGCCAAGCCGCGGCGATGACGGACCAAACCAGGAAGGCGGCCGAAATCAGTCTAGGTCTCATTCCTGCTACAAAACTACTTCGCTACCGGTTGGCTGCCAACTCCTTTTCAGGGGGGTAAGAAAACCAGACCAGCGTCGCTCCGGCGTTATAGTCCTCGTAAGTCAGCGCTGCGGGATCGGCAATAGTGCATTGGGCGGGCTGTGCTTGAGCCGCGAGCGTTGATTGGGCGGCGGGACGCGAAGGGTGTCCCGGCCCCGATCTTGAGAGGGCAAACACCAGGACTAAAGCGGTTGTGGCGGCCACAGGCAGGACCAGCTTCCACCAACGGGTAAGCCATAAGGTTGTGGCCGGAGCAACCGGCTCCCCGGCGTGGATGGCTCGTTGAATTCTTGACCAATAAAATTCGCGTGATTCAGGAACGCGCAGCTCCCGCTCGAACGCGTCCAGGAACGTATTGGCGCCTTCCAACTCCTTTAGAAGGGCCTGCGCCTCGGCATCTTTGCCAACTCTGTCCTGTACTCGCTGCGCCTCCTGGGCTGGAAGTTCTCCATCCAGCCAAGCTTGCGCTTTGAGTTTCCAATCTTCGTCCATCATCTGAGGTCTTCGTTTTTTAAATTCGCCAGCAACGCCGCCATCCTGCGGCGCGCGTAAAAGAGCCGTGACATCACCGTACCGATCGAGCAGCCCATGACCTTGGCTATCTCTTTGTATTCCATGTCCTGAAACTCGTGCAGAATCAGCGCCGTCCGATGCTCGTAGGACAACTGGTCCAGGGCGCGGTCGATGCGCTGTCGCAATTCCTCTCGTTCCAAGCCGGCGGAGGGATTGACGACCACGACCGGCATCTGCCGTTCTACGCCGCCGGACTCCTCCGACAGCGCCTCCAGCGAATCCGTCCGCTGCCGCTTCTGCTTGCGCAATTGGTCCAGACACAGGTTAATGACAATCCGCGTTATCCAGGTGCTAAAGCTTGATTCCCCCTGGAACTGTCTCAACCGCTGCCATCCTTTCACCCAAGCTTCCTGAGAAAGATCAAGGGCCGCATCCTCATTCCTCATCATCCCATAAGCCCGGGCATAGACTTTATCTCTATGCCGGGCCACCAACTCCTCGAAGGCCATCGTGTCACCCTTTTGGGCGGCTCGAACCAACTCCCGGTCATCTTTGGAGGAATAGGCGTTGCCGTTCATGCATTCGACGGTGGAAGCTCAACCGCTATTCAATAGAGCGAGCGTTGAGATTCAAGGCCTTTACAGCCTCCCTTTGGTGCTGGGCACTTTGCCCGCTATCCGCGGATCGCGCTGGCAGGCCGCATCCACCGCCCGGGCGAAGGCCTTGAACACCGCTTCGACCATGTGATGCGGCTCGTCTCCATAGAGTAGTTCCAAGTGCAGGTTGCACCGGGCCTCGTTGGCAAAGGCTTGGAAAAACTCGCGTGCCAGGCCGAACCGGAAAGCACTGGAGGCGTCCTGGTTTCGTTCCGCGCGGGTGATGCTCTTGTAGGCCAACTGGTTGAATCCTCGCCAAACCAGGAATGGGCGTCCGCTCAAATCGACGACGCATCGGGCCAGGGACTCATCCATTGGGACGTAAGCCTCACCCTTGGCCGGGCTGGGCGCGTCGAACCCGGCGCCATAACGCCGGATCCCCTTCTTGTCCCCCAAGGCTCGAGCGAAGGCCTGGCCCAAGACCAACCCGCAATCCTCCACCGTGTGATGCGCATCCACCTCCAAGTCGCCCCTGCAATCCAGTTTGAGGTCCATCGCCGCGTGCCTGGCAAAGAGCGCGAGCATGTGATCAAGAAAAGGGATCCCCGTATGCACCGCACACTGGCCGGTTCCGTCGATATTCAACCCGACCCGGATGCGCGTCTCTCTGGTCTCCCGCCGGACCTCCGCCTTACGCCGTTTCATCGGCCTATTTAAGCAGAGGATCGAGGTCTGTGCCAAGCGCGAACTCCTCTGCGCCGGCCCGATGAGGGGAGCCTCACTCGATGCCGAGCTGCTTCTGGATCTGTTCGAGCGAAACGCGTTTGGTCTCCGGCATGATGAAAATGACCCAGAGCAACTGGCCAACCATGCAGCAGGCGAAAATGGCAAACGGATCGCCGCTTGAGTTTGCCGCCACCACCGGGAACAACAGCGTGATCAGCGCGTTCATCATCCAGTGCGTGAAGGTGCCCAGGGCCTGGCCGCGCGCCCGAACCCGGTTGGGGAAGATCTCGCCGATGAAAACCCAGATTACCGCGCCCTGGCCAAAGGCATGGGAAGCGATGAACACCAGCAGGCTCACGAGCAGGAGGCTCCCGCCAGTGTGGGTGTAAAACGCATAAGAAGCCGCGCTTAAGCTCAGGATGTACCCCACGGAGCCGACCAGCATGAGGCGGCGCCGGCCAAAATGGTCGATGATGGCCAAAGCGGCCATGGTGAAAACCAGGTTGGTGAACCCGACGATGACGGATTGGAGATAGGCGGAGTGGGAGGCGGCGCCGGCCATTTCGAAGATATGGGCCATGTAGTAGAGGAGGGCATTGATGCCGGAGAGTTGGTTGAAGGCGGCAATGGCCACCGCCAGCAAAATGGGTTTGCGGTATTTGCGGCAGAAGAACGGTTCTTCCAGCCTCTGATGCGCCAAATCGAGTGACGCGCGGATTTCATCAATCTCTCCGTCCAGCCGGGCCTTGTTGGCGCCGCATTCCTGGAGGACATTGCGGGCTTCCTGAGTCTTGCCATGGGCAACAAGCCAGCGCGGGCTGCGCGGGATGAAAAGGAGCAGCAGGAAAAAGGCCGCGGCGGGCGCCGCCATCACGCCGAACATCCAGCGCCCCTCGGCATTACCGAGGTTGAGCGTGCTGATGACGTAATCAGACAGGTAAGCCAGCAGAATTCCCAAAACGATGTTGAATTGGGTGATGGCCACCAGCCGCCCCCGGTATCTGGCGGGCGAAATCTCGGCGATATACATCGGCGATACCACCGACGCCCCGCCTACCGCCAGGCCGCCAATGAACCGGAAGATCATGAAGGGCCACCACCCCCACGCCAGCGCGCAACCCAACCCCGACGCGAAGTAGAGCACCGCCAAGACGAAGAGAACCGCCCGGCGACCCAACGCGTCCGCCGGCCGGCCAACCACGATGGAACCGATGACGGTGCCGACGAGGGCGCTGGTGACGGTGACGCCCAGAGTCGTGGGAGTAAGAACAAAGACCCGCTGCAGCCAATCGGTCGCGCCGGAAATGACGGCCGTATCGAAACCAAAGAGCAAGCCGCCCAGGGCCGCCACCGTCGTGCTGAACAGCAACCGGGCGGTCAGCCGGGCGTCGGGAGACGCCTTAGAGGCGGGGGTGGCTGAGGTGGAGCTTTGCATAGGCGCATCCGCGGATTCGTTTGACTTTCTACTTGGATAGCCCAAGAGCCGCCCCAAGACAAATCCAAAATGAGCCGGCGTCCCAGGCCCCCGGGCCGGGCGCGTCTCGCCTCCTCCGACAAGCTGACGCGGGCGCGCTTCGGGGCTCTGACTGGAGGTTCGCGGGTCCTTTGTTCCAGCCCGTTTGGAGTCTTCGCAGCCAGGGAGCCTTCTCACCTCGCGGCTTCCCGGCGCGCCCAGGCGTCGGCCTCCAGGATCTGTTCCAAAGTTGGATGCGAGGTGACTTGGTGATGTTCCATCACGTCGCGCACAATTTCCGAGATCCGTGTGAACCCGATGCGGCCTCGGACAAAGGCCTCCACCGCGATTTCATTGGCCGCGTTCAATACGGCGGGGAGGGTGCCGCCGGCCTCGCCTGCCTGGCGCGCCAGGGCCAACGCCGGGAAACGCTCCGGGTCAGGTTCTTCGAAAGTGAGACTGCCAAGTTTTGGAAGATTCGTCTGGACGCGGTCGCTGGCGACGCGCTCAGGGTATGTCAGTGCGTATTGGATAGGCAGGCACATGTCCGGCATGGAGAGTTGGGCGAGCATTGAACCGTCGATAAACTCGACCACGGAGTGGACGACGCTTTGGGGGTGGACCACGACTCCCACGCGCTCCATCTCGATATCGAAAAGCCATCGCGCCTCAATCATCTCCAGGCCCTTGTTGAACAGCGTGGCCGAATCAATGGTGATCTTCCGGCCCATTACCCAGGAAGGGTGCTTCAGCGCCTGCTGGACGGTTACCTTGGCCATTTCTTCCGTTGGTGTGCTTCGAAATGGCCCGCCCGAGGCCGTCAACCACAGGTTGCGCACGGAACAGGACGGTTTTCCATCCAGGCACTGAAAGATGGCCGAATGCTCGCTATCAACCGCCAGCACGCGGACGCCATACTTGCGAGCCTCGCTCATGACGATCTCGCCGGCCATGACCAGGATTTCCTTTGATGCCACCGCGATGTCGTGTCCGGCGCGAATGGCGGCCAGAGCGGGGCGCAAGCCGGCGGTCCCCACGATGGCAATGAGCACGACATCGGCGCCGGGCATGGTGGCGAGCCGAACCAGCCCTTCGGCGCCAGAGAAGACTTCGGCTGCCGTGCCTAATGCGTCACGCAGGGAAGCGGCTTTGCCAGGATCAGCGATGGAAATGGCCGCGGGCCGGTGGCGGAGGGCCTGCTCCAGGAGCAGATCAACGTTATTGCCGGCCGCCAGGCCGACGAGCCGCAAGCGGTCAGGCAGGTCGTTGACAACTTTAATAGTGCTCGTGCCAATGGAGCCGGTGCTGCCGAGTAAGACGACGTTTTTCATGGTCGAGGTTTGCTCACCGGGGAGTCAACACATGCCGCAAGTAGAGATACATGATGGGGGCATTAAACAATAAGCTGTCCAGCAAGTCGAGTACGCCGCCGATGCCGGGAAAGAAATGTCCGGAATCTTTGACATCCGCCTCCCGCTTAAAAATGGATTCGACGAGGTCTCCAACCACCGCACACACGCCCAAGACAACCCCAAGAATGATAGCGTGCCGCCGGTTCATCCCGATCATTCTCGGCTTGAGGAAATGAACGAAGAGGAGGCTGGCGATCGTGGAGAAGAGAATCGCCCCCCCAAAACCCTCCCATGTCTTGCCGGGGCTGATCCGGGGGATCATTTTATGCCTGCCAATGAGCGAGCCGACAGAATAGGCCCCGGTATCGCTGAATTTGGTGATGAGCACGAAGTAGAGAAGGAAGTAATGACCCTGCACTCCGGGAAAGAAATTGATTTTCTGCATGAAGTTGAGCAGGTAGGGCACGTACATCAAGCCGAACAATGTCGTTGAAACCGCCATCAGCCCCGATGCCTGACTCATCGAAAGAAGCTGGCGCAGGCATAACCCGAGCACGAACAGGATCAAGAAGCTGGTCTCAAAATCATTGACGCGAGCCGGCGAGCCGGACCTTCCAACGACGCCAGTGAGGTTCAAGAAGGTTCCGATCATCAACAGGAGACCGCCGAGCACGCCCCACAGCTTGAAGCAGGCGAACCCGCGTTTCTCGACAAAGCCGTAGAATTCGAGCAGGCCGAACACGGCCAAAAGGATCATGACCGCCAGAAACCCATAATCCGAGATCCACCGATTGCCCGAGAACAACGCCCCCAGCACGACCGCCCACAAGGCAACGGTGCTGCTCAGCCGCCGGACAAAGACCTTCCGCTTTGAGGGCGACGGCGTTGGCGGCGGTTGCGTCATACGCCGCCGAACCGCCGGTGGCGGCGATTGTATTCTTCCAGGGCGGCGCAAAACTGTGGCTTGCGAAAATCGGGCCACAGCGTGGGTGTGACCACCAATTCAGCATAAGAGATCTGCCAAAGGAGAAAGTTGCTCACGCGCATTTCACCGCTAGTGCGAATGAGCAGGTCCGGGTCTGGAAAATTCCGGGTATAAAGGTGCTGCGCAAAGACGGACTCGGTGATTTCGGCCGGGTCGAGTGCGCCAGCCTTGACCTGCTTGGCGATGCTGCGTGCGGCATCCACGATTTCAGTGCGCCCACCGTAGCTCAGGGCCATGACCAGCGTCAGTCCGTTATTCCTGGATAGAACGGCGATGGATTTCTGCAGGTGCTCCTGGACCACTTCCGGCAGGCGGTAGGTTTGGCCGATTACCTCCAGGTGAACATTGTTCTTGTTGAGCTCTGGCGTCTCGGTCTTGAGGTAATGCACCAGGTACTTCATTAAGGCATCGACCTCCTCCTTGGGCCGGTTCCAATTCTCGACGGAGAAGGCGTAGAGCGTAAGGTATTTCAACCCCAGTTCTCCCGCCGCCCGGATAATGGCGCGGGCCGATTCGGCTCCGGCACGATGGCCTTCGATGCGGGGCAGATGCCTCTGCCGCGCCCAGCGCCCGTTGCCGTCCATGATGATAGCCACATGCCGGGGCAAGGCCGCCCTGGTTTGAGGGCTGAGATGGGCGGCCTGGGCGGTCATTCGACAAAGATTGTCTGCTCGCGGCCGGGACCAACGGACACGATCTTCAGTTTCGCCCCTGTCAGGTCCGCGATGGTGTGGAGGTAATCGCGTGCCCGCCGGGGCAACTCTTTCCATTTTGTAGCCTGGTCAGTTGGGGCCATCCAGCCGGCAAGCTCCGTGTAGATCGGTTCGCAGCGGGCCAGGGCTTCCACGTCGCTGGGGATGTAATCGAGGCGCTTGCGGCCATCGCGATAGCCGGTGCAGATCTTGAGGGTCTGCACCGAATCCAGACCATCCAGATTGGTCACGGCCAATTCGTCGATTCCACTGACGATGCGCGCGTGCCGGGTCGCCACCGCGTCAAACCAGCCGCAACGCCGTGGACGGCCGGTGGTCGCGCCGAATTCACGGCCCATCGCATGGAGCATATCGGCAATCTCCGCGTTTTCGGATGGCAAGGGGCCTTCGCCCACTCGCGTGGTGTAGGCCTTCATGACCCCGACGACTCGGTCGATTCGGTGGGGCGGCACGCCGGAGCCGGTGCAGGCGCCTCCGGCGGTGGTATTCGACGAGGTGACGAAGGGGTAGGTGCCGTGGTCGATATCCAGAAAGGTTCCCTGTGCGCCTTCAAACAGAATGTTATCACCGCGTTGAGCCGCTGCGTGCAGCAGGATGACGGTGTTGGTCACGAACGGCTTCAGGTAATCGCCCGCCGCACGGTACTGGTCATGGACTTTTTTGAATGAGAGGGGCTCGGCGCCGAAGGCCTTCAGAATCCCGTTATTCTCTCGGATTCTCTCCGCCAGCTTTGCCTTGAATCGTTCCGGCTGAATGAGGTCGAGCACCCTCAGTCCCGTTCGAGCCGCTTTATCGGCGTAGGCCGGGCCGATGCCTCTCTTGGTGGTGCCGATCTTGTTCTTGCCTTTGGCCCTCTCGCGTTGGGAATCCAACTCGCGGTGATAGGGCAGCACCAGATGCGCGGTCTCACTCAAGTGCAAATTGCCTTTGATCTTGATGCCCAGGTTCGAGAGGTCCTTCAACTCCTCAACCAGGCTCACGGGGTCCACCACCACGCCATTGCCGATGACGCAGACCTTGTTCTTGCGCAAAATGCCCGACGGCACCAAATGCAGAATAAACTTTTGGCCGTTGATATGGACGGTGTGCCCGGCGTTATTGCCACCCTGGGTGCGCACCACCACGTCGGCCACTTCGGTGAGCACATCAATGATCTTGCCTTTGCCTTCATCGCCCCATTGGGCGCCAACCAGTATTGTATTTGACATAGCTTGAGAGGTTGCCGTGCCGGGAGGCGCGGTCCACTTACACCGAAAACCCCGAAGGGATTCAGGGCAAACAGATCTGGCGTTTGCCCTGCAAAACTAGGGAGAGCGCCGTTGGGTGTCAATTGAGTATTAGCGCGCCGTGGTGGCGTGACACACAATGAGCCACGCCCAGCCCACCAGGAAGCTGATACCGCCAACGGGAGTAATGGCGCCCAGCCAGCGAACATTGGTAGCAGCCAGCAGGTACAGCGAACCTGAAAAAACCACGATGCCGATAAGGAAACTCCACCACGGGCCTGGCTGAAACGGAGTTCTTTCCGCCAGAATGAATAGCATGACGGTGTGGATGAACTGGTAAAAGACGGCCGTCTCCCAAATCGCCGCGGTTCCGTTCCGGGCGAGCAGCCCCTTGAGGCTATGAGCGCCGAACGCCCCAAGCGCCACCGCCAGGAAGCCCAAACCAGCGGCTATCCTCAGTGCCAGAGAATTTGTCATGCGCCAATCTAAGCCCTCCGCCCCGGAAGGCAACGGGCGCATCCCCGTGGAAGGTCTCGTTTAGAACTTGTAAGCCGTGCCGGCGATGAGGCGCATGTCGTTGCGGAGCCGTCCGGGGGTGGGGTTGCTGTCGTAGATGTCCTGGAGGACGAGGCGAAGGCTCCAGTGTTTGTTAATGGCGGAATCGATGCCCGCTTCGGAAGTGATGATGTACTTGTGAGTCCACTCATCGACGCGGGGAACATAATCGACGCTCTCCCAAATCTTGGTGGTGGCGGAGAGTTTGTGTTCAAACCGCTCGCCCAGCCGCAAGCCGGCATAAGTCTTTTCATTTTCGCCGAGGTGCTTTTCGAAAACGGCGGAGGGGCCTGCCTCGACCTTGAAAGTTGTGTTGGTCTGTTTAACCAGGTAATAACCGGCGAGCGGGCTGACCTCGATCCTGTATTGCAGGCCGGCAATGCCATCGTAGTTGGCGCTGAGCCGAAGACCCGCGTAGAAGCGGTCGCTGAACAGGCGATTATACTGCCCGTAGCCGTTGGCAAACTCCGTGTTCTTCACGTCATGGTCTTCTCCATAGCCGGCGGCGGCGCCCAGAAGCACCTCGTTGCCGTCCCATTTCCGCTTTGAATCGAGGGTCAGAGTCCCGAGGAAGGTCTTGCTGTTGCCGCGGGTCAACGTGATGCCCAGGGCGGCGGTCGTCTCCCAGGGATCCTTGGGCCGGATGGGAACCGAATTGGTTGAGGCTGAAGCGGGGTTTGTTCCCTGAGCGCCGGCGAGGCGCAAAGTGCCCAGCAGAATGAAAATGGGAAGGGCTGGCCGAACGGTTCGCGGTAACAAATCTGTCTTTCGCATGGGTAGTTCTGTGTTGATTCGAGTCTGCGGTTCAAAATAGCCCGGCTGTCTCTCGCGCCGGCTGCACGCGCGTTGGGCGTTTTCGACAGCCCAACCGCACGCGAGCCGTGTGCGTGGTAATTTTATCCGGGACCCAATACGCAGCCATTATATTCGGCCAACCTCATTTTTCAAGTTCTGAATGGGTCGAGGAGGCCCAAGGACACGGCCAGTGACAAAGTTGTAGCGCAGGTCTCCGAACCTGCTGTATCGCCGGCTTCCCAGCCGGCAGCCCGCTGAAATGGTCGCGGTCGGCGGGCTGGGAAGCCCGCGACACAGCAGATTTGGAAGTCTGCGCCACCCGGTGCGGACTTTGTCACTGGCCGTGCCCAAGGAGCGCGTATTCATCGCCTGGGTGGACATGGCACTCTGGTTGCACTAAGATGACTGGGTGCCAACGGTTCACAGAGAAGCTGGATGCACCTTCTTCTTTTACGCGGAAGAAGGCACTGAGCCCCCGCATGTTCACGTGGACAAAGGCGATGGATCGGCCAAACTGTGGCTGAATCCGCTGCGTTTGGGCCGGGTGGATGGCCTAAAGACAAGTGAGGTGCGATTGATCCTGCGGGTTGCGGAACGTAATCAGAAAAAGCTGTTGGAGAAATGGAATGAATTCTTTGAGTGCGAAGGTTAAGAATGTTGGAATCGATCGGGAGACCCTTTCGGTCGAGTTGCTGGACGGGCGGATCATCAGCGCGCCGTTGACCTGGTATCCAACACTGCTGCAGGCCGCCCCCAAACAGGTGCGCCATTGGAAGACCTGTGGAGCGGGCACGGGCATCCACTGGCCGGACCTCGATTATCACCTCAGCGTCGAGGGTCTGCTTCGTGGGGCGCGGGAGGCTCAGGGCGTGTCTCGGCGGCTGCTGGCCAGGGCCTGATGGTGGATTTGTGGGTTGACGGATGGATGGATTAGGGAGGGGGACAAGTTCATTGATGGCAAGATCATGGGAGTGAAAGAAACACCAGCACATTACTCCACCACTCCGCCAATCCCGGTGGGGGCGCCTCAACGACTGCTGGGTTGGGCGGGCGGATGGATCCCCTTCTTCCGGTGGTGTCTTGCCACCAGGCCCTTGGTAACCCAATAGCTGGCAACCGCAATGGGAGCGCCGCAGAGCGCGGAACCCAAAAGCCACGGTTTGCCGACGGTTAGAACCGTCCTCCAGGTGGGCCAGGGATGATGCCCAAGATGCATCTTCCGCAGCGCTTTGGGCCAATGATGCGGATGGCTCAGCATCCAATAGCCAACGTCGTATTCCCAACGGTAGATGATCGGCATGAACGGCGTAATCACGTCGTGCAGCGTCCCGGCCAGGACTGCGGCCAGGATATTGCTCCCGGTGAGCCAGGCGAAAAAGATCGCCGAAAGCGTCTTGAACCCCAGCAAGGGCGTAAACCCGAAGAAGATCCCGATCGCCACGCCCCCGGCGATGGCCTGGGGCGTATCACGAATCGCCAGGAGCTTGAGCGAGTGCGCGTGCAACCACTGGTGCAGGTTCATCGAACGAGTGCCGTGATTTGCGGTTTGCGATCTGCGATTTGCGATTGACCGCAGCCACCGGCGCAGTTCAAGGCTCGCATCCTCCAGCCATTGGCCCAGGTTCATCGAATCCGCACCTTTCGAGCTGGGGCAACCGGTTTCATTGTCTGCTCGGGAGGGCTTGGGCGTCCGTGCGCGGGGACATGGAACCGTTCGCCAGCCGTTTATTGAACTCCACTGCTTCGCGGTACCGCACGCCGCTGCCCCCGAAAATGTCCAGGGCGGAGCCGATGGTCAGATCAATCCTTCCGTGACCCAGATTCGTCACGTCCTCCAGGTCCGATATGGCCTTGGCCCCGCCTGCATAGGTCGTCGGAATGGGCGACCAGGTCGCCAGCTTGTGAACCAACTCGCGATCGATTCCCTGCCGCAGCCCTTCCACGTCCACCGCGTGAACCAAAAACTCCGAGCACCAGCCCGCCAGCGCCTCCAGAGTCCGGGCGGTCAGGGGCATATCGGTGAATTCCTGCCAGCCGCGGCTGACTACGAAATAGTCTCCTCCCCTCCGCCGGCAGCTTAGATCGAGGACTAACCGCTGTTTGCCCACACGGCCGCTCAGCGCCCGAAGCCGTTCCCAATCCAAGCGCCCCTGGGGAAACAACCAGGACGTCACAATCACTTGCGAGGCGCCGGCCTCCAGCCAGGTCCGCGCGTTGGTCTCATTGACCCCGCCCCCAATCTGCAAGCCCCCCGGATAGGCCGCCAATGCCGTGCGCGCCACCGTCTCATTGCCCGGACCCAGCAGAATGACGTGCCCGCCTGTTAACCCATCCTGCCTGTAGAGCTCGGCATACCAACTCGCCGGGCGTTCCGAGACAAAATTGGTCCGCAACCGGTCCGGCTCGTTGCTCAACGTGCCGCCGACAATCTGTTTAACTTTGCCTTCATGCAAGTCAATGCAGGGACGAAACATGCTCTCTCTTTCTCAAATCGCCTCAAATCTACAAACTACCGATTGAACTTCAAGCTTCACAAATCCGCTCCGAATCCCGACTATGCCCGCCGCATGAGTTGCGCCTACCAAATTGTTGTTTGCGGCAGCGTCGTTCCCGACCCGCTCCAGACGCTCGAACCGCTGAACGGACCGTCCGGTCCGGGCTTGAGAAACGAGGGCCTGTTGCCCGCCGTCCTTGACCCCTGGGCGAGCCACGCGCTCTACGAGGCGGCCAACCTCGCCCGGAAGACCCCGAGCAGCAAAGTCTGGCTGGTGAGCCTTGGCCCCAGGGCAAAATTGCAGCAGGTGATGATGACCGTCGCGCAAAAGGCCCCGTTCGAGTTGCTGGCCCTCGACGGCTCAGCCGGCGGGTTTACCGACTCCGCCGAGACCGCCGCCCTCCTGGCGGATGCCATCCGCTCCATTCCGACCCTGGACCAATCAAGGCTGCTGCTGTTCGGCGGCTGGGAGTCCGCCTCGCGCGGCGCCGGCGCCACGCTCCAGATGCTGGGCGAGCAGTTAGGCATCACCGACCAATTCCAAGGCGTCGATGAGTTGACGGTTAACCCCGATGGCTCGTTGGAAATCCTCGAGCGCGTCGAGGGCGGCAAACACCAGGTCTCCTGTTGCGCCGGACCGCCCGCCCTGCTCGGCTGGGCAACAGGCAACCTCCCCGAACCAAGGAATAATCCGCAGGTAGGCATGCTCAATATGCGGACGGTTATGCCTGCCCTCCAAAGGGCCAAACCAGCCCGCCTGGCCTCGGATGGATTGACATACAGCATCGTCTCGCTGCCCAAACAATCGCGGGAAACCAGAATTGTTAAAGACAAAACCCCTGACGACATTGCCCGTGAAATCGTGGATTGGCTCAGAAATGGAAAATGAATAGACCACGAAATACGCAGAATACTCGAAAGAAAGGCGACATCTGGGCAGGGCGCGCACTCCCCCTGCGCGCCCTACCACGTGAAATATGCGGACTAGAACTCGGTCTTAAAATAAATGGAAACTCTCTTAGTTCTCGCACATACGGAACCCGACGGCTCGGTCGCGGGCGCCGCTCTTGAAACGCTCACCGCCGCCCGGCAACTACATTCCGCCCTCTCGGGGGGGACCCTCGTTGTGGGGCTTGTCGGCGAAAGTGTCCAGCCCGCCGCCAATCGGCTCGCTGGCTGCGGCGCCGCCCGGCTTTTAGCCGCGTCCCACCCGGCCTTGGCTCAGGCCCGCTACTCGACTGACGCTCCCGCGGCGGAAGCGATGGCGCGCGCGTCCCAGGCTTCCATCGTCCTTGCCCCGGCCACCTCGCGCTGGAACCGGGTCCTGCCGGGCGTGGCGCAACGCCTGGGCGGGCGGGTCGATACTCACGTCGCCAGCGTTGCGGCGTCCGAAGGCGCGGTCTCAATCAGCCGCTGGTATTACCGCCAGCGGATGGAAGCCACCCTCCGGCGCAGCCAAAGGCCGTGGTTTATCCTCATTGATCCTGGCGTTTACGCGCCCTGGCAGGGCCAGCCTGGCGCCGCAAATGCTGAGCCAGTCACGCCGCAACTGCCGGAAAACCTGATTCGCACCGAGGTGCTGGGCTTCCGCGAACCGGCCATTGAAGCGCGCACCATCCGCCCTGAGGCGGACGTGCTCCTTGTCGCGGGAGCGGGTTGGACCAAGAAGCAGGGCGATGGCCAATCCAAAGTCAAGGATGCCGAAAAGCTGATCCTTGGCTTCCTTAAGCTGGCGCGCGCCTCGCTGGGAAGCACCAAATCACTGGTTGATCTGAGCGGTGAAGGCCAAGCGGTGCTCTCCTTTCTCACCCATCTCAACCAGGTCGGCCAGACCGGCTCGACGCCGCGGCATCCCAAGGGGCTGGCCACCTGTTGCCACGGGGAGGAACCCCACACTGTCGGCTGGCGTTTTATCCATGAGCGCCGGGCGATCAACCTGGACCCCAACTGCGGGTGGGCGCGTGGCAAGGCCGACGTGCTGTACGTGGCTGACGCCTTCGTGGTGATGGCGAAGGCAAATGAACTCCTGGCACAGGCCGGCGCCTCATAACGCCCCGCGCAACGGTCTATCGGCAAAGTCCGGCTTGCTGACTTTTTGTCCCACCTGGGACATTGAATCGGTCGGAGTCCTCGGCGGCAAACTGACACCGGGTTCATTGCATGGCGGCCCTTCATTGCGAAAGCCGGTCCGCCTCACTGACGCAACGGGGAAGCGGGGTTCAGAAGCTGATGGAAAAGAGCTTCAGGCCGGATGGGGCGCCGTTGATGATATTCCAGGCTACGTTGTCATTGCCGGAGCCGTACTGGGGAGGAGAGAATGGATTAATTAACTGCCAGGGGTTTTTCGTCTTGGCCAGTTGCACAAAGATCCCGCTGAAGCCGAACCGGCCTTCGAAAATCTCATTTGGCTTGGCCGGGGTCAATACCGGCTCGAACGGAAAGACTTGCGTGGGCAGTTCGTATTGGAGCAGGTGCGGGGCATGGACGGGACGCGGCTTGGCCTGCTGCGCCAGCGCAGGCAGGCTCAGGAGAGTCAAAGCCGCCAAACCGACAATCATTTTCATAAGACCATCCTTTCCAGGAACATAGGGTCTGTCGTTGTCCTTCGGTTACTGTCGTCCCCGGTTAGCGGCGTGTCAAGGGCCATGGACAGGAGCCAGTGTCGTGCCAACTTTTACTTGTAAGTGCGGCGCAACGAATTACTATAGAGGCATGGCACAAGGCTTACAACTGTCGCAACGGTTGACGCAATCGCTGGTTTTGGCACCGCAATTGCAGCAGTCGCTCGCCCTCTTGCAGGCTCCTACCCTTGAACTGAAGGCTTTGGTCGAGCAGGAAATGCAGCAGAATCCTGTCCTGGAGGAAGCCCCGTCCACCGAGCCCGAGTTCCAGGATAAGGAGGAACGGGAGGAGGCGGGCTCGGGGGTGGGCGACCCGGCAGAGCCCCCGGAGGATATCAGTTTTGATCCAGCGGCAGAGAAGAGCTCCGATGGGCCGGTGGACGATTTTGAGGCTGAGTTCGAGCGATTGGTGCAACTGGACCAGGAGTGGCGCGACCATTTTGCTCAAAGCAACATCCCGATTCGAGCCACCGCCGAAGACGAGGAAAAGCGCCAGTTCATGTTTGATTCGCTGGTGGCGGGCACTTCGTTGCAGGAGGTTCTGCTGGACCAGCTCCGGGATTCGCAATTGCCTCGAGACAAGTGGCCCGCGGCCGAGGTTGTGATCGGCAACATCGACGAGTACGGCTATTTGAAGGCCACCCTCGAGGAGTTGACCGCCGCGACGGCCCGGAGCAGTGAAGAAATCCTGGAAGTACTCAAAGTCGTCCAGAGCTTCGAACCGCCGGGCGTGGGCGCTAGGAACGTTCAGGAATGTCTTCTGCTGCAGTTGGAGCGGGTGCGGCGGCAGAAGACGCTGGAGTACCGGATCGTCAAGGAGTTCTTTGATGCCCTCGGCAAACGGCGCATCCCCGAGATTGCCCGGAGCACGGAGACTTCTCTGGACGAAGTCCAGGAAGCCTTGGAGCGCATCAAGCGGCTGGAACCGCGTCCGGGCCGGGCCTATTTGCCGGACAACGACCAATTCATCCTGCCCGAAGTCTTCGTTCACAGGTCGGGCGACGAGTTTGTCGTGACCACCAACAACGAACATGTCCCTCACTTGCGCATCAGCAACACTTACAAAGACCTGATGGCGCGAGGCCAAAACTCAGCCGAAGTCCGCAACTACATCCGCGAAAAGATCCGCGCGGGAAAGTTCCTGATCCGCAGCCTTCACCAGCGGCAAGAGACGATTCTGAGCATTGCGCGGGAGATAGTCAATCGGCAGCGCGAATTCCTCGATAAGGGCGTGGCCTATCTGAAACCACTGACCATGGCCCAGGTGGCGCGGGTTGTGGGCGTCCATGAAACAACGGTGAGCCGGGCCGTCTCCGGAAAATACATGCAGACTCCCCAAGGGATCTTTGAGATGAAGTACTTCTTCGCCGCCGGCATCCAGACGGCCGCCGGCGACGGCCTCTCCAACACGAGCGTGAAGGACATGATAGCGGAAATCTTTAAGAAAGAAGACTGCACCAAGCCCCTTTCCGATCAGGAGGTTGTGCGCCTGCTCGAAGAAAAAGGCATTGTCATCGCCCGGCGCACGGTGGCGAAGTACCGGATGGAATTGAACATCCTGCCCTCCAACCTGCGCAAGGTGTACTGAGCGCGGGCTTCAAGGCCATCGTCAAACTCTTGCCCAGTAAAGGACCTCAGGCCGCTTTCCCCGCCTCGTTGAGCATTGGGCATTGGGCATTGCCAACGAAATAATGCTGAATGGAAAATGCTTAACGAGAAATGTCGTTGCGCGCGCCTCAGACGCAATCTGCTTCGCCCTGCGGATAGAACTCGGCTTTTAGAACATGTTTTGAAAGTCACGTTTCGGGGTCAACCCTCACTTTTTCCGCGGTAATGGAGGGCAAAGTGGCGAAAGAAGTGGAGAACTGACTCCGAAAAGAACATGTTTTGAAAGTCAAGCACCAGCGGGGAAGGTGGCGCTTTGGAGCACGGCGCGCGTTTCGGCCTGCATGGCGTCGAGTTCCGCCCGCAGCCCAGCCTTGACGTCCCTGGTCATCCGGTCGATGAACAGAATGCCGTTGAGGTGGTCCGTCTCATGCTGGATAGCTCGGGCCAGCAATCCTCCGCACTTGAATTCGAGGCGGCTGCCTTCGCCGTCCATGGCGCGGACAATCACCTCTTCAGGCCGGCTGACGTCGGCATAAACCTCCGGGAAGCTCAGACATCCTTCCGGGCCGGTGACCTGCGAGCCGACGGGCTGGAGCTCGGGATTGATGAGCACCACCGGCATAAATTTGGCCACGTCGGCCGGGTGCCCGTCCAGCTCCAGCGTGGAGGGCCGGTCGGTCACCCCGCGCACATCGACGACGGTAACCTGTAGCGCCAGCCCTACCTGTTGCGCGGCGAGACCGATGCCTTTATAGGCATGCATCGTTTGGAGCATGTCCGCAATCAGTTGCCGGATTTCAGGGGTTACTTTCTCCACGCGCGCCCCTTTTTGGCGCAGGACCGGAGTTCCATATTTAACAACTCTTAAAAGCATTTTTCTGTGAAGCCGTAGATTCTATCGCTATCCACTACATTGTAACGTGGATTGCGCGGCTTGCCAATGGTTTGAAGAGCAGTCGGACCGAACAGATGAGTCAGACCAGTCTGACTGGTCTGACAGGTCGGACAAGTCTGACATTAATCTTTGTTCCCGGTTTCCATGATGGCCCACTCCGGATAGGGGTCCTTGAAACCGCGCTGGGCGTGCCACAAGATTCGGTTGAGGACGTCCTCCGGACATTGGTCGGGCTTCTTCAGGGGCAAGCGCGAGGAAACGATGGCGTCGCGGCGCTGGAGCCGGTTGCGAATGCTGGCGACGGAGGGATTCATCTCGTCCAGCGGGATATTGTTGGACACGCAATTGTAGGGAGTGAAATCGGGATGATCGGTGAAACAGGCGGTCATCGGCGTGGCGGTGGCGTCCATCTGGTTCATGGGCGGCAGCCCCAACATGAGCTCGATGGTGCGCAAGATGCTGGTCTGGTTGTAGTTGACGTGGATAACGGCATGACGCTTCGTATAAGGGCTGATGATATAAGCCGTCGTGCGGTAGCCGCTCACATGGTCCCAGCCGGATTGCGGGTCGTCTTCGCAGGCGAAGATGCAGGTGTCCTTCCAGAATGGGCTATGGCTGACGGCATCGACAATCCGGCCAAACGCCAGGTCGTTGTCCGCCACCATGGCCGCCGGGGTGGGTTCACTGGGGTCCGTGCCGGAGGTGTGATCGTTTGGGAGGTCCATGACAATCAGATTAGGCATGTTGCCTTCCGCCTCGAACCGCTTCAACTCGCCGATGAACTGGGCCGCGCGGTAAACGTCCGGCACGGCCAAGTCCCACCCGACCATGTCATTGGTCATGGTGTAGGGCGCCAGGGAGTCAATGCCGCAAACGCTCGTATATTTGATCAGGCCCGTGTGGTTGACAAAATCCCGATAGGATTCGAGAAAGTTTATCGGCTTCTTATCGTTGGGGTCCTTCCACACCTTCACGTCCCAGGTGCCTTCGCCATAATCGCGGAAGGTTTGGCCGTGCGCCAGGGCATCGTCCCATATAAAACCGGCGGGCGAATAGGCCACCGCGTCGAAATCATCCGGGTCCTGAAGGTCCGGGTAGCTGCGCGGGAAATCGGCAAAGGACTTTTCCATGTAATCGGTGGCCAAGGCGGTGTCGGCCCATTCGTGGCCGTCGGCGCTCAAGATGCCGCAGCAATACATGTTGTCCATGAGCACAAAATCGCGAACGAAGTTGTGCTGGTTGGGCGTCACCCGCTCGCCAAAGGTGCAAAGCCGCGCGTCGCCGTTGCCCTCCTTGATATCGCCGAAGACCTGGTCGTAGGTGCGGTTTTCTTTAATGAAATAGATGATGTGCTTGAACACCGACGGCTCGCCAATCCGTTCGGGCACGGGGCGCGCCGGTTGGCCGGGGCGGGCCGGCGCAAACACGGCCGCTTCGACCGCCTGGCGGTAATTGCTGACGACCGTGCCGGTGTCCTGGCGCAATTGCGATTTGTCCGGCAGCGGGATGATGGAAATCGTGCCTAGGTGCTGATGGGAGTTGTAGCCGCGATGACTGGGGTCGTAATTCCGGTCAGGCAAGGTGCCTTTGATATTAGCGACAAAGAGTTTTCCGCGGTGGCCGTCGTACAGGATAGCGCCTGGATACCATCCGGTGGGGATAAGGCCGAGCAGCCTG
>JAJYHY010000095.1 GCA_021784555.1 bacterium
TGGGGCACAAAGTTTTCCTTTTTGCAGGCCTCGGCGCAAAGGCCGCACCCGATGCAGCGGTTGGCGTCGATGGCCATCACCCACTTGTGCGCCTTGGGATCGTATCCCTGCGGCGCCTGGGTGGTGACCAGGAGTTTCCGGATGGTGGTTTTGGCGGCCTTGACGGCGGGGGCCGCCGTGAGCGCGGCCAGGGCGGCGCCGATTCTTCCAAGAACGGTGCGGCGGGTGAGTTGTTCTTTCATGGAGTCTGGCTGGGGTCGTGGGGGACGTGGCATTCGGTGCAGGCACCCTCGTAATGGTCCTTGAGGACGATCTGCTTTTGGAACTTCGGGCGGGATGGATTAGCCTCGTGGCAACGGACGCAGTGGCTAACCTTGAGCACCTCCATTTTGATGTCCGGGTTGTTCACGTGCGCCTCGCCCGGGCCGTGGCAGGCCTCGCAGGAGAGGCTCTTGTGAACCCCCTTGAGGAGCATGGTCATTTCCTTCTTGTGGCATTCCCCGCAGGCCTTGCGCCCCGCGAACACCGGCTCGCGAGCGCTGAGCTCCAGCAGGGCCGCTCCCCGGTACCATCCGTACTGGCCGAAGGATTGCGGCGTCAGAAAGTACCGGGCTACGGAGTAAACCACGACAATCCCAATCGCCAGCAGGACGATGCGAACGACCTGAGGCGGCATTTTAAAAGGGCGATTCATAGCCATTTTTTCTCTGTTGCTGCCAATCAGCCATCGCGCGGCTTCAACATTTTTTGCGCGAGAGCGGCCAAGAGCATGCGATAGGAGGCGTAAAGCGGGCTTCCCAAATCTTGTCTATTTCTTTGCCTTTTTTGTTTTTAGTTGCGCTTCTTACCTCTCTTAGAAATGGAAAGGGGAGCCCAAACGGCTCCCCCACTCGAGGACGAGCGCGGCGAGTCCATCCTTATTTCGTAACCGCTCGCGTCAAGCCCCCTGACGCGGATGACAGGAGGGCGAACGCCCTCGTCCGCCGCCGCGGCTTTCCGGAGACGCGGACGAGGGCCTCCGCGCTCCTCTCACTCCCTAGGCGGTTACGCTATTTCTTGCCCAGCCCCCGCACGTAGGCGACCAGGTCCTTGATCTGCTGATCGGTCAGGGAGCCGCCGAAGGCCTTCATCCTCTCCCGCCCGGTCGCCTTGTCCTTGGCGCCGTTCTTGATGGTCTTGAACATCTCCGCGTCTTTCATCTCTTTCTGCACCTTGGGATTGGTGAAATCCTTGAGGCGCAGGATCCGGCCCATTGGGGTGTGGCCTTTGCCATCGCGGCCGTGGCACTTGGCGCATTCCTGTTGAAAGGTGGCCTTGGCGGTGGCGGCGTGGACAGAGAGCGCGCCCGTAACGAGCAGGGCGAGGCATGATACAACTAGCTTCTTCATAATATGACTTCTATGTCTTTCTTATCACTGGTTTGACGTGGATCGGTTTCGATCCGGTTCAGCAACGCGCGGCCCTTCCCAGGGCGATGTCGCTGCCAAAGGGGCACCGCCGCAAACGCGCAAGGCAATGGCGGAAGTGGCCGGGCGGTTGGGGTATTACATGCGGTCGAGAACCGGCCGGATAAAGTGGAGGATAAAGTGGGCGATAAAGTCCCGAAATCGGGGTTTTCGGGACGGGCTCTAGATCGGTATGGGCGCACGGGTTCTCCTCCGGGATTAGCCGGCCGGCTCCCGCCGGGACAATTGGCGGATCTTGAATCCCAAGCCAACCAGCAGGCAGAGGATGATGGCCAGGAAGATGAACAGGCCCTTGTAACGGAAGCTCAGTTGGTTAAGGGCGGCGTGGCCTTCTACCAGCGCTTTATCGACTACCTTTTGAGCGTCGGAGTACCTCTTGATGAACGGGCTGGTGTTCGTGACCGAAAAGCCATGCACCAGGGCCTGCAACTGAATCTGGTCATCGACGGCGGTGTCCAGTTCCGCCTGAATGTTCCGGACCTCCACGCCGCCGCGTTTGGCCGCCAGCAGGATTCGCTCCGCCCGAGCGGACAGGGCGGAGATGTTGTGCATGTCGGCGGACATTGTGGTTGAGGTGACAAAACCTATGGAACCCGGTTTGTGGCAGTTGGTGCAGCGGATGAGGCTTTCCCGGACCGGTTTGCCGGTCGCTGGGTCCGAGTAGGTGAACTGACTTCGGCCAATGCGGAACCGTTTGAACAGGCGCGCGAACTCCGGGAGCAGTGCGGCCGGCTGGCCGTTGCTCGCCGGGGCCAATTGATGCGGGGGCAGGGTCAGGGCCTGGCCCACGAGCCAATCGAAACGGACGTTGCCCTTTAGGCCCAGTTCGTCGGCTTTTGCGAGCAGTTGGCTCCGCACCTCGGCGAAGTGTTGTGCGGTGGTCTTTACTTCCGCGTATTGGCGGCCCACGTTCTCGACCGGCTCATGACAGAAGGAGCAAGGGGTTTGGGGCAGTGGCCCCAGCATGGTGACGTTGGGCGGCATGATGGCGTGGTTGCCGTGGCAGGTAACGCATTCGCTCAGTTCGGTCACGCCAGTCACTGAAGAGGCCGGATCGGGCGCCTTGTGGCAGGTAGCGCAGCCCTCCTTGCCCATTTGGCTGAGGTACTTCTTGTTATGCGCGGTAAAGCCCTCTTGCTTGGGACTGCTGCGGAACAGTTCGGCCTCGCGCGCGTGGCACTGTCCACAAACAAAGACGATCGAGCTGACCTGCGGTGGCACGGCGCCATGGTTGCCGTGACAATCGTTGCAGGTGGGCGCGGAGAGGTCGCCCTTTTCCAGCAGGGCCTTTGCATGCACACTCTGTCGCCACATCGCGTACTGGTTGGTGGGCAAGGGTTGGCCGTTGGGGAGCTTGTAGCCGGCCATGCGCTTGGGGTCGGCATGGCAGCGTGCGCAGGTCTTGGCTACGGCGGTTGGATAGACGCTGGACTGGCCGTCGGAGGGCGCGCGGATGTTGTGGACGCCGTGGCAGTCCACGCAAGTCGCGACGTTGGTATCGCCGGCCTTGAGGAGAATGCCGTGGCGGCTGGTCCAGTATTGGCTGAGTTGGTCCACGCGCTCCTCAGGTTTGAACCGCTTTATGTAATCGGCATTGGCGTGGCAGCGCCCGCAGAACTCCGGGATTTGTCTCCGTGTCGGCGCGCCGCGGTAGGGGTTGGGCTTGTACTTCTGGTCCATGGCGCCGAAAGGGTCCTGGCCCAGTTTCGGATCGGGATTGCCGCCATGGCAGTCCTGGCAGGACAGGCCGAAGGAATAATGGATGTCGTTGGTGAAGTCCTGGACCATCTGCACCCAGTTGGTGTCCTGGATCCACTCGATGTTGCCGTGGCACTGGATGCAGGAGGAGGCGGTGGGTTGCGCGGCGCCTCGGGCGGCAATGGCGCCCCCGCACAGAAGGGTGAAAATGAAGAGACGCGTCGGGCTCATTGCGGGTTTCCTCCGGGAGTGTGGCGGGTCACGATGGTAATCACGATCATTAACACGAACGTCAGAGCCACGACCAGCAGGGGGGCAAAGGAGCGGTAGCCCCAGGCCGTCAAACCCACCATGTAGGCCACTGCCAGCCAGCCGATAGCGGTGAACAATGGACTGCGGCCAGTGCGGCGCACCTTGCGGTCGAGAAACGGCACCAGCACCAGCAGCACTCCCGCCAGGCTGAAGAGCGCGATGGGAATCACTTCGTACTCGATTCCCCAAATCTCGCCGCCAGGAACAACCTTCAGGGTTTCAAACATAAACATGAAATACCACTCGGGCCGGATGCCTGCCGGCGCCGGGGCAAAGGCATCCGCCTTGGTCCCGAGCTCCCAGGGGAAGATGGCCGCGAACGCCGCTAACACCGCCAGCGCCAGCGTCCAGCCGAAGAGCTCCCGCATCAGGAAATGCGGGAAGAACCGCATGGGCCGGCGGCGCTTGGCTTCGGCCTCCCGTCCGGGCGGAACGCTCATGCCCTGGAACTGGACGAAGAGCAGATGCGAGCCGAGCAGGAGGGTCGTGATGGCCGGCAGAATGGCCACGTGCCAGCCATAAAAGCGCGATAAGGTGCCGCCCGTCACGTGTTCGCCACCCCGCAAGAAGCGCATGATGGGGTGCCCGACTATCGGCAGCACGCCGGCGATGTCCGTGCCGACCTTGGTCGCAAAGAACGACAGCTCGTTCCACGGCAACAGGTAACCGGAAAAGCCAAAGCCCAGCGCCAAGATCAACAGCAACGCGCCGCTCACCCAGGTCATCTCCCGGGGCGGGCGGTAGGCCTTCAAAAAATAGACCGAGGCCATGTGAACGAAGGCGAAGAAGATCATCAGGTTGGCCGACCAGGAATGGATGGAGCGGATCAGCCACCCAAAGGGAACGGTCGTCATCACGAACTCGACCGATTCGAAGGCGCCGTTGGCCGAGGGCTGGTAGTAGAGCATCAGCAGAATGCCCGTCAACACTTGGACGACGAAGAAGAACAGGGTCATGCCCCCGAAATAATAGAGGGCGGAGTACCGATGCATCGGCACCTCCTTGTGGCTGGCCGTCTCTTTGATCGACGCCAAGGGCAGCCGATCGCTCAGCCAACGATAAAATCTGGTACGTTCCAGGTTCATAGCGTCAGGCCTTGGAGATGAAGATGGTGCCCGGTTGGCCGGCCTTGGCCACGATATTTACCTTGTAGGGCGTCAGAGGCCGGGGCGGCGGGCCGGCGATGTTCCGGCCCTGGAGATCGTACGTCCCACCATGGCAATTGCAATAGATGTCGTGCTTCTTTTTGCGGTAACCGACAATGCAGGCCAAGTGAGTGCAGACCGCCGAAAACGCCCGAATGTCGGTGTCGCTGAGCTTGATCACGATGACCGGTTCGCTGCCGAAGCGGACGATCTTGAAGCCCTTTGCGGCGAAATCCGGGTCGTCGGTGAGTCCGACCTGCACCTGGCTGGCGGCAACTTCGGGTTGGCTGGGCGTGCCCAGAAAGCGGGCGACCGGGTAGGCTATCGAGGTGAACAGAGCGGTCACCGTTGCCCCCAGGAACCACCCCAGAAAACTCCTCCGGCCCTGCGGCGCACCCGTGTCTTGTGTGGTTCCGGAGTTCATAGGACTTGGAGCGCCGGGTTCACTCCGGCTGGCAGGCCGTTATGAACGGCTTGGAGCGGCATCTTGAGCGGACGATTCATAGCGATTTCGTTGTAGTGCTGCAGAGTCATCATTTCTTGCACTGTGCTGGCCAAAACAATCAGCCCTCTGCGCAGCATTCGCCTTCCGTATATTGGTTATTGCTTCTCCTTTTTTGTTATCAGGTAACAGAAGCATTATTGCACGATCTGTGTTACAATCTAATGCACCAAAAATCCGCTCCTTCCCGGCGGAGCGCGCCCGGCGGCATTCTCACCGGGTCGCGTCCCGCCAGGACCCCGGAGTCTTGACAGTTATTGCGAATGCATGGGGTCGAAAGTCCTCCTTGACGCGACAATAAAATACGCGGCCGCGTATTTTATTGTCGCGCCCCCCGGCAGGCCTGTTTCGGCTTGTCCCGGCTGGGTGGCGGACCTAATCTCTCCGGCAAGCTCAGAGGCGACCCCGGTCCGGATCGAAAAAAACGCTCGACACTTTTGACATGAAACCGACAAGCCCGAAACCAGTCATCCCGCGGCCAAACGAAGGTCCCAACGAGGCGAGCGCGCTGTCTCGCCGAGAGTTTCTCCGCCATTGCGGCCTTGGCGCTTCCGCCCTGGCGGTGGCTCCGCTCGCGGCCGCGCCAGAAAGGGCCGCCGCCCAGGAGGGCGGCAGTTCAGGCGCGGGGGCAGGGCGCCGACTTTGGCGGATTGGGAGGCCCGGAAACGGAACGGCGGGATTTGCCCTGGCGCCGGACGGCTACACGCGATTCCTGGAATTCTTCGGCAAACCGGACCAGGCGTATTACATTGGCATATCGAAGCCGGACACCGGCTGGCCTTACGTGCTGCCGGGGCCGTTGGATGTGTGGGCCGGGTGCAGCGGCGGCGGGCGCTGGGACATGATGAACACGTTGCCGATCGGCTTTGTGCTGGAGCAGGCGCCGAACCGGGGCCAGTGCGTGTTTACCATCGCCATCGCCGATGCGCAACCGGACCATCCACCGATGTTGCGGGTAACGGTCAATGGCACGCCCTTCGAGCGCCAGATTGCCGAGGGCCAAAGCGATGCCTCGATACGGGGCAAGGCGCCGCCGGTCAAGCCGCAGAAGGTCGAGGTGAGGTTTCCAGCGGGATTGCTCAAACGCGGCTACAACGAGATTGCCCTGCGCAGCATCCGCGGCAGTTGGCTGCTGTTCGACTCGCTGAGCCTGGATACGCCCCAGGGCGACAGGCTTGCGCCCAGTTCCCAAACGGTCGTTCGGTCGGTCACCGCCGCGCCTTACGCCGTTTCATCGGACAACACAACCCCGGCCACGCTCCGGGTGGAAGTGTTCCGCGCCGGTTCGCCCGGCACGCTCACGATCCAAATCGGCGGGGGCGAGGGACGGGAACGGCCTCTTGAGTCCGGCCTGCAGGTGCTTGAAATCCCCGCGCCCGCTTCGCCTAATGGCGAAACGACTCGCATTCGCCTGAGCGCCGGCGGTCAGTTGCTTTCCGACACGCACTTGGCTTTGCGCCCTTCTCCACCGGCTACACCGGCCGACTATGTGGATGTGTTCCTGGGCACCGCCCACTCCCGTTGGATGATTGCCCCCGGGCCGTGGATGCCCTTCGGCATGGTAAAGATCTCGCCCGACAACCAAACCGAGGGCTGGTGCGCCGGTTACGAATACAGCCTGGAATACATTGATTGCTTCAGCCACATCCACGAGTGGACAATGGCCGGGCTGGGGATGATGCCCACCACCGGCCCTTTGCGCATCCATCCGGGGCTGGAGGGGCTCGGTTACAGCTCGCGCTTCGACAAATCAACTGAGCGCGGCGGAATTGGCTTTTACGAAGTGTTGCTCAAGGACCACGGCATCAAGGTTGAGCTGGCTGCTACAACTCGCGCCAGCCTCCAGCGATACACTTTCCCGGCGAGCGATGAGGCGCGGGTGCTCTTGCGCTTCTTGCTCCCCAGTGAGTATCAGATGAAGGTGCTGGGCGCAAAAGTGCGGCGCTCCGGCCCGGCGGAACTGGAGGGAACGATTCAGACCGATGTCCCCAACGTGGGCTACAACGGCGACCAGCGGTTTGATCTGCATTTTGTCGCTCAATTCCGCCGGCCTTTCGATTCATTCAACGGCTGGGAGGGCGGACGCGTTACCAGAAACACGCAAGAACTCGCCGTTGCCAACGACTGCGGCGCCTTTGTCGATTTCAAGACCACTGAGGGCGAGGAGATCCTGGTCCGCACCGGCATCTCCCTCGTCAGCCTGGAAGGCGCGCGCTCGAACCTGGAGCGCGAGCTGGCCCAGCCTTTCGGCTGGGATTTCGCCGCCGTTGTCCAAAACCAACGACGCGTCTGGAACGAAATCTTCAACCGCGTCGAAATCGAAACGCCTGATGCCCGCGAAAAGACGCGCTTTTACACCAACCTCTACCGTGCCTTGTCGGGCCGCAATACCTGGAGCGACATCGACGGCAAATGGGTCGATCCGGATGAACGCCCGCAACAACTCGATGACCCCGACACGGTGATGCTGGGCTCCGACGCCCTGTGGACCACCTTCTGGAACATGAACCAAGTGATGAATCTCATCGCCCCGGAATGGTCGGCGCGCTGGGTCAAATCCGAGCTGCAGCTTTATGAGAAGTGCGGGTGGCTCTCGAAAGGCCCGGCGGGCTTGGAGTATATCAGCGTCATGGTCGCCGAACATGAGATCCCGCTTTTGGTCGGAGCGTATCAGCATGGGGTCAAAGGGGTGGATGGCCCGAAAGTCCTGGAAGCGGCGGTCAAGATGCAGACCACCCTGCCCGAGCACTATCCAGGCGGCGGCGCGGTGGGCAATGCCAACCTGGAGAATTACCTCAAATACGGCTACGTGGCTGAGGACGGGCCAATCGGCCCCGGCGGCAAAGCCGAATGGAACCGGGCATGGACCTCGAACACCTACGAGTACGCCTATGACGATTGGTGCGTCGGGCAGTTGGCGCGGGCGCTGGGGCGCAAAGATGCCGCCGCGACGTTCCTGAAACGCTCGCAAAGCTGGCGGAACGTCTTCGATGCCAAGATCGGCTTCGCCCGGCCGCGCAAGATGAACGGCGATTGGCTCTCGCCGTTTGATCCCTATCAAACGCCGGGCTTCGTCGAGGGCAACGCCTGGCAGTACACTTGGTTCGTGCCGCAAAACGTGCCGGCCCTGGTGGAAGCGATGGGCCATGACCGGTTTATCAGCCGGCTGACCGAGGCCTTCGAAAAATCGGCGCCGACTCGCTTCAACGCCGCGGGCGACCGGATGGCCGATTACCCCATCAACCAGGGCAATCAGCCGACGATGCAAGTGGCGTGGCTCTTCAACTGGGCCGTGGCGCCGTGGCTCACGCAGAAGTGGGCGCGGGCGGTGCTCGAGGCCTACTATGGCTTCAATCCTGCCGACGCTTACCTGGGCGACGAAGACCAGGGCCAGATGAGCTCGTGGTTCGTCATGTCCTCCCTGGGCCTGTTCGAGGTGGATGGCGGCTGCCGCGTGAACCCAATTTATGGAATCGGCAGCCCGCTCTATCGCCGTATCACGCTGCACCTGTCCCAGGAGCATTACGGCGGCAAAACCTTCGTTATCGAGGCGCGGAATGCTTCCTTAACCAACCGCTTTATTCAGTCCGCCCGGCTCAATGGCCAGCCGCTCAACCGCTGGTGGATTCGGTGGGATGAAGTGAAAAACGGCGGCCGCCTCGAACTCGAACTCGGCCCCAAGCCCAATGAAAATTGGGCCAAACACGGTCCGCTGCCGGAGGACGCGGGCTGAACCACAACGCGGAATAACGGGGAGGACCGCCGGGCGGGGGCGCCGGACTGCCATAGGTTTCCACGGCCTTCCGCGGGTGTCCGGAGGTCGGAGCCTTGAAGGGATGTCTTCTGGTCATAGCGCGGTCAGAACAGCTTATTTATTATTTTCAGTCAGCAATTCTCATTTTAGGTTTGGGGAGGTAGAGAACACGAAAGCGGCGGTCCGCGCCGCACTCCAAACGCTGCGCGAGGTACGGGTGCGCTGGAGGAAGCCCACGGCTTGGAACCTGGCGGAGCCCTTGGAGTGCGGCGCGGACCGCCGCTTTCGTTTCCCGGTCATCAACATGAGAATTGCTGGCAGCACATAGGAAATTGCTTTTTTTGGCGCCCGCAGGTACTGAGGGCTGCGCGGGTGATCGACCACGTTATGACGAGATCGTGGTTACCGTACTGATCAACCACAAGACCTGCACGGAGGCATGCGTCGGCCAGCGCCGTTGCTCCTTTCGCCGATCAAGCCTCGAACTACCGCTCGCCGCCTGGCTTTCCAGTCGACCGTATGACTTCCGTGCCGTCGCTCAACACGTACTTCACCCGTGTGAACTTGAACGGCTTGCCCATCACGTCTTCTTCGTAAGTCCCAAGCGTCTCGCCTTTGCGCGCGCCAGACAGCCGGTTCAATTCGTACAATTGCGCAACGGTCAAGGCGCGCTTTGAGGGATCGAGTTGGGCTTCCGACCGGATCACGACCGTTCCGTCTGAAAGGGTGAACGAGTACCTGTCGAAGGTGATGGTTCTTCCATGGAATTGGACCTGTGCATTGCCAAGGAACTTGCCCTGCTCGTTCCCGAGGCGCAGCAACTCCACTATTTGCGCGGGTGGTGGAGATTTGGTTTTTGAGCTCACCAAGCGTGTGCCGACCTCATAAAGTGCCGGCCTGGGTGTCAACAGCTTTGGGAGCGGGAATTTCACCCGGCCTCGTGACCTGGAACGGCCCGTGTGGGGCGCGATGAGTGTCGCGGCGCAGGAATCGAGCCCAAGGCGCCCGATGCATGGGCACGCAGCGGTCTGAGGTTCCCCTCGCTGGAAACGGGCGACCCCGCGCTGGCGGCAAAGCGCATGCCTGCTAGACAATATTAGCTTCGGCCCAGGGCGCTGGCCATGGTGAAGATGGGCAGCAACAGGCCGAGGGCGAGAAAGCCGATGGCCATCGCGACCAGGCAGAGGATCATCGGTTCGAGAAGGCGCACGGCCTGGTCCACCTGCTGGTGGGTGCGGCGCTCGACCGTATCGGCAATCGTCAAGAGCACCTTATCCAGCCGGTTGGATTCCTCCGCCACCTGGAGCATGGCCAGGATTTGCTCCGGAAAGAGCCCTCCAACGCGGAGCGGCTCGGTCAGGGGCTTGCCCCCGCGCACGTTTTCCATCGCGTCCGTAATCCGGTCCGCCATGAGCCGGGAACCGGTGGCGCCGCGGCTAATGGCCAACGCCTGAAGCAAAGGCACACCGTTGGCGAGCATTGTGCCCAGAATCCGGCAGAACCGGGTAATCGCCAGCAACCGCAGGGCCGTGCCCGCAACCGGCACCCGCATCCGCCACTCCTCAAAGAGTCTCCGTCCACTTTCGCTGGCAACCCCGCTCCAGACCAGCGTCCCGACTCCACCGACCGCCAGGAGCAGGAGATACCAGTAGTGGCGCAAGGTCCCGCTCAGGGCGAAAATGATGGTCGTGGGGAGCGGCTTGTGGGTCGAGGCCAGCAGCGGCTCGAACCGCGGCACGAAAAACAGCAGGGCGGCGGTTAACACGAGCGAGCCGACCACCGCCAGCAGGGCGGGATAGATCATGGCGCCGATGACCTTGCCCCTCAACTCGTCCAGCCGTTCCAGGAAGGTTGAGAGGCTCCGCAAGACGTCTTCGAGAAAGCTCGCCCGTTCTCCGGCCTGGACCATGGCGGTGTGGAGGGAGGGAAACACCTCGGGGAATCCGCGCAAGGCCTCGGTGAGGGATTGGCCATCCGCCACGCCGGCGCGGACCTCTTTGAGCACCGCGGCCAGTCGCGGATTCACGGTGGACTTAATCAACGAATCCAGGGCCCTTAATAGCGGCACGCCCGCCCCGATCAGGTCGGCCAGTTGGCCGTACATGACCCCCACATACCGGGTGCGGATGTGCTGGCGCGCGACGGTTTGCCGCGCCTCGCTGGAGCGGTCCCGGAGTTGCAGCGGAAACAGGTTCCGCTCGTCCAATACGCGCAGGGCGGTCGCCTCGGTTTCGGCGGCGATGACACCCGTTACCGTGTCGCCCGCCGGGTTTTTGGCAGTATATTGAAAATCAGCCATAGCTCTTAACCCGGGTAGTTCGCAGCGCGAGTCACGTTCTTGCTCTTGATCGTGCTCTTCTCTTGCTCGCCCTCAAGGATTGAGAGCAAGAGCAGGAGCAAGAAGCCAACACCACTTAGACTTAATGGCGGCAGGGCGCGGACCAGGGCATACACTCTGCTGTCCGCGCCCCAAAGGCCAGGCCGAATTAGACTGGATAGGCCAATTTCCAGCCGTGGTGGTAGGGCCGGCTCATAAGCTTGGTGGCTTCGGGATCGTCGAGGATTTCCTCGATTGCCACGTCCCAGCGGAGCTTGCGGCCACCAAGGAGCATGGAGATGAGACCCAAATGGCCCGGGATGGTCGAGTGATGGGCCGTGCGCGCGGGGGTGATGGTGGGTTTGCGGGATTTGACGCAATCGATGAAGTTGCGCCAGTGGTTGTCGGACTTGTAGAGGCGGATCTTGCAACTGGCCGGGAGCTTCCTGAACCAGTCGATATTGGAGGCATCATAGCCGCCGCGATCCACCCACACCCAGCCGTCCGTGCCGATCCATTTGGCCCCGCCGCGGATGTCGGGATAGCCGCCGGCAATGACCATCTTAATATCCTCCGGATACTGGCAATGGATGCGGTATTTCGGGGAGGTGTTCCAGAGGGCATCCTTGGGCGGGAATTCGCCATGGCCTTCAACCTCATGCGGGCCGTTGTGATCGAACCCGAGTCCCCAATGGGCGATGTCGCAGTGGTGCCCAATCCAATCCATTAACTGGCCGCCCCCGATATTGTAGTTCCAGCGCCAATCCATGTGGATTCGCTGCTTGATATAAGGTTCCATCCGCGCCGGGCCAATCCAGAAATCGTAATCGAGTTCCGGCGGGGGTTCAGTCACGGCCTTGTTCCAATCGGGCGTCCCCGGCACGACCGTCGCCAGATACTCCGAGTTATTCCTGGGCTGACCCAGTTCCTGGAGCAGGGCCGGAGCGCTTCCCGCAAAATCATAATGGCCCGAAGGCAAACCGACCTCGCACCGGGTCACTTTGCCGATCAATCCATTGCGGACAATCTCGCAGGCGCGGCGGAAGGAGCGGACCGAACGCTGCCAAGAGCCGGTTTGCCAGATGCGGTCGTTTTGCTCGACGGCCCTGACAATGGCCTGCTGTTCGGCGATAGTGTGGGCCAGGGGTTTCTCGCCGTAAATATCCTTTTTGTTCTTTGCGGCCTCGGTGGCGACCAAGGCGTGCCAATTGTCCGGCACGGCGAGCATGACGGCATCGATTGAGCGGTTGGCCATCATCTCGCGATAATCGTGGTATGGACGGCAGTCTTTGTTTTGGTAGTGGCCGTTAATCGTGTTGACCGCCGCCCTGAGGTGGTTCGCGTCCAGGTCGCACGCGGCGATGACCTGCACGTCCTTGAACCCCAGAAAGTTGCCGGTGTTGCCGGGCCCTTGCATGCCCCAACCGGCCACTCCCATCACCACCCGCTCGGAGGGCGCGGTTGAGCCTTCGCGCCCCAGGGCGCTGGCGGGGATGAGGGTCGGCACGGCTAAAGCGGCGCCGGCGGTGGCCAGGAAGTGACGCCGGCTGATTCCATTTTTGCGAGATGAATTGTTCATATCGGATAATGACGCCATATCCGGCGGCTGAATTCGAGAAGAAAATGATCCACTAGTTGCGCAATGGCAAGAGATCAGGCAGAATGTTGAAAGTCATGATTGCACGTTATGCCGTTCGTCTCCTGATGCTCTTCCTGAGCTTCGGGCTGGTTTCTCCCATTTATTCCGCTCAGTCCAATGCGCCCGCGGCCAGGAAGCCGGACGCATCGAACTCAAGCGAGACGCGTCCGTTTCATCTTACCCCGGGACCGGATGACGGCCTGATAGCCTTTATCACGGCCAGGCTCCTTGAGGATCAGCAATACCTCCATCACCCGCTGGACGCCGCCTTCTCCAGCAAGTTCCTTGATGGCTACCTGGAGACCCTCGACCCCCAGCACATCCATTTCCTCCAATCCGATCTCAACGACTTCGAACTCTATCGCACGAATCTCGACATGCTGACGAAACGCCAGCGGAACGCCAATCCGGCCTTCGTCATTTTCGACCGTTTTATCGAGCGTTACCGGGAACATGTCGCTTACGTCGAAAACCTCCTCAAAACCGAGGAGTTCACCTTTACCAACAACGACCGGATTGTCATTGACCGGCACGAACTCCCGTATCCAAAGGACCTTGCCGCCGCCAAGGCGCTCTGGAAGCGGCGCCTGCGCTTCGAGTATCTGCAGGAATTGCTCGGCAAGATCGAAACCGCCAGGAATGCCGGCAAGACCAAGAGCCACGAGAACGCCAAGAAGGAGGCGGAGGAAATTGTCAAGACCATTCGTCATCGGTATGAGCGCAACCTCCTCATGTACAGCAAGTTTGATGACGGCGAGGTCATGCAGATGTACCTTACTGCCCTGACTCATGTGTACGACCCCCATTCCGATTACCTCGGCCACGAAGAACTGCAATCCTTCGCCATTGCGATGAACCTCAGCCTGTGCGGCATCGGGGCCGAGTTGGAATGGGATGACGGTTACTGCACGATCCGCCGCCTGCTGACGGGCGGGCCGGCCATCAAGAGCAAACAACTCCACCCCAAAGACCGCATCATCGCCGTCGCCCAAAGCAACCAGCCACCCGTCGATGTCGTTGATATGCCCCTTCCCAAGGCGGTCCAGCTTATCCGCGGAGCCAAGGGGACGGAGGTGCGCCTGACGATCATCCCCGCCGGCGCCGACGCCTCCAGCCACAAGATTGTGAGCCTTATCCGGGATGACATCCCTCTCGAAGACCAGGCGGCGAAGGCACAGATTATCGATATGCCCGATGAGCACGGCGACATCATGCGTCTGGGCGTGATTGAGTTGCCGTCGTTTTATGCCCCATTTGACGTAGGTCCCAACCAGGCCAATGCCGACGCCCGAAGCACCTCCGCTGACGTGAAAAAGTTGCTCAACAAGCTCAAGCAAGAAAATGTGGCCGGCGTCATTCTGGACCTGCGCAACAACGGCGGTGGTTCGCTCGACGAAGCCATCAAGACTACCGGCCTCTTCATCAAAAAAGGCCCCGTTGTCCAGGTCCGCGATTCGGACGGCGATATCCAGGTGGATTCGGATCGCGACCCTTCCATCACGTACGACGGACCCCTGATCGTCTTAACCAGCCGGTTTAGCGCCTCGGCCTCCGAAATCCTGGCCGGCGCCCTGCAAGACTACGGGCGCGCCCTCATTGTGGGCGACGCCTCCACTCATGGCAAGGGAACCGTCCAGAGCGTTCTGTCGCTGGTGCCCTACATGCAATTCCTCACCAAGGGGCATGTAGTGGGCGACCCCGGCGCTTTGAAAATCACCATCAAGAAATTCTATCGTCCCAGCGGGGCTTCGACCCAGTTGAAGGGCGTCACCCCGGATATCATTCTGCCTTCGGTGGTCAGCCTCTCGAAGGATTTCGGGGAAAGCTCCCTTGAAAACCCGCTGCCTTGGGACACGATTGCGAGCGCCAAGTTCGACCGCCTGAACATGGTTGCGCCCTACCTCCCCGAGTTGCGCAAGCGCGACAAAGAACGGCTCGCCACCGACCCTGAATACGGCTACATCCGCCAGGACATCGCCCTGTTCAAAAAGCAAGAGGCGGACAAGACAATTTCTTTGAATGAGAAACAGCGTCTCAAGGAACAACAAGAGGCCGAGGCGCGCCAAAAGGCGCGTGACAAGGAGCGTCTGGCCCGCAAGGAACCATCATCCGAAAAGGAATATGACATTTCGCTAGCGCAGGCGGGCAAACCCGGTCTGCCTCCCGCTGTCGGCGCCACGAACACCGTGGCCCAGGCCCAGCACGCAGGCGCTGGCGGCGCCGCTGCCGTCGTGAGTGCGAATTCACCACTTGCGGCCGCATCGAGCGGCAGTACGGACCAACTGGGGACGATTGACCCCCCGCTGAACGAGACGGAGCACATCCTCATGGACTACGTCTCTTTGATGTCCAAGGCCAAGGCCAGCGTGGCCGCCGCGGGGCAATAGCGGCGTCAAACAGAGCGGCCTTGATGGTGGGCCTTGGGGAAACGGCGCCAGAAACGATTGAAGCGGGCTGCGGGATTCCTGCTCTTGGCGGGGCCAGGTTACATTATGCTGCGCGCGTTTGAATACAGTCAGGTCTATCACCCGGAGCGGACGCTGACGGCCACCGGGGCGGAGTTGGGCCGGAAATTCGAGGACGTCACGTTCGCTACGTCCGATGGCCTGCGGCTCAACGGCTGGTTTTTTCCCGGAACCGAGAATAGTCATGAAGAGGGCCAAGTGGTCTTGTTCTGTCATGGGAACGCGGGCAACATCAGCCACCGGCTTGAGCTCTGCGAAGCCCTGCTCGAAACGGGGGTGAATGTCTTCCTGTTCGACTACCGTGGCTATGGCCGGAGCGAGGGTCGCCCCAGCGAGCAAGGCACGTATCTTGACGCCCAGGCCGCCTATCAATGGCTGGAGCGCAAAGGGTTTGCCGGGCCGCGGATTATAGCGTTTGGAGAATCCTTGGGAGGCGGCATCGCGTCCGAGCTGGCGATGCGAGAGACCCTTGCCGGACTGGTCCTGCAAAGCACCTTCACCAGCATTCCCGATGTCGGCGCGGAGTTGTTCCCCTGGCTGCCCGTGCGATGGCTGTCCACCATCAAATACAACACCGGCGCCAAACTGCCCCACGTGAAGATTCCCGTGCTCGTTATGCACAGCCGGGCTGATTCGCTAATACGCTTCCATCACGGCGAGCGCAATTTCGCCCTGGCCAGTCCTCCCAAGGCCTTCTGCGAACTCAAAGGCGGCCACAACTATCCTTTGACGGATCGGCCCGCATTCATCGCCGGCTTCAACCGCCTGCTTCGCATGATCGAAACGACCAGCGCCGCCCCCGGTTTCACCCCGGCGGCCGCCCCACAGGAGCGCCGGGGTTAGTCCTGCGGCTTTTTCCGCCACTTCACCCTCCATTCCGGCGGAAAAAGTGAAGACTGACCCCGCGCCCGAGTGCGGTGTCACCCCGGCGGCCAGCCCAGGCGGCGTCCCCCAATGATGTGGCAATGCAGGTGGGGCACCGCCTCTCCCGCGTCCGGCCCATTGTTGAACACGAGCCGAAAACCGGAGTTGCTCAAGCCCAGGCTGGCCGCAACCTCTGCCGCCTTGAGCACCAGGTAGCCGAGAAGCTGCGCATCTTCGGGCTTGGCCTCCGCCAGGCGCGGAATCGGTTTCTTGGGGACGATGAGCACATGCTTGGGCGCTTGCGGTTTTATATCCTCGAAGGCGAGCACTTGCGCATCCTCATACACAATGGTGGCGGGGATTTCACGGTCGATGATTCTCTCGAACACGGTCTTGCTCATGGCTCCGCGAGCATGCCGTGGAAGGAGAAAAAGGTCAACTCCCTGGCCTGGCCGGCCTCCCGGCGGGCTGGAGGGCGCATCTTGACTGTACCATCAGAACCCTGCCAAATCCGAAACTCGAAACTCGAAATCCGAAACAAATCCGAACTCCCAAAGCAATAATGACCAAAACCGGCTTGCGGACCACGAAATACTCGAAATACGCGAAAGGAGGGAGAAACCAAAACCAAGGGCGGGGAGCCGTTCACAGATGGCATCCACCCCACAGCCTGGCTCTAATGTCTTTTTTCGTGTATTTCGCATATTTCGTGGCCCTCTCCGCTAAACCGACCAGCTTTGAACATTTGCCTTTGCCGCTTATGAGATTGTCTCGAATTTCGGATTTCGAGTTTCGGGTTTTTCTAAGGCAGAGGTGGTGGTCCTATTCAGATGCACTCCTTCGAAACAGTTCTCCCGTTCCAGCGCGCCGGGCGATTCACCGGCCTGAAGCCTTGACATCCTGGTTGCGCAGCCGCGCCAAGTATTGCCGGGCGAAGGCGCTATTCGGGTCGAGGCGGAGCGCGGCCTCAAACTGGCGGCGGGCCTCGGCAGCACGGCCCAGGCGCAAGAGCGCGATACCCAGGTTCAGCCTGGCTGGCAGCAAGCGGGGCTGGAGCCTGACGGCTTGGCTCAACTGCTCGATGGCCTGGAGGACTTGACCTCGCCGGAGCAACTCAGCGCCAACGCCCACCCGGGCTCTCGCGTGGCGGGGATCGAGGCGCACCGCCTCGGCGAAATGCTTCTGAGCCTCGGTGTGACGGCCGGCGAGCTCGAACGCGCCGCCCAAGCCAAACTGGGCCTCGGCATCGGCCGGATTCAATAACACGGCTTTGGTGAAATTGGTAATGGCCGCGGGGACCCAGCCTTGACTCAGACAGATTTCTCCGAGTTGAGCCAGGTTCTCAGGCGTCTCAACGTCAAGCGACAGAACCTCGCGGAACTGGGCCACCGCTGCCTGCTTTCGGCCCAGAGACTGCAGCAATGTCCCAAGGTTCACTCGAGTGTCGAAAGCGGCCGGGTTCAGTTCCAACGCCCTCTGGTAGGCGCGCAGGGCGCGCGACGTTCTGCCCAGCCGGCTCTGGGCAAGGGCCACCCCGTTGAGCAGGGCCACGGAATCGGGCTTGAGGCGCAGCCCGGTCCCGAACTGGGCCAGGGCCTGTTCGGGGCGGCTCTCCTGGACCAGCACAAAGCCCAGTTCCAGCCAGGCCAAGCCCTCGTATGGCAGTTCCTCGGCCACGCGACGGTAGGACTGTTCGGCCCCGGCAAAATCGCCCATGCCGGCCTGCAACTCGCCTAGATTGCGCCACAGGACCCAGTCGCCCGGGCGGATAGCGAGCGCTTGGCGGCAGGCGCCGGCTGCCTGCCGAAGGCCGCTGGGCCCAATCGCCGGCAGGAATAGTTCCAGTCGCCGCCGCAGGCGCGCGTATTGTTCGGCGTAATCCGGCTTTGAATCGAACGGTGGTTGATTGATGCGCAGCATCATGCTCCGCGCCGCGTGGTAGCGGGCCCAATCCGTCCAAGCCAACCGATGAGCACACTCCGCCATCGGCATCCAGGAGGGCGCCACGGCGTGGCGGACAACGCCTCCGGACAGGAGTTGTGCAACCTGCTCGGCGATGGTCCGGGCCAGGAGATAATTGCCCTTGAAATTCAGATGAACGTGATCGTAGAGCAAATTGTTCCCCGGCAACCCGGACGGACTGGCGTCCTCAAAGACGCGTTCAGCATCTGCCAGGCGAACCCAACCACGCCCACGGCCCGAGGCGGCGGCGCTGATAAGATCGTTGATGCGCGTGTCGGCGCGGAATCGCAGCGCGTCCTCATCGCGCGCCAGGATGAAGTGCCGGCGTGCCTCCGCGGCCCTGCCTGAGCCGAGACAGCAGCGGCCCCAACGAAACTGCAACTCGGCAAACTGATCGTCGATTTGGGATGCCTTCGCGAAGAGGGTGCTCGCCCGGAGCGCCTCTCCCGCCTGCTCCGCGGTGACTCCCGCCGACATCAGTTGCCTCCACTGCCGGAGTTGGCCTGCGCCCAAGCCGGGCCGATGCTCCGAGCCGAATGGAGCGCAGTCCTTGAGATTGGTGACCACCGTGCTCAGCACAACCCTGACGCCGTGCTCGCGGGCAAGAGCCAGGATGTCCGCCAGGTTGCGCGCGAAATGGGAATAGACCGTCTTCATCCGGGGGTCCGTCTGCCGGAGTCGATATTTGAGAAACATGGCCAATCCCTCGAAACGGGATGGCGCCTGCCGGCGAGCGCCAAGGTGGGCCCGCAACCGGGCAAGGAGTTGGCCCACTCGAGTCGTCTTGAGCGCCAGCGTGGCCCGGATGAGGGCCAGGCTCGGTGCCCTGGGGGTGAAGACCGTTCCGCTGCCGAAAGGCCCAACAACCTCGTTGTTTCCCAGGTAGATGACCCACACGTCGCCATGCTCACGGGCGCAATCTCGCGCGATGGGCAAAACGACGTTCGAATTGATGGCGGTCATCGCGGCGTTGATGACTTGGAACCTGGTGTCTGGAAACCGCCCCTCCAGCAGCACCTCCAACACGCGGGGCAGGCCGAAATCCGGGTTCGGGTCGCCATAAGCGGCGGAACCGCCGAACAGGAACACGCGGCAGAGGCCTGCCGGTTTGGCGGCGTCAAACATCATCGGACGCGGCGTTCGCGCCAACGCGCGCCCGAAAAAGCGCCAACCGAACTTGTCGTTCTCGGTTAGGACGCGGCGCCCTTTGAACTTGTGTACCAAGAAAAAGGAGGTCGGATAGCCGCAACCGGCCAACCGCAGCGCGCCCTCCAGACACAAAAGCGCCAGAACCGGC
Source organism: bacterium (assembly GCA_021784555.1). Taxonomy (GTDB): domain Bacteria; phylum Verrucomicrobiota; class Verrucomicrobiia; order Limisphaerales; family UBA8199; genus JAJYHY01. The sequence continues at coordinate 19,422 of JAJYHY010000095.1, forward strand.
AAAAGCACGACGGCTCCCAGGCGGAAACCCCATCGCCGCCAACCTGGCTTCTTTGAGGCTGGCGCTGGGGTGGATGGTCCGCCGGCTCGTGCATTGCAGTTGTCCGACAGACGCCTTTTTACCGGTCGTGCCATATCTTCCAAAGTAGCCGTCGTGATACCGTAGATTCCATTCGAAAAACGAAGAAAAGCGCACTTCCATCTCTTAGGCCCGGTCTGCCAGGAATTCTTAACCCGAATATTTCCCAACGCGGCAATGCCGCAACCAAACATCGAAAAGCTCCCCGGCAAAACAATCTTTCAAAAAGAAAAGAAATGGAGAGAGAGTGATACACATGGGTAGGGCGCTGGCAGAAACCGCCATCGCAAACTTCTCCCAGTTCCGTAGGAACGGCATCTTTGTAGAGGCCGCGCCCACAACACGCTTCCTAGCGAGCCGGCGCTCAGACCACTTGTTCTTGTCAGCGGCAATTGAGAATTGAGAATTAAGAACTGAGAATTTCAAACTGAGTCCCCCTTCGGAGGGTCCTCGGCAGGACGGCACCGGTTCGATTTCGCGGGGGAGGTGGATGTGCCATCAATTTACAATTCTCAATTCTCAATTAATCTCGGCACCCCTGATGGAGCCATTACGAGATCAGGTGGACTTGACTTGGCTACAACACGTTTTGCCATTCAAGGACTCTAGCGAGTAGTTGTCAAGAGGGTCCGCTTGTGGGGGTCTGCCAACGGGGCCATACCGAAGCCATTGACGCGATTCGCACGCGGCGCAAGTCAGCCCTTCGGCAGGAGGGCTGCTCCTCTGTGTCAACTGCGCCGGGCCATTCACGGGCTGGCCGCGGGGCGCGGGGATGTCAAAGCCTTGGAGGGCGAATTGGCCGGATATTGGCGGCTGCGGGTCGGGAGTTGCCGGGTAATCTTGTGGCGAAGCGGGAGCGTCACCGAGTGTGTCTTCGCGGAAAGGCGATCGATTCTCCCGCTTGACACGCGGGCCTGGCTCGCCGAGGTTTGGTCTCGAACTAGCACTAATGTCAAGAATAAGCTAAACCTAAAGGAGTGCCTATGGCCCTGCACCTGGGCGACGTCGCGCCCAATTTTTTCGCCCCCACCACCGAAGGCCCCATTGATTTCCACCAATGGCTCGGCCATTCCTGGGGCGTGCTCTTTTCGCATCCGGCCGATTTTACGCCGGTTTGCACCACCGAACTGGGAACCGTAGCCCGGACCAAGGGCGAATTTCAAAAGCGGAACGTCAAGGTGATCGCGCTCAGCGTGGACCCGTTGGAATCGCACCGGGGCTGGGTCAACGATATCAATGAGACGCAGGCCGTCCAGATGAACTTCCCGGTAATCGCCGATGAGAACCGGCAGGTGGCCGCGGCGTATGACATGATTCATCCCAACGGTGGCGGCAACGGCACGGGCACGGTGCGGTCGGTGTTCATCATCGGGCCGGACAAAAAGATCAAGCTGACCCTGACCTATCCGGACGAAACGGGACGCAATTTCGGCGAAATCCTGCGGGTGATTGATTCGCTGCAATTGACGGCCAGCCACCGGGTGGCGACGCCGGCAGACTGGCAACCAGGGCAGGACTGCATTATCTGGCCGATGGTGCCTGACACCGATGCGGAGAGACTATTTCCCGGAGGCATTCGCAAGCTCAAACCGTATCTCTATTTCACGCCGCTGACCAGAACTGAAACGCCCGCGAGCCAAGTTCAATCCAACGGCCAAATCGCCGCTCCCGCGCTCAATCCCTCAGCCATCCTGCAAACCGCTTTCGGATTCTGGAACTCTAAAGTCCTGCTCACGGCCGTCGAACTCGGCGTGTTCACCAAACTCGCCACCCGCCCTCTCACCGGGGCCGAACTGCGCGAGGAACTGCAATTTCATCCGCGTCCCGTGGCCGATTTCTTTGACGCGCTGGTTGCGATGAAGTTTCTTGACCGCGAAGGCAACGGCCCGCAGGCCAAGTATTTCAACTCGCCCGAAGCCGCCTTGTTCCTGGACGAGAACAGCCCCCGTTATATCGGAGGTCTGCTGACCATGCTCAACGCGCGGCTCTTCAAGTTCTGGAACGACCTGCCCGAGGCCTTGCGAACGGGCCGAGCCCAGAATGAAACCAAGCATGGCCAAAGAGGCCCCTTCGAGGAACTCTACTCGAATCCGGCCCGGCTCGAACAGTTCTTCAAGGACCCGCTGCCGAAGGCCGACCTCATCACCATGAGCCATATCCTGCATGACTGGAGCCTGGAGAAGAAGATGCGCCTCATCCGCGCGGCGTACGACGCGCTGCCGCCCGGCGGGGCGCTAGTGGCCATCGAAGAATTGATTGACGACGCCCGCCGCGAAAATGCCCTGGGTCTGCTGATGTCGCTGAACATGCTCATCGAAAACGGCGATGCCTTTGATTACACCGGTCAGGACTTCAAGAAATGGTGCGGCGAGGTCGGCTTCAAAGACTTTGAAATCATCCACCTCGGCGGCTCCTCCAGCGCCGCGGTGGCCTACAAATAACCAGACCCAAAACCAAACCACACCTTGATGAAACCCAAAACGACCGGATTCTTTCTCTTGCTCGCCGCGGCCACCGTGCTGACCGCCACCCTTCTGATTGGCTCACCCGCTCCAAAAGGCAAAACCGCCGACCTGGTGGCGCGAGGCAAATACCTCGTCACCAGCAAGTGCCAGTTCTCACTGCTGTCCGCCTTTGATCCGGCGCGCAGCCAGTTTTCGACGTGGCTCTTCACCGTCGCGCGGAACATGAGCATCAACGTCCTGATGTCCCGTGGTCTTCTGGCGGCTTCAGACCTGCACCTGGCCGGCATCGTCAGCGAGCACGGCTACCAGGGTCGGAGTCACTGGCTGATGTTCCTCTTCGAAGCCAAACTCAGGCTGGCGAGCTTGCCTCCCCCGCACCGCGAAGGACGATTTGGATTTTTCCCTCGCGAGGCCATTGCGAGCTTGAAACTGCCACAAACGGACCGAGAGCGGCTCTGGCCCTGGTTTTGGGAATATCGGGGCGGGTCTTTTGCCGCCCATTGCCATTGTTTCCCTGCCACAGTCGCGGACGGGGGCGTCCGCGCTCCTATCGCCGCCTGAGCACTTACCCCACTTCATCGGCCACGTGGTCCGACACTTCATTCAGACCTCAAAATAGAGAGGGTGTTTTGAGGAAAAGACTGACGACTTTAATTCCCTCGGATTCGTCAATTCCGTGAGGGGGCGCAAGTCTTGCATTTTCCGGGACTTTCCGGCCGGGTGGATGGTCGCTATACTGGTGCGACCATGCTGGGGTCTTGGTTATTGCCGCCGCCCTGGCCGGAATTTCACCGGTCTCGCCAACGCCTCAGAAGATCCTGGCTCAATGGACGACGGCCCTGTTGCTGGGCGCTCAGAACATCGAGCAAGCCCACAAAGAGATCGCGGCCATTCAGGTGCAAATCCAAGGTGAGCGAGGCCGATGTGGCGGGCGGCAAAGGATACATGAAGATCGGCGCGGAATTCGAGTGGCCCAACGTTCCTTGCCCGGATGGCGGGACGGTGGATATGCAGGTCTTCCCGAACCGTCCGGTTTCGGGCGCGTTCTCGACGCACCTGATGGACATCGAAGGTGAGGAGGCCTTCTTTCTGGCCTGGTCACCGAACACCAAGGTGCTCATCGGATACGCCTTGAGACGGGCTGACTTCCCATGGCTGGGTATATCGGAGGAGAATCATTGCCGCACCAGTCCGCCATGGGGAGGCAAGACCGTTACACGGGGCATGGAACTCGGGGTCTCTCCGTTTCCGGAGCCGCGCCGGCGGATGATTGAGCGGGGCCGGCTCTTTGGAGTGCCGGGTTAGGCGGCGGAGCGGATTCCCGATACGCCGCCTCTATAGGAAGGCACGGCTTCCGTGCCATGGGTTTGGACTATTGCGGCCGCTTAGTGGCGATGGGCGCAAATACAGTGACGTGCCGACGGGGGCCGCTCCTCCGCAATCGCAAATCGTGAGTACGTCACCGAACTTACGCCCTGGAGCACTTAGCCGCCCTTGCCGTTGTTGCTGCTGCCGACGCGGTTCATGAGATCGATGAGCGGCAGGAACATGGCAATGACAATGCTGCCGACAATGACAGCCAGACAGACAATCATAATCGGCTCGAGCAGAGATGTCATGGCCGTTACGGCGTTATCGACTTCTTCATCGTAGTTGTCGGCAATCTTCAGCAGCATTTCCGGCAGGGCGCCAGTTTGCTCACCGACATCGACCATGCTGATGACCATAGGGGGAAAGACACCCGACGCCTCCAACGGGGCAGTGATGGTTTCGCCTTCCTTGACGCTCTCGTGGACGGAACCGACGGCGTTGCCGACGATGACGTTGCCAGACGTTTCCTTGACGATCGTCAGGGCTTGCAGGATGGGAACGCCACTGCTGACGAGGGTGCCCAGCGTGCGCGTGAACCGAGAAATAGCGACTTTACTGATGACCGGCCCCACCACCGGCACTTTGAGCTTGAACTTGTCCCAAACCCGGCGTCCGAACTTGGTGCTCTTGAAGAGCATGAACAGGATGACAACCGTCACGATGACGCCCAGCGAACTGAGCAGGTGCAGCCGGACGGCATTGCTGACGCCCATGACGAAGCGGGTCCAGGCGGGCAATTGAGCCCCCTCGGCCAAGCCTTGAAAGACCTCTTCGAACTTGGGAACGATGAACTCCATCAAGAGGAACAGGATGCCTATGGCGACGGTGATCACCGCGCAGGGATAAAACATCGCGGCGACGACCTTGCCCTTGATCTTCTGGGCCTTCTCCATGAATTCGGACAGGCGGGTCAGCACGACTTCCAGCACACCACCGAGCTCACCGGCCTTGACCATGTTCACGAACAAACGGTTAAAGACCTTAGGATGTTGGGCCAGCCCCTCGGAGAAGGTGCTCCCGCCCTCAATCGACAAGGCCAGGTCGCCGAGGATGTCTTTCAGGGTGACGTTCCGTTCCTGCTTCTCCAGCACGCGCAAGCCACGCAACAGGGGAAGACCGGCATCGACCAGCGTGGCCAACTGGCGGGTAAACGTGGCAAGGACCTTGGATTTGACCCTGCCACTCAGACCAGGGATCTTGATCTGGATGTTTGCCGCTCCCCTCTTCTTCTTGGCCTTGGGGCCGGCCTTGCCTTGCTTCTGCGGCTTTTCCTTGGAACGGTCTAACTCAACAATCTTGGTCGGGAACAGCCCCATCTCCTTGACGCGCCCGATGGCCTCGTTCTGGCTGGAAACTTCGAGAGTGCCCTTGGTTTCTTTGCCATGGGCGTCCATCGCGACGTAATTGTATTTTGGCATAACTGTTCTCCGGTGTGGGGTCACATCTCAACATTTGACATTTCGCCGTGCCGTCACGCCACCTGCAATGACCATGCACAGCGAAATGTCAAATGTTGAGATGTGACCCCTAAACTTCATTGGCGTCTAGGTATATTTAACAACTTCTTCGATGGTGGTGTCGCCGTCGAAGATGCTCCGCAAACCGTCATCACGCAGCGGGATCATGCCTAGTTCGACAGCTTTCTGGCGTAAAACGACGGTGGGCGCCCGCTCGTTGATGAGCGTGCGGATGGAGTCGTTGATGGTCAACAACTCAAAAATTCCTTTGCGCCCGCGGTAGCCCGTGTCGTTGCACGAGGAGCAACCGCGTCCGTAGTAAAACACCTTGTCTCCGATATCGTGCGGAGACAGATTGAGCAAACCGAGTTGGTTTTCGGTAGGTTCGAACGGGGTGCGGCAGGACTTGCAAATGGTTCGCACC
>JAJYHY010000480.1 GCA_021784555.1 bacterium
CGACTTCCTTAGTACGGTTGTAGAACTGACCAATTCGTAACCGATAAAAAATAGCTACAGTATCTATAACAATTCTCCACACCGCTTTTGCTGAGATCGTGCTGGACATCCTTCTTTGAATTGTGACCGGAAGCTCAACAAACTCGCTGAAGCCGAGGCGCTGGGCAACGACTAATAGTTCAACGTCGAACGCAAACCGCTTCTCAACCATCAGTGGAAGAGTCTCCGACAGCACATCCCGTCTGACCAACTTCACACCGGTTTGAGTATCGCGAACATCAAGGTCGAATAATGCACGCAGAACCTGCTGGTATCCCCAGGAATAAGCCCTCCGAATTGGCGGGTATACTACTTTGGACTCTGGATGACGCTTGCTACCGAGGACAACGGCAGGAGCGTCAAGCCGAATCACGTCAACCATTCGCTCCATTTCACCGGCCGGAATGTCTCCGTCGGCGTCAATAAACCCCACGTAGGCACCACGGCCACAGGATAATCCCTCCCGAAGGGCTTGTCCCTTCCCACAATTTTCGCGAAGTTGGATCACGCGAAGTGACCGAATCATTTTCGCCTGATCCAAAAGTTCTTCAAGGCTACCGTCAGTAGAGCCGTCGGAAACAGCAATCAGTTCAAACGTCACTCCTGCGCCCTCAAGTGTCCGGGCTAGTTCATATATATGCTGCACAAGTGCCGAACCTGGGTTATAGAAAGGAATGACAACCGAAATCTCTACAATCTCAGGTGAGACCTGGCCTACGCGCCTAAGGGTGTGGATCCCCTTTGAGTACGTCGGCAGCGGGTGTGCGATTAAATACGACACCGAGGCCGACAACATGACAATTGCTACCACGCTGGCTGACATGAGCATGACGGCAGCAATTGACGCCATCGATCCATGGAAGGCCGAGATTAGGGCCGCAGCCACTGCCGAGCCCACCCAGGGAAGGAGAGCGAGCTTGGACTGCCGCGCCAACAGGTAATAGACAAGGATTCCGATAAGGCCCAGGGCGCCTGCCTCAAGACCGAGGATGCGGATTGCAGGAGCCGCGCCGACAAACTCTCCGCCAAAAAGAACCCTCGCAAGAAACGATGGGAACAGTGCGATAGCCAGTGCAGCGACTGCACTGATTCCAACCGTGGCGGGCACGCTCCACCGAAGTGCATCTCGGGCCTCTTGCCCGAGACCCTTGCCAGACGCGAATCGCGGAAGGACGATAAGCGAAATCGCGCCCGGGAGAAACATTGCGATTCGCCCGGTCGTGGCTGCCGACGCGTATAGGCCAGCGCTTCTCGCGGGAAGGTAATGGCGCGCCATTACCGTGTCCATGCTGATAAGTATCCAAAAGCCGGTCAGCGCGATAACGGTTCTCACGGCATTTCGCACACCCATGGCAACATCCTCGCCAGTACCCTTCGAACTACCAAGGAACGTCTTGAAGAAGGGGTAGACCAGGATCATGACGAGTACCAGTTGAGCCATTACAGAGGCAGCGACGGCTCCCTCTAGCCCGAACCCGACCAGAACTAGAAATACCCCAGACGCAATCCTTGCTACTCCCCCCCCGAGGACATTGGCGAGGGCCACGCGCGCGAAGCGATGCTGTCCCATTAGCGCTCCCTGCAATACCGCCCCAAGCAATGACGGCAGGATCCAGGCGGAGACGATGTATAGGTTCGCCACATGCGCTAGGTGCAGATACTGCGCGATCCACGGCGCGGCGCCGTCAAACGCAGCCGTAGCGACAGTCCCCATAATCGCCGTGCGAAGCATTGTGCGCCGGATTCCCGAGGCGAGAACACCCCTCTCGGTCCAGTCGACGGCTGACTGTGTCACTGCCACCTGTATCGCCCCCATGGGAACAGATAGCACGAGAAGGAGATTGAGAATCGACCCAAGCGCCCCATAATTCGATGGCCCTATGAGTCGGCTAATCACCGCATGAAAGACGAAGTTGGATAGGCTTACTGCCCCAGTTGCGAGAACAAAAGCGAGACTCCCGTTTCGCACAAGAGTCGAACGCAACAAAGCGCAGCGACGCAAGCCACGCAGTCCGAGTGCACCGGCGGATTCAGTGTCACTTCTTGACCTTGACATCCTCTTTCCGGTCCCTCATGCTGCTCAATTTGCTCTCAGCTCTGCCTCTCCATAGGCAAAGCATGGATATCGGTCGAGTCTTGTCTACTACTAAGTCTGGCTCTACCGCCGCTGACGGGACCATCAATCCATCAGTACCGACACCTAGTCCATCATCCCGACGACCGGCGCATTCAGCTGCTTATTGCCCATCGACCCCACGAACGGCGCGTCGCCGAAGGAGAAGATACCGCCATCCTTGGCCACCAGCCAGTAGCCATTCCCGTTGTCGGTCGACATTATCCCGGCGACCGGAGCATTCAGGTGCTTGTTGCCCATGGAGCCGAAGAAGTTCGCGTCTCCGAAGCTGAAGACGCCCCCGTCAGCCGCAACGAGCCAATAACCCTTGCCATCGGGAGTCGAAGCAATACCCACAACAGGCGCATTCAGGTGCTTGCCACCCATCGACCCGAAGAACGGTGCGTTGAACGAGAAAACACCACCGTCAGCCGCAACGAGCCAATACCCGCCCGTCGCCGGATCGGGGGTAATGCCTACCACGGGCGCGTTCAGGTGAGTGCCGCCCATGGAGCCGTAGAAGTGCGCGTCTCCAAACGAGAAGACGCCTCCGTCTTTCGCCGCCAGCCAGTACCCCTTCGAGTCTTGCGTCGAGGCCATACCAACAACCGGCGCATTCAGGTGAGTGCCGCCCATGGAGCCGTAAAAGGGCGTGTTGAAGGAGAAGACGCCTCCGTCGGCCGCGGCTAGCCAATATCCGTTGCCAGCCGACGTGGAACCAGTCGAGACTACGTCAGTTCCGCCCACAACAGGCGCGTTCAGGTGAGTGCCGCCTTCAGAACCCTGAAAGCTTGCGGCGCCGAAGTCGAAGACTCCCCCGTCAGATCCGATCAGGCGATAGCCGGCTGTTTGCGCAGTAGGTGCAGGAACTGCGGTTCCGCCGTAACCGTAACCGTAGCCATAGAACGCCGGCGTAAAGGAGGAGGCGCCGGTCGTCGCAAGTGTTACGGCAGCACCAGCCGCCAGTACGCTCGCGACTGCGGTAGCCACGGGGTTTCGCTTTACTACATCAAATCCCCGCATAGTTCCTCCACGCTCGACATCGCAGTTCGGACTTCACAGCCTGAAAAGCAGAACTGTCGCCAGACCTCAACACTCAGTGTGACCGATTATAACCAGGTCCGCCCTATTAAGTCCAGTTACGGAGAAGTTAAATATTCGTAATTTTTCATAGATAAGGGGCAAGTGAGAGTCTGCTAACACAATCGGTGCTTCAACTAGCCGGCCGCGAGGTAGTAGTGTACGAACGAGCTGAACACCGAAGCCTCTAGTGAAGCCAACCAGCTGCTAGCAGGGAAAACTCGAAGTAAACCCCAATAAAACCGTGATGCTGGTGGCCGCGTCGGCTAAATCGGAACCTTGCCCGCTGTTGGTGAGAGTTCGATCCGACGTTGTATTTTGCTGCTGAGATCAGTCGGTATTGCGCATGTTGATTGGCAACTCTGACGTGTGCCGACACCAATATTAATTGCACATATCGCCAGAGTTTTATGACGCCACTCTACGGCTCGCTGCAATTTTGATGGCGATCAGCGAGAGGAGCGAGAGGAGCGAGAGGAGTTCGCCGCCCAACGCCTTTCCCGCCGGGGAGAACAAAACGGTCGCAGTCGAACCCGTGAGGTGCCAACCGAGGTTTCCCTGCGCGAGCTGGGTGCCCTCGACGCCACCGAGCATCCAGCCAGGCTGATACGCCTCCGCGAGCGACAGCCACGCGCCCGGATGGCCCTCTATCTGATAACTGGTTGGACTGGTCCGCAGCACTTGCGCCCTGTGCGGCTGGACCTCTATTGGCAAAGGAGTCGGCGGTGCCACCCTCCCTGGGGCAAGATGAGTGGCTATTAAGACACGGCCGGCAAGGTTTCCCTCCTGGGCGAGAGAGAGAACCGCACCCCAGTCTGGAACCGTCGTCACGGTTGATGCAGAATATCCGAGGCCGTAATATGCCAAGTTCCGATAAATATTCACGCTACGTGAGGAATAGACAACCGATAGATCACGCTGAGTCCCGAGCCACCCATAAGACGCCCAATCCGTCGTCTTCATGAGCGCCACATACTGGACACCCAAAGGTGCCATCAGCTCGCCAAACGAGCGGGTGAGCGATCCGGTCGACATCGCGTACTGGATGAAGGACGACCGGGTCGAAGTGGACTCGGTCTGCAAGCCGGGTAGTTGCACATTATCGCCCTGGATAACCTCTCCTCCGAAAAAGCTCTGAGCCGGATTGGCGACAACTCGCTTGCCAGTGAAGGGAAACGACAGATATAAGTGCCAGGGGAACACAAGGAGCGCTCCCTGGCGTTTTGCAACAGCCTGCTTGGCTTTGACCCAGCCAGTCGGATATGAGCTCAGGCTCACCTGTCCGTTAAGACCGCCGAATATTAACGGTTCGTAGGCGAGCGGAACGGCAAGCGCTACCAGAGCAACGGCGACGGCGCCTCGAGTCGATGCGTTTCGACAAATTCGGTCGACGCCAAGTCCGAACCCGTAGGCGAGCGCTGCGGCATACATCGTAAGGAACTTCTCGGGTTCGCGCATGATGGCGAAATACGGGACGTGCTCGTAGGCGAGCCGAAAGAGTGGCCCGAATGGGCCCTGGTCACCCAGGGCCAGGATAAGCGAGACGACTCCGGCAACTGTCAAGAAGAGCGCTGTCTTCGCGCCTTTGGAATCGACTTTCCTTGTTCTCCACCTGGTGAGATAGCCAAAGACAACGACTATCAAGATCCCTGCAAGAAGGATGGGCCAGCCGCCAACCACGTTCTTGGCAAGCTCCGGTCCCTTGCGCCAAAAGCCATAGAGCCCTAGCACGTTCACCAGCAGGCCAAAGTGCGGATCCGGCAAGGTGCGAAACGCTCGCAAATCCGCCAAGCCGATCTTCACGCCCAAGCCACCCGCTGCGGCCGCAAAGAGCACATATGAAGTCGAGATGGCCGCAGCGGCCGTAGCC
>JAJYHY010000096.1 GCA_021784555.1 bacterium
CAAACCCTTGTCAGACGGCGCTGTGGCCGTCGCCGTATTCAATACCAACACCCATCCAACGACGCTCCATGCGAATTTTCAGAAGATTGGCCTGCCGGCCTCGCTTCAAGTTCGAGATCTGTGGCGCCGACGCGACCTCGGCGTCTTTCACACAAGCCTGCCTGTTTCGGTGCCGTCCCACGGCGTTGTGCTGCTGAAAGTCCAATCCCGGTGAATTCATTTACCGGCCTGGACCCTCAAGGATGGTTCGTTTTGTTGGCGTCCACCGACGGGCCGCACGTGGTGTTTGCGGGCCATAGACCTTCAAAGGGCTTGGCGGGAGGTGGCGTCCGGCACAGTCCATCCTCAAGGCCTGGTCGTCTCGCAGCGAGAATTCCCGGCCGGCCCGCGCCCGGCGGACCGTGGCCAGGTAAAGACGAAGGTGACCTTCCAGGATGCGAATGCGCCGGCGGTCCAATTCCTCCCACAGTTTCCGCTCGGCGCTAAGCGCCCCGGCCGTGCGGGGGTCTTGGGCCAGGGCCAACCGCAACGCCGGGCGCGCCGCCGCGCACGCGCGCAACCGGCAACGTTCTGGGATTGCCCGGCTTAACCACCATTTGCTTCACCTGGAGCAAAAGGTGGTGTGTGTCGCAAGTCCGAGGGGTGGGGCCAGGAAGACGCTCGAAGAGCTCCAGCAGCAGGAAAACAAGGTGGAGCAACTCAAAGTCCAACGGAAAGGCCAGCCCCGCCACCTGGCCCTCAAAGACCTGCCTGAAGCCGAACGCCTCAGCCAACTGCGCACGGCCAAGAAGCACTTCGTGGACACCATTAAGCTGCTTGCCTATCGGGCTGAAACCGCGCTGGTCGCCCTGGCGCGGGAGAAGCTGTCTCGCCCGGAAGACGCCCGCTCGCTCATACGACAGATTCTTGTCTGTACGCTTGCGGAAGGCTCGCCGGCGACATAGATTCGAGCCGTTGATGCGCTCAATCGTGAAACAGTTTTTGGAGTTGTGCCGGCAGGAGAAGAAGTGGCTGCTGATCCCCCTGGGGGTCGTGCTGTTACTGCTGCTGGCGGGCGTCCTGCTGATGGCCTCCAGTTCAGGAATCGCCTGGGCCATTTACCGGTAGCGAGGGGCGCTCAGACCGCTTTTCCCATATCATTGTGCATTAGGCATTGGGCATTGCCAATGAATAATGGTAAATGCCCAATGCTTAATGAGAAATGCCGTTGCGTGGGCCTCAGCGGCAAGCCGCTTCGCCCTCGCCGCACACGCAGCAAAACCTGATTTGTGAAACGGGGCCAGTTGCGCACGTTCGAGCACTTGGTCAATTTGGCAATTCAAATGTGCGACTGTGCGCAACTGACCCCGTTTCCGGTCCTGAAAGCTTCGTCCAGTTGGGCCAGGCAGGCTGCGGTTTGGCGTTGAAGCGCCTGGCGCTCCGCAGGCGTCAAGCCCAGCGGGTCGAACCGGTAGCGATAATGCCAATACAGCAGTTGGCTCAAAGAACGTTCCAGGGCCTGGAGCCGCGGGTCGGAAAACGCCCGTCGCAGCCAAGGCAGGAGCGGTTCGCCCGCCTGCCGCGGCAGCCCATGGGCGACGAGCTTCTTTTCGATTTGGTAGAACTCCGAGTCCAGGCCGGGACACCGGCCTGCATCCTGTTGGCTGGCTGAGCGTGGCCGTTTGCGCCGCCTCATCCGGAACAAGATTTGAAAGAACAGGATGATAATTATGGGCGCCAGCCCCAGGAGAATATACTTGCGCAAGTGAGCCTGGCCCCAGCGGATTTTGGAGAACTCAAAAGCCATATTGGAAAAAAGGTCCGACAGCCACTGAAGGGCACTGGCCCGAGCTTCCTCATCCGCGATCCAGGAACCGGGCGTGGTATCGAAATCCTGCCAGAGCTTTGTTTGGCCGTTCCACACCAGGCACCAGGCATGGGCATCGCGCTGCCGGACGATGTACTTTCCATGGCCGCGCGCCTCATGCACCGCATAGCCGACGGCGTAACGGGCGGGGATGCCGAGCTGGCGAAGCAACAGAACGGTGGCGGTGGCGAAGTATTCGCAGTGGCCGCGCCGGGTCAGCAGCAGGAAACGGCTAATCGGGGTTTGACCCGGTTGCGAAGGGAAATCCTGTTCTTGTTCGAGGCTATAGGTGAAGTGTCTCTGGAAGAAGGTTTGAACTCTTTGGAGAGTTTGTTTCAGGCTCAGGCCTCGAAGGCCCAACTCGGAGATGACACGCTTCAGGGCAGGGATTTCACCCGCCGGAACGTGACGGTCGCTGGTGTCGGGGGGCGAATCAATCGTGCGGCCGGGGCCGAAGTGGGCGTCGAAAATGACCAGGCCAGGCCCCTCGGCATACACCGCCCCCAGGTCGTTTTTCTTCAGGGAAAAAGCCGGCAGGTTCTCCAGGCGTCCGCTGCCCTCGGGCAAAGGCAAGAGGCCCTTCCCTCCGGGCAAATAGGAGGCGATGTTGAGCGTTTCGGTATTAGTCTTGGCAGGAACCAGAACAAACGTTCCGGGAGGCCGCTCATGGATCTCCTGGAAACCGCCTCCGTCCTCCGCGGCGTACCAGACCCGCGCGCGGTAGGTGTGATAGCTGGCTTCGCGCAGCCGCCGAGGCGGGGCGCTTCGAGGCGCGGTTTGGAGGCGGATGACGATGGTGGAAGAATCCTGGAGGCGCCCGATGTCCCCGATGCGGGTCTTGGAGTGAGTAGGGTCGAAGCCGCGGTGGGCAAAGCGCGAAAGCCAATGCGGATCGAAATTGCCCAGGTAATGTTGAAACTGGTTGATGCCCCACTGGCCCAGAAAACCCAGACCCACAACCAGCATCAGGGCGCCGAGCCAAGTCACACGGCCGAAATAAGCCGAGCGCTCACACCAAAGCGCGGCCGCTAACAGTCCGCACAGGCCCCAGAAAAACGCGACGCCCTCGCTATGGTGCAAACTGGCGCCAAAAAGGCACACGCCGAAGTAGGCATAAGTGACATTGACGACGGACGACGCCGGCGGCGGTTGTCCGCGCTCCCGCGCCCGCAACCAGCGCCGGCGCAGGATGAGCGACACGATGTGAAGCGGAACCCCTTCGCGGGAACTGAATGTCTGGGCGGCGATGAATGGGAAGAAGACGATTGGCAGCCAGCGCATCAAGGCGGTCGTTGCCCGGGCGCTGGCCGTACCGGCGCCGCGCTGGGTCAGGGCGCTGGGGTCGCGGAAATAAGTCAGCAGGTTGGACGGTCCGTCGTTGGCCGTGAAAGCGTAAGCGGCCGCCGCCAGGAGCAGCAGGGAGCAGAAGGTCCAGATCCGGGTGAAATCGTCGTCGGTGAGGTCCCAGCGCGCCTTAATCAAGCGCGCGCTCTCGAGAATGGCGGCCATCGGCGCCGCCAGGAGCAGGAAGCCCGTCTGCCATCCCCAGAACAGGAGTGCCAGGCCCAAGAGCAGCGGTGGCGGCTTTTTCATGCGGACGGCATCACAATCGGGCCAGACCTTGCTCAATCCGGCCCGCCTCCAGCATATAAACCGGGGTCTGCTGGTCAACGGAAGGGCTTTCCCCCACAACCTGGGACCCGCCACCGGCGGTGATGACCATTACCAAGACGGGCAGCCCATACTCCCTGAGTTTTCGCACCAGCCTGCGCCGCTGCTCGTCCCAGTCCAACAGAACGCAGACGCACCCGCTGACCGCCTGGATATGGTCCAGCACAAGATGTTCCAGAGCGCCGAATGACTGGTTCCGGCAGGCGCTCACCGACGCCAGGATTTCAAGCATTTGCTCCACATGCGCCACACCCCGACCGCTGGTGAAACAGTAGGACGTGGCTCCGACGAACATCAAGTCGAGCAGCGATTCCTGGGTTTGCAAAGTGCAAGCGAAGGACGCCGCGACCGAAACGGCCTCCTCCAGCGCTTCGTCCGGGTCCTGCTCGGTGAAAGTGTCCAGCACCAAAGCGTGCCTCACGAAAAACTCATCCTCATACTCCTTGACCACCGGTTTGCCCAGCCGCGCCCAGGTCCGCCAGTGAATGTGCCGCAACGGATCGCCATGGCGGTAATCGCGCAGAGCCACAAACTCTTCGCTCTGGCCGACGCTCGAAGCCAAGGCGACCCCGCCCGACTGGTAGCGGGTGGAACCGGTCAAGGCAAGGGGTGGGAGCGGGTAGCGTTTGGGCAGAACCAGCAGCGACTGCGGGAGCGGCCCGTGACAAAAAGCCCGGAAAAGTCCGAACGGGTCCGTTCGGGCGAGAATTGCTCCGGAAAACCGCAGGACGCCCCGCCGCAACGGGGTCAATTCCAGTTCCACTTCGACCTCGTGTCTTACGGGCAGTGACCAAATCGCCGCGCCTTTAACCTGGGCCGGAGGAGAATGTCTTGCCAACGGCGATTGGGTGAAACGGAAAGAGTGCTTTTCCAGGAAACGCTGAGCCGTGAACCATTGATCGAAGGATGGCCCCGCGTCCGCCAATTCCTCCAGCGCCGTCAGCCCGCGGTAGTTCCTGCGGCCGAGGTTCTTGATGAGGAGTTTATAGGTCACAGGGCAGCCCACGGTCCCAAAGCGCGGCAGGATGCGCCGGGGAGCAAATTGCAGGCGGAAAAACCAATTGAAGCAGGACGCCACCACACAGAGAAACAGCAACAGGGAAAACACCTGGTAATCCATGTTGTTCTCGGTGTCGATGCCCATGAAAGCTGTCAGCACAACCGCCCCGATAAAGACCAAACCCATGTTTGTCACTCGCCGCCGCACCCGCTGGCGCAACGACCTGGAGAGACGGTAAAGACGGTACTGGAGTCTCCAAAGCAGCATAGCAAAAGATTAATTAGTCTCCTCTGCGACATGCTTCGAGTTGCCAGGGCTCTACGATGGCGCCCGCGTCTTCTTGACGATCTCCTCCACCACGCCCCGAGCCGTCAGACCGGAGAAGCGCGCCTGCGGTTCCATCACCAAGCGGTGCGCAATGACGGGTACGGCCAGTTCCTGGATTTGCTCCGGAGCGACGAATTCCATTCCATCGAACAGGGCCAGCGCCTGGGCGGCCTTCATCAGGGCGATGGAGGCGCGCGGGCTGGCGCCGAGCTGGACTCCTGGGGCGCTGCGCGTGGCCCCCACCAGGGTCACCGCGTAGTGCTTGAGCTCCCCGCTGATGCGCACCTCCTCAACCGCCTCCCTCAAGGCGAGCACCTCCGGAAGAGTGGCGCAGGGGGCCAGCCCGTCTAGCGGGTGATTGCGCTCGTGGGCGGTGAGAATCGCAACCTCCTCGGCGGGCTCGACGTAACCGAGGGTGAACTGCATGGCGAAGCGGTCCATCTGCGCCTCCGGCAACGGGTAAGTGCCCCGGAACTCGACCGGATTCTCCGTCGCAATGACAAAGAACAACCTGGGCAGGTCGCGGCGCTCGCCATCGATGCTGACCTGGCATTCGCCCATGGCCTCTAATAGGGCCGATTGCGTGCGCGGCGAGGCCCGGTTGATCTCGTCCGCCAGGAGGATATTCGTGAAGATCGGGCCTTGGTGGAAATGGAACTGCTGGTCGCCCTGGTTGAAAATCGACACCCCCAGGATGTCCGAGGGCAGCAGGTCGGGCGTAAACTGGATCCGCTTAAAAGTCGAAGCGATAGAGCGGGCAAGGGCTTTCGCCAGTGTGGTTTTGCCCGTGCCGGGAAAGTCCTCCAGCAGCACATGGCCACCGCTGGCAAGGGCGGCCAGCAGTTTGCGCGTCGAAGCGGCCTGGCCCCGCATTATGCGGGCAATGTTGCCGGTTATGCGCCGGTACACTTCACGGCCCAGGCTCGCCTTGGAGCGAGCAGGCGGTGGCGCTTGGCCATCGCCGGTGTCGCGTGAGGGCGCCGGTTGGCCACGGACCTCCACGACGGCTTGTTCTTCCCGTTCGAGCATGCGGGTAATCTAGCGCAGCCGGGCGTGAATAGCCACGGCTTTTGCGGCCCCTGACAAACCCCACTTCAGGGGAAACATCCAACAACCAACAACGCACGACCAGCGCCCAGCAACGAACAAAGGCTTAACCGAGGGCCGCCTGCCAAACGCCAGTCGCAGATTCACCGTTGACGCGCCTTGGAACTCCAGTAGATTTTGCTGCGTGAACACAAGGCGATACACAATTGATTTGGACAAGAGGTTCGACAGCAGGCTGGCAGAGTTGGCCCAGCAAAAGGGCACGACGAAAGCGGAGATCATTAAACGCGCGCTCGCGACCTACAGCGTCATCACCGGTTCTGTACAGGCCCCTGACAACTCCGATAAGAAACTATCGATCACCAACCAGGATGACAAGGTTCTCGAGGACATCGTCATCCCATAAGGCTTCGATTTGTCCATTCCAAAGAAAGTTATCGACGTTCAGGGCGCCGTCGGGACCACTTCCGTGCATGCCACCTTCGTGCAGCGTGCCGGGCTTTATCTGGCTGCTGGAGTTGGCGCGCTAATCGCAACCGTGACCGTCAGCCTCGTGATCTTTTTGTGGAGCCATTATCCTTCCATGCCTGCGGAGGGCACATTTGCGACTTCGGAGGCTGCGGCGGTCGCATTAGAAAAGTTCAAGGCGCTTAGCGAGAATGCGATCAAGAACGCGACCGAAATCTTTCAAACTATCGTGACTCAGGCTCTGCTGCCTGTGTTCACGGCTATCCTTGGCTACATCTTTGCCAAAGGCGGAAGAGATGGGGAGGGATGATCATCGCGTGGACGTCGCCTGGCAGGCGCCGATGTCGTTGCGGCCAATGCGTGGAGTGCCGAAGAAGTCGTTGGTGACGTAGGGGGTTACCAGGCCCGCGCCGATGGCCGGGCTATCGGGTTGAAGCGTGAACACACCGTGTGCCGGGTCGGTCAGTTTGGGGTCAGCGATGCGCGAATCGGTATCGAACCCCTCGGCGCGCCATTGTGGCCAGGTGATGCCGTTGCGCCATTGCAAATCCCCGCCGAAAAGCATTCTGGCGCCAGGGGCCGGCCAAAAGAGATTATAGTTGGAGACGTTGTCCTCCGTGTGGTAAGGGGGCGGTGCTCTCACTATGAACACGGGCACGGTGAGGAGCCGGCGCCTCCCAGGGAGATAAAAGATGTTGTTTTCTATCCGATTATGACTGGCGGTGGTTCTGGAGGGCTGCAGGCCGTGAATTTGGACTCCTGTCCAGGTAAAATCGTTGTTGAAGACATAGACATAGGATGAGGCTGACACAAAGACGCCCGGGCCTTCGAAAAAATTGTTGCGGATGATAATGGGATGCTGTGGGGAGCCGTCGCTGGCCTCAATCATGAGGTCGGACGACTGGTCTTGAGCCGAAACAAACCGGTTGCCCTCAATGATATGCCCACCGCCCATGGTGTCGAGCCAGAGTCCAGGGCCGGCGACGATGTTCCTGAAGGTGTTGCGGCGGAGGGTCATGTTCTTGATGTGCGGTATCAGCTTGACGCCGCCACAGTGCCACGCCGCGCTGTATCTGCGGTAATTGTCGTTCGCGAACAGGTTGCTTTCGTAGCGGGTGCCTTCGCCTTCCAGGCCACTGCCTTCCATGCCGTTCCAGGAGAGGGTAGAGTTCTCGAGGACGCATGAATCTCCGGCGCCGATGAGGCCCAGATAGGCGTTGTAGGACAGGTCGAGGCGATCGAACACATTACGGTTCCCGCTGAGGTTCAGCGCCTCCATGTTCGAGAACCGAATCGAGAGGCCGGCGACGCGGAGGTCATGCTGGATGCCGAGGGCCAGGAACCGGTCCAGGCCAACTTCGATCGGCTGACCGTTGGGACTCGAGCCGTCGGGCAGCCAGAGGAAGAGCCGGCCATAATTGGGGTTGGCGCGCCTGTTTTCATAATAAAAGTCTCCCGCAATCATATCGTTCTCGCTGGTGCGGAGCGAAGTGATATGGGTCGGTTCGCGGGCGTTTGCGGCGGAGTTGACCTCCTGTAGCAAGCGCGGGACGCTGCCGTCGATAGCGACCTGCTGGGGCACGACAGCGCCCGGATGGACGGAATTGAGCGCCACAACGTCTCCATGCCGGTAGAGCCACGGGTGGTTCGTTCTAACGTAGCCATTCCAATCCACATACCAGATAGCGGCGGCGGGCCGTGCCTCGTATCTCTTCCAACCCTTGTCCATGCGCGCCGAGAGATAGAGGCTCGGCTTCTCGCCCGGGTAGTTTGAAATGACGGTGGGCTGGCCGGGGCGGCCGCTAAGCGCGTCGCGCGGCACGACGCCCGGAGGAGACATGCGGCCCTCGTCAAATCGATAGATGCCGCCGCGGAGGTAGAGCGTGTCGCCGCCCCGCAGATGAGGGGTGCGCGAGACGGCCAGCGCCCTTTCCAGGGTGCGCCATGGATGGGCAAGCGTGCCCGCCGCGGCATCGTCGCCGTTGGTGGCGACCCAGTAGGTCTTTGGAGCGGACGAAACAGTGGCGGGGACGGGTTGTCGTCCGGCAAGTGGCGTGAGGCGCGGGAGGCCGCTCCGAACCGCTAGGAAGAGAAGACCGGCGCTCACCAGGACAGCCGCACACAGGGCAACCGCACTCCGCCGGCGCCCCTTGTCATGAACCGCGGGAACATCCAACCTCCGACCTCCAACGCCCAACATCCAGTCAATGCCCCAACGGGAGGGCATCTGGTGTTCGATGTTGGCTGCCGATTGTTGGACGTTTTCCGCAAATGTGCCCCCGTGCGCCTCGGAGGCAAATGTTGAGCCTTCCGCTCGCATGGGGGCATTCTGGCAAATCCGTGCCGGCTTTGCACGCATATTGTTCAAGGTTAGGGCACATGCTTTGGGGTGAGGGTTGGGCGCGCTCGATTAACAGTGGGGGTGGAAACCGGTCTCGTCACGCTAGCCAGTGTTGCAGCCGGGCAGGCCCGCATCGAGGCACAGTGGGTCTCGCCACCAATCCTGGCCAGCCGCGACAATTCGTGCTCGTCAGCCAGCGGAGCTTATGGGAGATTATCGACATGTTGACACGGCTCTATGCAGAAAATTTCAAGTGTCTGGCCAGCGTAGGACTTGATTTCGCTCCTCTCACGGTGCTGGTAGGGCCGAACGGTTCCGGAAAGAGCAGTGTTCTGGAAGCCCTGAGAAAGGTCAGTGACCTGCTTACACAGCGAAACAATACAGAGGCTTTGTTCCCCACCGATTCGCTCACGCGATGGGATACACGATCCGAGCAGCTTTTCCAACTGGAGGTCCGCCTTCCGGGAGAAGGAGACGGAAGCGGTTCGCTGCCCGGTGGCCTGTACCGGTACACGCTCCGTCTCAGCCACGACAAGCTCAGGGCTAAGAACCGAATAGCGGAGGAGAAGCTTAACTTCGAGGGCAAAACGCTGTACCGCGGCTGGCTTGACGATTCCGAGGCCGGCGAGGCAAGTGCGCCAACGTTCCGCGCTCACCTCTTCAGGGACAACGGAACGGAAGGGGCCGAGGTCTTGGGTGACTGGCACTACTCTGGCATTGCCAGGATTGGCCCGCGCCCCGAGAACCGCCTGCTCCAGCGTTTCCGGCGGTATATTGAGCACCTCGTGATCTTGTCCATCAATCCGGGCTCTGTTACGGCTGAAGCCCGTAGAGAGCAAAGCCTGGTGAACTTTGACGGGTCGGACTTCGCAGCTTGGTTTCTCTGCAGCAGCATCCAACCAGCCCTCGATACGGCATACTTGCCCTGATTGACGAAGACGGACACGGGCTTGACGCCCGTCATAGCGCAGTCGGCGCCGCGCTTGCAAAACGCGGTCTTGCTCCGATCGACCCGAACGACGGCAGATGTCTGGTCCTCCCGATGCGCAACGTGGAGACCTGGATGGTCTGGGCGGCTCGTTGGCAAGCCGCTGGCGCCTCAGGCTCGCCTGCCGGCGCTGCTCCATACCCTTCCGTGAGTGAAGAGGACGACTACAAAACGCTCAGAACCCGAGCCGGCAACCCGCTTCCAAACGAGCCCAAAATGCCGCCGTACAAGGTCGGAAAGATAATCGCAGCGCTTAATCCGGCATCGCCTCCCGCGGGCACACCCCCCGCCCTTCGGGCAATCCTCCGACCCCTGAGCGATTTCCTCCGCTGGTGCCAGATATGAGCTTAGCGATGGAAAGTCGGGCGCGGCTGGCGCCGCCGAAGACGGCCGATTTGGGGGCGCCCACGTTATCGCGGTTGAGGCAGTGGGGCGCAGATTGAACGGGGGTCACGCATCCACGGCTGAAAGGAGCGTCTGAGTTGGCCCGTTAAGCGGAAGCGCGCGCGCCTGCTCCATCGTGACCCAACGGAACTCGCGCGCCTCCTCGTTGAGCACCACTTCCGGCGCCCCCGCGCAGCGACAGGTGTAATTCAGCAGCACGAAATGCGCGTCCTTGTAAAATTCCTTGGAGTGGATGCAGTCCTGGACAAGGACGAATTGGATGCCGGTGATGTCAAGGCTGGTTTCCTCCTTAATCTCGCGGCGCAGAGCCTCCAGCGCGGCCTCGCCCCATTTGATCTTGCCGCCCGGAATGCCCCACAAATCGGACCATTTGTGCGTTCGGAGCAGGAGCATCCGTCCGGCGGAGTCAAATACCAACGCCCCGACCGTGACAACGGGGACTGAGTCCGGCCGGTGAGGACGCGGCTTCAACTCCAGGCCGGTCTCTTGAAGAATCCTCCGCAGCTCTCCGAGGTGCTCGACCAGGAGATCGGGCTTGGCCGCGCGCAACTGTGCCAACGTATTATAACCGGTAAGCACCGCGCAGGAATGAATCCCGCCGTGCCGGGCCGTCTCGACGTCGTGCTGCATATCCCCAACAAACATCGTCTCCTTCGGCGCCAGGTGATTCTCTTCAAGAATCTCATGGATCCTCTTTCGCTTGTCCCGCACCCCCAGATAGGGCCGCTCGAAGTACCCTCCGAATCCGGTCATTCGTTCCTGGACCGCGAAATGCTCGGGATTCACCGTGCTTAACAGAAACGTCCGCAGACCCCGCTCGCGGCAAAACTCCAGGAATTCGCGCGCGTGAGGCAACTCGCTGATCGAGTCCTGCACCTGCCGGAACCTGGAGTGGAACCACTTCTCCAGTTGAGGCAGTGCGACGTGCGGGGTGTGCTTGTCATAAAAAAGGGTGAAGGGCAGGCAAAACTCGGCGCGAAATTGTTCCAGAGTCATTTCGGAGCACTCAGACTGGACCAGGACATAATTGGTTGCCTGCCAAACCGCCGGCAAATCGTCCACCAGCGTCCCGGACCAATCGAAAATGACGTTCCGAATCAAAGCCGCATCGCCTGCCGGTAGAGTCCGCTCGGCCCCAGCAGGCAAGGAAAGACGAGGAGCTTCTCCAAAAAGGCCGCCACCTTTTCCGCGCTGGCGGGCCGCTCCATTTTCAGCGTTGCCACCACCCATCTCTTCATCAGCACTTGGTAGAAGATGCCGAGCTCCGCTCGGCCGCCACCGTCGGAGCCGCTCGCAGGATGCTCTCGTCAATCGTCAGGTTGACAGTGTTCACGCCGACAAATTGCCTTTGTTGCTTTGCGAAGTCAACACTGCGCACCATGCCCTCCAGTTCCTCCGAGCCCACCCCAACCCATCCAGTCCCTTTCTTCGCGCGGTAGAAGGTGGTCAAACGGCTGGCAGCGCCCGTGTCATGGAAGATCAGGCTGCCCGGCAGGACTTGCCCGGGATCGACCAGAGCGGTCAGAATGCCCCCCGTCGAAGGGAGCACGACTTGCACCTGGACATTCGTCTGGCCGTTTGCCGGGACCAAGCCCGGCAAGGTCTCTTGCGCAAGGATGCCGCCACCCGCCCCGGGGTCGCCCGCGTAAATGGCCACCGCGGGGCTGACCTCCAACTGGCCGCCAGGCGCGGCTCCAGGTCGGCCCAGGTGTTGGTCGTCAACCGCACCGGCGCGCCCCAGGCCTGGCGCGCCGGGTCGTAGGCTGTGACGTTGATCTCCGCCAGCGCCATGTATTGCTGGAGCGTGGTGTTGTCTGGCACGTTCTGGGTCAGGTTGACCCAGGAGGCCAGCGCGCTCCCGTCCTCAAAGGCCATCACCTGCGGCTGGAAATTCGCGGTGCCAGTATCCGCCAAAGGCTGCGGCTGGGTCCACACGCTGTTGGTGTACTTGGAGAAAACGGCCTCGGTACGATTGAGCGAGGTCCGGTTGGTATTGTCGTAGAGCCAAAGGGCATACAGGTTGGTGCCTGCGGCAGACAGGCTCGGCTCGGCAAAGGGGATTACGTTTTGCTGCAAAGGGGAGATCGCCGCCAGTCCAACCGGGCCGGTCGCGTCCAGCGGACGCGGCCAGGGTCGGCCGCGAAGCGCGACATAGCCAGGACGGGCCGCATACTGGCGACCAATGATTTCGAGAGGTCCCGAAGGCGCAGACGACCAGCGCACGTTATCGGCTGGATTCAGAGCGATTCGCGGGCCGGCAAGCATCCAGGTGTTGGTGAAACCGGTCTGGGTTTCCCACAAGAAGAGTCGGGCGTAGGCATGGGCGTAAAGCTCGAACTGGGCGCCTCTGACGTAAGGAGCCGGAAGTCCAAACTGCGTGTCGAGTTTCCCATCAACCGCCCCTCGCGCCTCGGCAATGCCGATGTTGGCATGCGCCACCCCTTCGACGCCAGCGGTCAAGTCGAGCGTGCCGCCACCAGCGTCAAAGGGCGAAACACTGGTGATGTTGATAGCGGGCGAGACTCCAAAAACCAGCGAAAGCTGGAAAAAGCCGAGGTTGAAAACAGGAAACGTCAAGGGCGTGACCTGACCTCCCGGCCGCAGCAGCGCCCCGCCCTGCGGCAAGTTGAGTTGCATCGCGTTGACACCCCATTCTGTTCCATCCCAACTCAAGGCGCCCTGGGCCTGCTCTGGGAACGAGAAATCGTGTCCGGCGACCTGGTGCTCGGCGCTGGATTTGGCCGGCGTGAGGGTCATCTGACCGTTGCCGTAAATGGTGGCATTGACCAGCGGGTCGGCCGTCAACAGGTCCGGTTGTCCGCCGATTACTACGGTCGTGGAGGGAATCACGCCGGCACCCAGCCCGACGCCCGCGAACAAGGAAAGCGGCGCCGGCGCCGTGCTCGTATAAGCCAGGCCCGGCTGGCGCTTCACGCCGAATCCCACGCTGCCCAAGAAAGCCGGGTAGCCCATCTGGCGCAGCCCGCTCACCTTTTCTCGAACCTTTCCATTGACGGCAACCGCGCGCACGATCAGGACGTTGGCGCCGCCGAAGTTGCCGGGGTTGCCAACGTCCATATCGGCCTCGAAAAGGTGAACGTTGCCATAAACGCCCTCATCGTCCGCCTGCTGACCGCCAAAACTCACTGTTCCGTAACCATTGGTGCCCCAGTCAACGGCGGCGCTGATGTGAGACATCAGCGGAACACCTGCCAGAAAATAGACATCCGGCCCAAACTCGCTGGTCACGTCGCCGATCTTCACGTCGCTGGTGTCCGGGGCGAGGTAGAAGTCCTGGACCTGGCTGGAATGTTTTAGAATTTGGACGGAATCAAGTTCCGATGCGAATGAAGGCGCGCTGGCCGCCACGAGAAAATTGCCCGGAATCAGGCCGCTAATCGAGTAGTGGCCGTTGCCATCGGTAATGGCCTCGGTGCCCTGGATACTCACCGTGACGCCTGGCAGCGCGTTCGTCCCCTGGTCTGAAACGGCGTAGGCTATTCCGCTCAACGTGCTGGTCTGGGGGGCGACAGAGCAGACGTCGCTAAAATCGGGCGGTCCCAGGGGCAGCACAGGAGATGGCGCCGGCTCTAAGCTCCAAAGCGTGCCGTCCGCCTTCTGCGCGTAATCGCCGGATACCTTGATCCAGTCTGTATCCGAGTCAATCCGCCGCGGCTGCGTAAGCAAGCCGTTCGTTTCGCTGCCCCATACCCACAACGTCCCATCCGGGCGTACGCCATAGTAAGCAGTTGTCCCGGCGTAGTAAGCGGGTGCTGCCATTGAAAAGGAGCACCACTGACCGCCCATATTTGTGGCGGCGACCAAAGTCAGATAATGTTGCGTCGAGTAATTGGTCATATAGCCATAGGACGCGAACCAGTTCGTTACCTCACCAGGGCCATAGGGGTTAGGGGATATTAGTCTCGCAGGCCCAACGGGCTGCAGTGCGGTCACATCAATTTGACCGCCATTGATCTGCGTACCACGCTCGCCGTTAGCGGCGATCGACACGCGGTAGCATATCGGAGTCTCCACGAGGGCCGGGGTTCCGGCTAACAAGACTGGATTCCCCTCGGCGTTCGTACCGCTATAAAGTGCGTCAACGAAGCTCGTAACGATGTCCTGCCACGAGTAGGTCCAGAAATCGCCGCTGATGTCGAGGAACAAGGGATAGGCGCCGCCCGGAAACTGCAAATTGGCCCCCAAGCGTCCCCCCCAATTGACACAGCGTCGCCACAGGCCTTGCGAAAGAAGCGGCTGCCAAGTCTTCGTCGGCAGCCAGGTGTTGCTGGGAACAACCACGTTCGTGCAGTTCGTACCCACGCCGTAGGAGGCCAGAACATTCGTTATCCCAAGCCCAAGAACCCCAAGGTCCCCGAAGTCAGCGGCACGATAGGGGCAGGTCCACAAACTGCCATCCGATCTCACGGCGTAGGCCGCATCCTCAGTGTCCAGGACATCGGTCCACCCCCCTGCCGGCGCCTGGGTCTCACCAGGAATGTAATTGGTGCCACCCCACACCCACAGTGCCCCATCACTCGCGGTGGCAAAGGTCTTAAACCTCTGCGGGAACACCGCCGTCCACGACCCCGGCACTCGAGTGGGACGCGGTATGGGGTCGGCGCTGCTGCTTCCTATCCCAACCTGTCCCCAAGAATTGTCGCCCCAGGCCCACAACGAGCCGTCGGATTTCAACGCAAACAAGGAGTCGCTACTGAATCCAGCCGCGGTGGCCACTTTTGCCCAATTTGTGTCGCTGCCAATCTGTGCTGGTAATCCGCCGTCGTTCCAACTCCACAGTGTGCCATCGGATTTGACGACAATGATGGCGCCGTTGGCGCCCACGGCAAACTGCGATGGCACCGCGCGCACGGTCAGGGGCGCCATCAGGGCCAGGACGAGGCAGATGCCGAGGCCCAACTTGCCGCACCTTCGGCTTCTGCCGTCAGGAGCGCGCTGAACAAAGGAAAACACTTTGGTCCGGCCAAAGCCCGGCGCCAAGCGCAGATGCACAGGGATGTAGCGTGAGGGAACGGTTCTCATGGGAGCACTTTTCTGGTTGATGCAGTGAACACCGGAGGAACGCATTCGGGTTGGACACCTCAACGCTGCCGATTGGCGCAGCCGCAGTCCGACCGATGCCTTGAGGCCGCTGGGCGCAACTTCATTGGTAGCCGGTGCAATGGTTTCGTCAAAACCAGCAACGCGCTGGTGGAGTTGGGTGCTCACGCCACAGACAAGGAAATCGCCGAAGGGAGGCAATCGCCGGAGCAAAACAATGGGACGGTTTTTGATCTGGCCGTCGGCTTGGGGCAACGGGGCCAGGGTGATGTCACCTTCGGTCATGGGCGCACGTCAGCGGCGGTGTATTCCGGCTCATTGTCGCCGTAGGCTTTCGCAAACTGACCGGCGGAAAATCGCGACCAAGCGTGGCGTTTATCATCGGGTGGCAGCACCACAACCACTAGCCGCGCATTGGGGTCAAGTTGGCAGGGTTCGTCAAACTGAACCTTCTCACCATCAAAATCGGCTGTTAATGCAACCGCTTTCATTGTGGGTTAATCTGCCGGATTTTCCATCCAACCGCAACCCTTCTGGCCGGCGCGGACGCGAACTGGCAAACGCCCATTGGATTCAAAACCACGTCGTGAATTTCACCACCAAATTGCACCGTCTTTGTCACGAAACGCGAAAGATGGATTTGGATGAGGCCTTGAAGGAACTGGACGGGCCCTAAGCGTGCGCCTCTTCCGAACCAGGCGCCTCATCTACGCGGTGGAGATTGCCGGCGATCCGCGCGCTACCTTTTACGTGGAGGGCCAAACGGTTTGGTCTCTGTCCATCGGCACGCATGGCATTTACACAATGTCTTTACCCGGAATGGTGGAGGACCAAGGACGTCTAACAAAAATGCGAGGCAGGGAGTGCGCCCGCCTCCGTTTGGCCGTTGCCAAGTCCTCGGCGGGCGTTATAGTAGCCGCATGATTCTTGAGAAGTTTCCGGAAGTGAAGCGGCTGTCGTCCTCGGGGAACCTGATTTTCGTCTCGGAGCTCTGGAACGACCCGGAGGCCCATCCGACCGAGGTGCCGGTGGCGCGTGAGACCATTGCCGAGGTGGACCGCCGGCTGGAGCATTTCCGGCGGCACCCCGACCAATTCACGACCTGCGAGGCTGCTAAGGAGCGGATTCTTGGCTCGCGGCCATGATCGATCTGGTTCTCCTTCTCCAGGCCGGCCCGGATATTCAAGCCGCCTGTGACCGTTACAAAGACTTTCAGGCAGGGCGAGGCGCCTTATTTATGCGGCAAAAGGAATTGACAATGTGTCATATTCCCTCCAAACAGGTGAAAATAGGGGTTGGAACGGGCCCTTGACCACGCTCCCGCCACGTCGGAAGACCACAGCCAGATCCGTCTGGCGCAACAATCGGCACCCTTTTGCATTGCCCCTCGACCGTGGGGAGAGGAGGGTTCGACGCGATGAAAAGTGACAACGCCTCCGCGGTCTGGCGACGTTCCCCTTCACGGAAAACGGGTCCGCCGGTCAACTCCGAGAGAAGCGGTACCGATTTCGCCCGCAATCTCGAAGCCAAATTCTAATTGCCGCGGGGCCAGGCTTGCGAGATTGTCAGTGCAGTTGATGAAACTCGAACTGTTCTTGGACATCTTGGGCACGGTAACTGGCACAATCGCCGCTATAACGGCGACTTGGGCACTGGTCATCGCACTGTGCATAAACCAGCGTGACGTAAAACGTGAGCAGCGAGAGAGCGAACCACTCTTCAGGTGGGAGCAGCCGAATGAAAATGACGTTGGTACGATACGGGGTCGTCAGGTCTCTTGCTGGTTCACAAACGAAGGTGCAGACGTGACAGAGCTTGGGATTGAATCCGAGAGCGGTGTTGAAGCGAGAATCAGCACAACCAGCGACACCGACAACTGCATTGGGGAGCATGGCCGCGGCAAGATTGAAATCTCTGTGCCTAACGTCAAGGTCATGCCGAAGTTGACCTTCGTGATTAAATACACCACGCGGCTTGGCAAACGTTCTGAACAGAAGTTTGAGTTGCAGGGGATAAATCATCCGAGGCGAATACGTCGTTCAGCGCCGGTGGCAATCGCGGGACCGTAAGGCTTGCACCCTCACGTGCGCCTGGCTCCCTTGGGGGGACCTTTTTCCGACTCGGGTCTGCTGGGGGCGGCTGACGCGAGCGGCGTCCGCTGGCCGCAGTGGGGCCGGGAACTTTTTGCTTAGAGGATCCCAACCGCACACTCCGGGGGCGCTGAACTGGGCGAGATTTAGTGATTGCATTTGCCGGGCCTTGGTGTTGCAATCAGGCTTATCTGAACGCGCACAAACGCGGGAGAATGCCATAAGCGGTCAAGATCAGCCTGTTACCTGGACGGGGTGCATCTCCGGAAACTTCCGCAGGGAGTCAGCGCAGCCAAGCATTATGAAACGGAACCCCTCAATCTGGGCGGTCCTCGTCCTCGCGATTCACGCCAGCGACCTCGTACCTGCCGAGGAAGACAAGGTCAACGTCACTTTCAGCGCAGGGAGGGCGCCGGAGAGCACCGTCAATGCCGTCGCCCTGTGTTCTGGCGGCAAGATCTCGGTCGGCGGCGCGTTCGGCCGAGTAGGTGGACAGGGACGAAATGGCATCGCTCGCCTCAATTCCGATGGAACCCTGGACACTGGCCTCATCCACTCGCTCGCTTCCCAGGCGTGTCCGCTTCCGCGACTTGCCACGCGGTGGGTAAATATATGAAACCAAAAAACTTAGTAACGGGAGTTCTTGGAGCCACCTTGACCCTTGCGGTTCACGGCCAAGTGCAGCAGTATGGTGACTGGATCTACACCGCCAACGGCGGCGCAGTGACCATCACGGCGTACGGGGGGCGCGGCGGCGCGGTGGCCATCCCCAGCCTGGTCGGCGGCATGCCGGTCACGAGCATTGGGCAGGACGCGTTCTATGAGCGCAGCGGGGTGACTAACGTGACCATCCCCGACAGCGTGTCCAACATCGGCAATTCCGCGTTCTATGAGTGCCCCAGTCTGACCAGCGTCACCATTGGCCGCGGCGTCGCGAGCATCGGGGATGACGCCTTTCTGGGCTGCAGCGGCTTGACTAACGTGACCGCCCCCGACAGCGTGAGAAACATCGGGGACTACGCGTTTTATGGCTGCACCGGCCTGACCAACGTCACCATCGGCCGCGGCGTCACCAACATCGGGAGCTGGGCGTTCTATCGCTGCACCCGTTTAACCGCGATAAACGTGGATACAAACAATCCGGTGTACATCAGCGCCGGCGGGGTCCTGCTGAAGCGCAGCCAGACGGCGCTCATCCAGTACCCAGCGGGCACGCTCGGAAGGAGGTACACGATCCCAAGTGGCGTCACCAGCATCGGGGGCGGGGCGTTCTACGGCTGCACCAACCTGACCGCCATCAGCATCCCCGACAGCGTGACCAGCATCGGGGATGGAGCGTTCGATGGCTGCACCAGCCTAAGCAGCGTCACCATCCCCGACAGCGTCACCAGCGTCGGGGATGGCGCGTTTCACGTGTGCTACATGCTGGCCAAGGCGACCATTGGCAACGGCGTCACCAGCATCGGGGATGAAGCGTTTTATGAGTGCTTCAGTCTGACCACCGTCGCCATCGGCAGCGGCGTTACCAGCATCGGAGATGACGCGTTTTATGAGTGCTACAGACTGACCAACGTGACCATCCCGAGCAGCGTTACCAACGTTGGGGATGATGCGTTTTGCGGGTGCAACAGCCTGGCTAACGTGACCATTCCCGACAGCGTGACCAACATCGGGGACGGTGCGTTTGCTTCCTGCGCCCACCTGACCAACGTGAGCATCGGGAGCGGCGCCACCAGCATCGGGGATGGCGCGTTCGATGGCTGCGCCGGCCTAAGCAACGTCGCGATTCCCGACAGCGTCAGGAGCGTCGGGGGTAGCGCGTTTCATGAGTGCAGCGGCCTGACCAACGTCACCATTGGCAGCCGCGTCACCAGCATCGGGGATAATGCGTTTTATGAGTGCAGCGGCCTGACCAGCGTGGCCATCCCCAACAGCGTGACAAACATGGGGTATGGCGCGTTTGCCTGCTGCGCCCACCTGACCAGTGTGACCGTCGGCGACAGCGTCACCAGCATCGGGGATGATACGTTTTATGAGTGCTTCAGCCTGACCAGGGTGACCATCCCTGACAGTGTCATCAGCATCGGGAGCTGGACGTTTGGGAGTTGCTGGCGTCTGACCAGCGTGACCATCCCTGACAGCGTCGCCAGCATAGGGAGTTACGCGTTTGAGGGCTGCACTGGCCTAACCGGCGTGTATTTCGAGGGCAGTGCTCCGACCCCTGGTCTTGACGCGTTCGGCCCCGTTTTGTCCCTGCCGGCGGTCGCCTATTACGTGCCGGGGGCTGCTGGCTGGGGCCCCATGTACGCCGGCCTTCCAACGGCGCCGTGGATTGTCACACCCAGCCCGCCACAGGTGGGCATCCTCCTCTCCGGTTGGGGCGTAATTTTGACGTGGCCGACCAATGCCACCGGGTTCACCCTGCAATCGACTACCAATCTGACTCCGTCGGCGGTTTGGAGCACTGTCTCGACGGCGTCGGCCCCTGTCAACGGCCAGAATACGGTAACGAACCCAGTTTCAGGCGGGCAAATGTTCTATCGGCTGGCGCGATAGTCTCAACAGGAAAGGACATTCGCAGGAGTTCAGGCGCAAAAGCTCTTCATGGCTCTGCTGATGCGGACATCGCGCGAGAAACTGTTCGAATCGCAGCCCTAAGCAGGTTTGCGGACACTGAGGTTCTCAATCCGAACACGCCAATCCGGCAGCGTCTTTGCCGGCCGTCACCCCCCCAAATGGCGGCGGAAACGATAGATTGACGGTGTATTTGGCGGGGTTAAGATACAGGTGAATATGGCATTGGAGAAAGAATTGGAGTTTTTCGCTGAAAACAAGACGCAATGGGCCGAAGCTCATTGGGGGAAATTTGTGCTCGTCAAAGGCAGCGAACTGCTCGGCGTTTATGACAACGCGGAGACGGCCATTGCCGAAGGAGCGAAACGGGTTGGCGCGGAGTCATTTTGGTCAGGCGGGTGGATTTGGAGGAGAAGGACATTTACATTCCGGCTCTCGCTTTAGGATTGCTCGATGCCCATCCTGCATAGGCAATATCAGGCCGCAGCCATCGCAGCGCCGCTGGCGGCTCAAGGATTGATTGCGCTTATAGGCAGAGATTTGCTGCAGCATTGCACCCTGATTTACACCGGCAGCCTCGGCCAAATATCTTTGTGCATCTAGGCCCGTGGAGGCCGTTCGAAGCCGGTGCTGGGCTTCGACACTAGTAGGGGGGAAGGTAGGTCCCAGGAGCGCCCCCAAGATCTGGAGTCAGCCGCAATGAGGTAGGGTCCACGGGTGAGAGCGGAGCGCGATGACTTTGCCTCGCTTGACGATCTGGACCTGCTCGCCCTCCGCCACCCACTCCATGACGCGGCCGAAGGCGTGCCGGAGTTCCCTGACATTGGCGGTCTTCATGGGCAACAAGAATGCCAAAGCGTGGTGCGCATAGCAGGACTTGAACCATGACAAAGAGCTCCAAAGACTCTTGTGCTACCATTACACCACCGGACACTAACGCCTCAAAATAGCGTGTCCGCTCCAGCCGCGGAAAGGAAAAACGCGGCTGCTATCAAGGCCGTCGGGACCGGTCGGTGCTACGACTTCGTCCATGGCTGGGAGCGCTGGGCGCTTCCCGCCAGTACGCCCCCGCGACAAAGACGAAACGGCCGCCCCAATCGCAAATCAAGAATGAATCCCAATCGCCCACCCGTTCCTGCCAGCGACGCGGGGGTACTCACGGGATGCGGTCTTGGCGTCTCACGGTGTTACTTGCAAGGTTCCACGGAGGGGTATGTCCGCCGAAGACTTGCCCGCCATGATCTCAAAATCACCCGGAACGACTCTCCAGCGCATATCGAGGTCGAGCAACTGGAGGTCTTCCGGAGTAAGCCGCAAGGTCACGGTCTTGATTTGGCCGGGGGCCAAGGCCACGCGCTCAAATCCACGAAGCTGTTTGACGGGAGTAGAGACTGGCGCATATTCCTCGTGAACATAGAGTTGGACGGTCTCCACGCCGGGGCGGTCGCCAGCGTTCTTCACGTCCAGGCTCACACGGGTCTCGCCGCCGGGATGGATCTGAGGCGGGTCGATCCGCAGATGGCTATACTCAAACCGGGTATAGCTCAGGCCATAGCCGAACGGGTAGAGCGGCGTCGCGGGCATATCCACGTAACCCTCCCGCATCCGCACCGCCTTGGAGGGCTTGTAATTGTAATACACCGGCAGTTGGCCGGAATGCCGGGGAATACTGATGGCGAGCCTTCCGCTGGGATTGTAGTTCCCAAAGAGAACATCGGCCACGGCTTGCCCACCGCGCTCACCCGGTTCCCAGGCCTCGATGAGCGCGGGCACATGGGCGGCGGTCCATCGCGTGGAAAGGGGCCGTCCATTGATCAACACTACCACGGTGGGCGTTCCCGTCTCGAAGACGGCGCGTATCAAGTCCTCCTGCACTCCCAAGAGGTCAAGGCTGGCCACGTCATGACCCTCGCCATCAGTGCGCCTGCCATGCTGGCTCTCGCCGACCACCACAACGGCGACATCCGCCTCTTTGGCGGCTCGCACCGCTTCGGGAAAACCGCTCTTACCCGTGTCCGTCACATCGCAGCCGCGCGCATAAATGACTTTCGTTTGGGGCGAGACTTCAGCCCTAATGCCCTCGAGGACGGTGGTCACATGCTGCAAAATCTTCTTCGGCGAATAATCGCCCAATTGGTTCATGATATCGTCGGCGTTTGGGCCAATGACCGCAACCGAGGCCACGTCCTTCTTCAGCGGGAGCAGGTTGTCGTCATTTTTCAGCAGCACGATGCCTTCGCGGCCCGCCCGGAGCGCCAACGCCTGATGCGCTTGGGAATGGACCACTCGAACGGCACGCTCGACATCCACATACGGATGCTCGAACAAACCCAGCCGGAACTTTTGTTCCAACACCCTGCAAACGGCCCTATCCACCAGCGCCATCGGCACCCGCCCCTCCTCCACATTCTCGACCAACGGCCCCATGTATGCCGGCTCGTAGGTGATATTGACATCGACCCCAGCGCTCAGGGCCAGCAGCCCGGCTTGCTTTTGGGTGGGAACGATATGCTCATAAATCAAGGTTCCAAACCCGCCGCCCTCGCTCACGACGATGCCTTTGAAGCCAAGCTCCTGCCGCAAGACGTCGTTCATCCACTTAACTGAGGCGTGCGCAGGCACGTCCTCGATCTCCGGATAACCCGCCATCACACCCAAGCCCCCGGCCTTGGTAATGGCGCCGATCCAGGGCGGCAGAAAGCTCTCGCGCAAGCAGCGGTCGGAGACTTCTATTGCGCCACGTTCCAGCCCGCTGACCGGTTCGCTTTGCGTGGGAAAATCCGTTAGCACCGCGATGACCTTGTCGGGGGCGGAGATGTCCGAGCCTTGGGTCCCTCGGACGATGGCCTCGCCGATGCGCATGTAGAGATAGGGGTCTTCGGTGTAGGCCTCCTCATTCCGCCCCATGCGCGGGTCGCGGTTCACCTCCATGACCAGCGTGGAGAGCGCATGGATGCCAACCGCTCGCGCCTCCTGGGCCGCCGCCGCGTAAATCGCTTTCACCAACTGCATGTCGAAGGTGCTGCCTACGGCCAGCCCCTCCGGAAAAACCGTCGCTCCGGGAAACATGGCCCCGTGAGTGCCCTCCTCATCCTCCAGTACGGGTATCTTGAGGCGGGTCTGGGTAAGGGCAATCCTCTGAAGCTCGTTGAAGTACTCCGCCTGCTGGCGCGGGCCTTTGTGGAGGATCTCGTCGGCGAGGGTGAAAAACCCGCACGCCGGGCCTATCTGCTGCGTATAGGTTCCGGCGGTGAATTTCTCGCACGCCTTCATCTTGGCGGGGATGTCGCGTCCAAGCTGATTCACATAGACACAGGGCAGATTGAGTTGTCCCACCTTCTCCTTGAGTGTCATCCGGCTCATGAGGTCATCGACCCGCTCCTCGATTGGGCGGTTCGGGTCCTGATAGGTTGGCGGTGGGCTGCCGCCTTGGCCATAGGTTGGCACAAGACCGGCGAACATTGTCACGGCCACCGCCACGAGGCCCCAAGGGGTGCTCCTGGCCGGCGGCTGGCAGCCAGTCCTGGCGAGGGGGACCTCAGAACGCTTCCCCCATCTCAATGAACATTGAACATTAGGCATTGGGCATTGGGCATTGCCAATGAATAATGGTGAATGCCTAATGCCTAATGAGCCGGCAAACCCCGACGGGATCTCAGTAATTGAGAACTGAGGATTTGGAATTGAGAATTTTAGATTGAGTTCCGCTTCTGGTGTCATCGTGGTCTTCGGTTATGGCACCAATTTACAATGCCCAATTCTTAATTTTCAATTCTCAATTAATGGCCATCACTGAAACTGGCCACGTTAAGGACATGGCTTCGCATTCAGGGAGATTTACCTTCATATCAGGGCTCCCACGAGATAAGACTATTCGCGCGTATGGATTATGAAGCTGTAATCGGGCTGGAGACCCATGTCCAGCTCAAAACCAAATCGAAGATGTGGTGCGGTTGCGCCAATGAATTCGGCGCGCCGCCCAACACGCATGTCTGTCCGGTCTGCCTCGGTCTGCCGGGTGTTTTGCCCGTTGCCAATGAAGAGGCGTTGCGATTGACGGCCCTCTCGGGCCTGCTGCTCAACTCCACGGTCGCGCGTCATGCCAAGTTTGACCGAAAGAACTACTTCTACCCGGACATGCCCAAGAACTATCAAATTACCCAGTACGATCAGCCTTCGGCGGTGGGCGGCTGCGTCGAGTTCGAGTTTGAAGGCGGGCTGGCCCGGGTGCGAATCACCCGCGCCCACCTGGAGGAGGACGTCGGCAAGAACTTCCATTTCGAGCGGCAGAGCGGGGTGGATTTCAACCGGGCGGGCGTGCCGCTGATGGAGATTGTTTCCGAGCCGGACATCACCAGTGCGGCCATGGCCTATGAATACCTCACCGCCCTCAAGGAGATCCTGGTGTATGGCGGGGTGAGCGATTGCGACATGGAGAAGGGCATGGTGCGGTGCGATGTCAACGTCAGTATCCGGCCCAAAGGCCAGGCGACCCTCGGCGCCAAGATCGAGATCAAAAACATGAACAGCTTCAGCGGCGTGCGGCGGGCGCTGGAATACGAAATCCCGCGCCAGATCGAGGTGCTGCGCGGCGGGGGCGCGCTCTCCCAATCCACGCGACGGTGGAATGACGAGACGGGTGTCACGGAGGAAATGCGGACGAAGGAACACGCGCACGATTACCGTTATTTTCCCGAACCGGACCTGATGCCGTTTGAACCGGACGAGCGATGGATGGAGGCCGTACGTCGGCGGGTCGTTGAATTGCCGCTCGCCCGCAAACGGCGGTTGATGCGCGAATATGGTTTACCGGCCGCCGACGCTCAAACATTCGTATGGGATCTTCCCCTGGGGGAGTATTTCGAGGGCATGGCAAAACAGGCCAAGAACCCGAAAGCGGCGGCCAATTGGGTAATCAACAACCTTCGCGGCAAAATGGCCGAATCCAACACGACGCTGGCGGAGTTGAAGTTCAAGCCCGAGGGCGTCCTGGAGCTCGTTGAGCTTGTGGAACAAGGCCAGATCAGTTCCAGAATTGCGCAGGAGGTGTTCGCGGAGATGTTTGCCACCGGCGACGGCCCCTCGAGAATCGTCGAGAAGAGGGGTCTGGCGCAGGTCAGCGACAGCAGCGCGATCGAACAACTGTGCGAGCAGGCCATCGCCGCGAATCCGGGGCCGGCGGCCGACTACCAGGCGGGCAAGACCGCCGCCCTGAACTTTCTCAAGGGCCAGGTCATGAAGCTAAGCAAAGGCAAGGCCAATCCAGCGATGGTGGGGAACACCCTGGAGAAAAAGCTCCACGGTTCCAATGGCGCGCATCCC
>JAJYHY010000097.1 GCA_021784555.1 bacterium
CTGTAGCACTTCCCAGGGGGCAAATACACTCTCCCCTCCCCGCCACCGGCTGTTGGTTGTTGGCTGTTGGTTGTTGGCTGTTGGTTGTTCGATGTTCGATGTTGGACGTTGGATGTTGGTTGTTGGCTATTGGTTGTTGGCTATTGGTTGTTGGCTGTTGGCTGTTGGCTGCTCGATGTTGGCTGTTCGATGTCAGATTTCCGGCACCAGCGACCGCCACGCCCGCCGCCGCCAGCAGCAAAGAACCGAGCGGGATAGGATGCGCCTGACCTGGCGGCGGCTCACCTTAATGCGCCGGCTGGCGTCGAGCACATTCGACACGCGCAAAAGCCGGAGCGTTTCAAGCCCGATCAGAATCGGCCAGGCGCAGGCCAGTCGAACCCGGAATTGCCTCCACGGAAGGGCATTCGTGTAGGCCCACCCGGCATGCAGGTAAGATTCGGCGCGCTCCAGAAGCCGGTTATATACCGGGCGAAACCGAGGCTCGTTGGAAAGCTCCAGGAGATCTTCCGGAGAAAGAGAACAGACCTCCAGCGCCGCGCGGGGCAAGTAGCATCGCCCGTTGCGCAGGTCCACCGGGAGGTCGCGCAGGATATTGACGAGCTGCAGACCCTTCCCGAACTTGACCCCGTTGGAGAG
The DNA here is from genome assembly GCA_021784555.1 of bacterium. Lineage (GTDB taxonomy): Bacteria > Verrucomicrobiota > Verrucomicrobiia > Limisphaerales > UBA8199 > JAJYHY01. The sequence continues at coordinate 640 of JAJYHY010000097.1, forward strand.
CAGGAGCTGCTCATCCACCGGCGCCTTGGGAAACAAACGGCGGCGGCATATCCGGGTCCAAAACTCCCCGACACAACCGGCAACGCGAAACGTGTAATCCTCAAGCTCTTCATCCGTGCCAAGGGCAACGATGCGTTTGGCCGAGGCGCCGGCGAAACGGAGCAGGTCCAATTCCTGTCCGCCGCAGATTGTTTCAATGACACGGCGGACAAGGAGCACGTCCTCCGCCCCAAGCGATTCGAGCAGCGCCACACTCGCCTCCGAACGTTGCAGCAGCACTGTTTCCGCGGGGGAGGTCTGGCATTGAGCCAATTGGGAAAGATCGAGAGCCGCAGAGGTCGCGCCAAGGATTCGCTCCCGCAGGCGCCGCAACGCCCCCACTCGGTCTTCCAGGGACACAAGCTCCGTATCGGCGATGGTGTCGGTGGTGCGAGCCAGGAGATACGCCAAGCCGATCTGTCGGCGAATGGCCGCGGGCAGCACACGCAGGGTGAGATAAAACGAGCGCGACACATCCTTGAGCAAGTTCATGGGACTCCGCCCAGCGCCGGCACTGGTGTTTGCGCCGGGGGCCTTCACGCCAGCAGTTCTCTCCACCGCGCCAGTTGCGCCCGGACGGCCTCGGGGCCGGGGGCGCCCGTCAGGTTGCGCTCGGAGAGGGCGCGTTTGACATCGAACACCTCCAGCGCGTCCGGGCCGAAGCACTTGTCCACGGTTCGCATTTCTGACAGAGAAAGCTGGTTGAGCGGTTTTCCCAGGCGCTCGGCCTGAGCGACCAGCGCCCCAACCAGGTGATGCGCCTTGCGGAAAGGAATTCCCTTGCGGACGAGATAATCAGCCAGGTCGGTTGCCAGCAGGCCGGGGTCCTCTGCCGCGGCCAGGCACCTCTCGCGATTGGCCTCGGTGTGCTGCACCATGGCCGCGCTCAGACGCACCGCCGCGCGGACGGTATCCACGGAATCGAACAGCCGCTCCTTATCTTCTTGCAAGTCGCGGTTATAAGTCATGGGCAGCCCCTTGAGCAGGGTGAGCATGGCCACCAGGTTGCCAACGACTCGGCCACTCTTGCCCCGCACCAGCTCGGCCACGTCCGGGTTGCGTTTCTGAGGCATCAAGGACGAACCCGTCGTGTAAGAATCCGCGATGCGGATGAAGCCAAACTCGCTCCCCGCCCAGAGGACGAGGTCCTCCGCGAGCCGGGAGAGATGCACCATCAGCAGCGCGGCATTCGCGCAGAATTCCACCGCGAAATCACGGTCGCTGACCGCATCCATTGAGTTCTGGGTCACTTGCGGCTCGCCTTGGGCGTTAACGAAGCCAAGGAGCCTGGCTACCATCTCCCGGTCCAGGGGAAGGGTGGAACCGGCCAAGGCGCCGCTGCCCAACGGACAGACGTTGAGCCGGCCCAGGCTCTGCTGGAGCCGCTGGCGGTCTCGTTCGAGCATCTCGACGTAGGCCAGCAGATGATGCGCCAGATAGACCGGTTGCGCGCGCTGCAGATGGGTGTAGCCGGGAATAATCACGTCCAGGTCCTTGTCGCCGAACTCCACCAGGGCGAGTTGCAACTGGCTAATCTCCTTGAGCAATGGCACTGTCTCGTCCCGCAACCATAGCCGCATATCCAGCGCGACCTGATCGTTGCGCGAGCGTCCCGTGTGCAGCTTGGCGCCGGCCGGCACGCGGCGGGTCAGTTCCGCCTCGATGTTCATGTGGACGTCCTCAAGCTCAGACTTCCACCGGAACTTGCCAGCCTCTATCTCCTTGGTGATTTGGTCCAGCCCGGCCAGGATGGCGCTGAGTTCCGGGTGGGTGAGCAGTCCCGCCTTCTCCAGCATGGTGGCATGGGCCTTTGACCCCAGTATGTCATGCCGCCACAGGCGCCAGTCAAACTGGACTGACGCCGTAAACTGGGCGACGTCCGCCGCCGGCCCCAGGGCAAAACGCCCGCTGCGAGAGACAGGAGAGGTGTGTTTCATCCGTTTCTATGGTGCGAAATCTGCCCCGAAACAGAGGCAAAGTCACTGTGAAAAAGAGGCAACCCTCAGGTCAAGCCGCCTGGCGCCGGTTATAGATAGTATCTGGGAGAAAACGCGTGATTTTTGGCGCGGGAGCGGGGCCATAGTCATCACAAAATGATGCGGGGCGGCGTCCTTTGCCTTCAACGGCCCCTTTCCCGGCCCCCGGCGGGGCTTTTAGCCTCGCCCACACGCGCCGAACGGCCCTTCCGGGCACACCCCGCCCGTCGGGGTCATCGGCAGTGGAATCGTTGGCGCCGCTCAGGCGGCCTCGGCCAGCGCCGCCTCGGCCGCGCACCGCCGCGCCAGCAACTGGCGGCCGATGAGGTGCAGGTTGTAGGCCAGCACCCCGTAGCCGATGCTCTCAATCTGGCCCTGCGCCGCTCCCGCCTGCGAATGAGGGTGGCTACTTTACCCGCCCAACCCCCAATGGCTTTAAGGGATTTTCGACACCGCTCAGTTGGGGCGGTGTCCACAGCTTCTCTGCCATGGCGCTAGACGCCCGGCTCGGCGGATTTTTGATGTGTATTAGCCATGGTTTTTACCGCCTTTCATCCTAGCCAGAGGCCCAAGACCCTGCGCACTTGCCTGGAGGTCATGGTGGTGGAGATGCTGGAGAGACTGCGGCTTCGCTCCGTGAATCAGGACAAGCTGTCCGAGCGAAAGGCCAAGCTCTATGAAATGCTCGAACACGCGCGCTCGGCTCTGAGATATGCCCGAAGGGAAGGGGCGGGTCTCCGCCAGTTTTATGAACAGATTTTTGCGGTCGAGCGAGGGAGCCGGCAGCAGGAAGCCGAGTGCTGGCGGGACATCGTGATGGTCACGCACGCCCTGCTTCCGGTGTGGCAGGCGCATGAGCAGGCACACCAGAGAGCGCGGATGCTCGGGGGGCTCTGATGTATGAAGAGGAAGTGAAGGAGATATGTCGGAAGCTCAAGCCCATCATCGGCCACCGGGCTGACCGGCTGTGGGTCGCTTACGCGACAAGCGAGAGCAATATCGACAGGCTGCAAATCCAGGCCGCCATCCAGGCGGTTGCCGCTCTCCGGCAAGGTCAGTGTGCTCTACGATTTCCTGGGTCGTGAGGACATCAATTGGCGCGCCTTGTCCGCCGAACTGGCCCGAGGGGTCTATCAGGACAACGACCTGGGGCCGCGCCCCCAGCGCGCCTTCGTGGTCGATGACGCCAGCCCGGCCCGCGCCGGGCGCAAAGTCCAGGGCACCAGTTGCTATTTCGACCACACCGAGGGCCGCAACCGCAAGGGCCACCAGGTGCTGGAACTGGGCTTGGCCGGTGAAAAGGGCTTCCTGCCGGTGGAGGCGCAGATCGTCACGGGGGAAAAGGCCGCGGTCATCAAACCGCAGGACAGACCCTTCCGCGACCAGCGCGGCGCCGCCGCCCGGGATATGCGCCGGGCCCAGGGTGTGCTCCAAGGTCTGATCCGGGAACTGGGGCGTACCGTCGTCAAGAGGGTTCCAGGCGCCATCGATCAGAGCGTCGAAGAGTTCCTCAACCAAGCCCTGCACATCACTCCCCAACAGGTGTCCGTGCAACTGAAGGCCGAGGAATTGGGCTACCTTGTGACCCCCGCCGAGGCCAAAATCAGCGCCAAAATGTGGGGTCTAAATCTGGCCCATCACGAAGCCAACCAAGAATTGGCGCCGGGCCGCCGACTTCAGCCAGACCCTGAACCCGGCAATCCCTCTGCGAGCAACTCCGCGCGTTTCTCAATAAACTGGGCGATGATGCTGATGGCGATTTCCTGAACGGTGCGAGAGTGGATCCGGATGCCTACCGGGCAGGCGGCCCGCTCGAGTTCCTGAGCGGTGGCAAAGCCCTCGTGGATGAAATGCTCAAAAATGGTCCGTGCTTTTCGTGCGCTGCCGATCATTCCCAGAAAGCGGAAGGGCTTGTGAATCCAGTCCTTAAGCACCAGCGCATCGTGGCGATGGCCGCGAGTGACGATCAAGCCGAACGCCGGGCGGTCTGGCAACGGGGTTGAGAGCAGTTTCTCCCAAATCTCGGCCTGCAAATGAACCTCGCGTGGGAAGAACTGGTAACTGACCAGCGCCGGACGGTCGTCGAAAACGGTGACATCGAAATCGACTTGCAGGGCCAGTGGCGCCACGGCTTGCGCGATGTGGCCCGCCCCGGCTATCCAAAACGCACAGGCGGGGGTAACGCTTTCCTGGTAAAGCCATCGGGCCGATTGAGCCGAGGGCGGCGCGGATGACAGGCCAGAGTCGGCGCAGGCCGGCAAATCCATCAATGCGATGGAATAATCCTCTTTAACGCCCCAGGTCAGAGCGGCCCGTCTCTGCACCAAGTCATCCCAGAATTGTTCGCCCGGTCTTTGGGCATTCGGGAGAATCAAACCCTGGACCTTTCCGCCGCAGATCAGGCCGTCGTCCCAGCCAAAATCGTGGTCCAGCAGCAGGTCAAAAGAGGTCCCTTGGCCTGTCCGCAGAGACTGGATGGCTCGGCGCTGCACTTCCGCCTCCAGGCAGCCTCCGCCCATGGTGCCCACAATGCGCCCGTCCCGGTAGAACAGGGCCTTGGCGCCCAGCTTCTGCGGGCTGGAGCCTTTCACGCCCGAAATCACGCCCAACGCTACCGGTTCGTTAGAACGGGCGGCCTCGGCCAGGGCCTGGAAAACCGGTTGTTTCACGGATGGCGGAGCATGGTATTTAACAGGTCGAGCAGGGCCGCCAGAAGCGCTGAGACGAACAGCCCGGCGATCAGCGACCATCGCAGTATCCTGCGATGCTTCCGCGGCAAGGCCCGTCCGCCCATTCCCGGCAACAGGTAAAAACGGTGCCGCTCTTTATCCTTTTGAGATGAAGCCGTCGAAAACAGACTCATGCAATAGCCGCACATTGCCGCATCGGCGCGCCTGCTGTCAAGCGGCGGTTAAGATTGCCACGCGAACCAGCGTTTAGAGCAGGCGTGTTTTTCCTTTGCGTGGCGGGAGGGAGCACGCTACTTTGGAGACGTTAATGTCCGGTGGTGTAATGGTAGCACAAGAGTCTTTGGAGCTCTTTGTCATGGTTCGAATCCATGCCGGACAGCCAGCTTTACTGAGGAAAATGAAGGATCTGGCGGCTCTGACACAATTCTGACACAGAAAATGGCCTGTTCGAGGGCTGAGTCTGGAAAAGGCGTGAGATTCCCTTACCACATCAAAAACAGAGGACGGGTCCTCGTAACGATCTACAAGAAGACCCCCACTTACCCGCGTTACCGTGTCGCGTGGGCAGCGGGCGGAAAGCGCCAGATGAAAGCCTTTCCGTCTTTTGGAGAGGCGAAGGCCCACGGAGAGACACTCAAGAAGGAGCTTGCCAAGGGATCAACCGTCACGTTGCTGAGGCCGGGCCAGGCCGCCGATGCCCTCGCAGCCCTTGAGAGACTCCAGCGGCACTTCACCACCACCGGGAGGCGTTTCAGTCTGGCGGAGAGCGCGGCGGCCTTCTGTGATGCGATGACACACCTTGGCGGCCGATATTCCATGAGTGATGCCGTACAAGGGTTCCTCCGCAACGTGGCGGCAATCAAGCGCAGGGCTTTGGCCGAGGCTGTTGAGGAGTTCATCAGGGACCGCGAGGCCAACACTGTGGCACGCGACGGGAAGCGGCCCCATCTATCCCCGGAACAGCACGCCCTGACCGCCATCTGGCTGCGCGAGTTCAAAGACACATTCCCGGGAGCAGACGTTTGCGACCTGACCAAGGAGCACATGAACCTTTACATGGGGAAGCATTTCAAGCTGGCTCCCAAAACCCGCAACGAACGGCGCAACATCGTGCGGATGCTGCTCAACTGGTGCGTTAAGCAAGACTACCTGGAGCGGACGCATCGGTTGTTCGAGGCGAGCAGGATGGAAAACGAGACGGCGGACCCAGAAACTATTGAGCTTTTCACAGCGGGGGAACTGCGCGCCATGCTCGAACGAGCAAGCCGCACTCCAACCTCATCCGTTAATGGAGAACAGCCCCAGATGGACTTCCGGCCCCTGTTACCTGTCCTAGCCCTTGCCGGTCTGGCCGGTATGCGGTTCCGAGAAATCACGCGTCTTGAATGGCAAGACGTGTTCGGTATCCCCGGCAACGTCGAGGTTAAGGCCCACAAGTCCAAGACCCGTTCCCGCCGTCTAATTCCGCTCTGCGCCGCGCTGGCGGGGTGGCTCGAACCGTATCAGGGGCGCGAGGGTAGCGTCTGGCCGAAGGGCTATGACATGCTTCACGAAGACTTTGGCGACCTGCGGCGCGAGCTTGGCATCCCTGACCGCAGAAACGGATTGCGACACAGCTTCATCTCGGCCCATTTTGCGGCACACTCGAATGAGGGTCTGACGGCAAGCATGGCGGGCAACTCGCCTGACATGATCCATAAGCACTACAAAGGACTGCTGACCAAGGAGCAGGGTGAGGCGTGGCTTGCCGTGGCACCTGTCGGGGCCGAGAATGTCATCCCGCTCAAGCCAGCCGCCGCGCAGTAAAACTCCTATGTGCTCGCATGTGGAGATACCGCCCGCCAGATTCGACAACCCAGCCCGCTGGTGGTTCCTGACGACCGCTGATGGGTTCCAGAGGTTTGAACGGGACACCATCGCCCAGGGATACGAGGTGTTGTCGCGGCAGCCTTCCTTCCCGCACCTGGTCGTGAGGAGAGAACTCTCGGGCTTCGATCTGGTCATGGGAAAGCCGACTTACAGAGCTACCGTCGCCTGGGAGCACAGCCACAAGGAGCGGCCTAAGCTGCCGTGGCCGGACCTTCACCAAGAGTGTCGGCGGGCATTCCTTTTCGACTACCGCAGGGAACTGTATCGGATGGGGTTGCTGAATGTCGTGTGGCTTGGCCCCGGCGCCATCAGCTTCGACTGCCGCGAGGGCTCAACATCTGTTCTTGTCGGTTTCGATGCTTGGCTGGAGAGACTTCCGGCCAAAATCTCGCAACTCCCGCGGGATGGCTCTCGCGGTTACATGGATGCCAGCGTGGTCCGCTTCGAATCAAGTGACTACGACCCGAATATGGTCACCGTAAACCTCGCCGGCCTGATTGGCGCCCTTACAAAGAAGCAGCAAGAGAGTTGGAGAGCGGTTCGCAGCTCGCTGCGAACGTTCCTGGAGCGCGATCCGGCCTACCGCCAATACCGCGCCAATCGCCCTCGGCGGCAAGGCGCGCCGCGCCCAAAGCGCCCACCCGCCTCTGTTCTGGCGCTGGCTTGCGCAGACTATGACTGCCGCAGGGCTGGCGTGCCGTCGGTGTCTGCACTCTCCATGTATCTGCCAGCGGTGGGGCGCGTCCGGCTGCTGGAGCACGACCTCTCCAATCACCGCCGAGCGATGCGGCAACTTCTTGCTCGTGCCAGGGGATCTTCTCGCCAAGGCCGGATTCTTGTCCGGCGCTGTAACTGACCGCGACAGCCGCAATCCGGGCACTCCGCCCCCGTCACCTACCGCCGCATAGCCTCTGTGGGCCTGTGCCAACAGGCGAGGAAGCGGGAAAGTGGGAGCCTCGTCAGGCGACCCTGTAGAATTACTCCGAAAGCGTGCATGACCCTCCATCGCGCCGCAGGGTGCCCTATATGCACGACATCGCATCTACAACGATACAGTCTCAGCAAGAGGCAAGGCCGGAAATCATCACCGAAGCCGAACTGTTGCGGCGGCTCCCGGTCTGCAAGCGCACCCTACACAACTGGCGCATTGTGGGCATTCTTCCATTCATCAAGGCGGGCAAGAAGCGCGTCCTCTATCATTGGCCCAGCGTCATGGGCGCAATGCTCCGTATGCAGCGTGAACGGGGGTGCGTCAATGGTTAGCACCCCGTCCACGCGCCGTGCAACGAATTGTCGCGGACGCCCGGCCTATCTGGTAGACACGGAGCGGCGCCTGTCCGTGACGAGCGAGTTTGCGTCGGGGGCGGCAACCTATCGCCGCCGCGAAGGAATCTGGACGTGCATCCAGGCCGACCCTGACCTGTGGTGGTTGCGAGGCCTGTCGCCCGCTGAGGCGCGGGTAGAGCTAGTGCGGCGCCGTTGCGATTACGAGTGGTTGGACCCTGGAGGCCCACCGCCAACAAGAAGGCCCTGCGCTCCGGGAGAAGCGACGGGGCCAAATAACAGCGACAATGACACCGTAGCGCCGACCTTGTGCGGTGTCAAAGATCGCGTGCCCCCGAAGGAGGGATTCGATGCCTGAACCTATCGAGGCCGCGACTGCCGATACGCCAAAAGTGCCCATCAAGGGACGGTTCGTGCAGTTTCCTTTGTGCAGTCTGGCCTACGGCTCCGATTGGCGGCAACGGCTGTTCGGCATCGCAAACCACGCCGCGATGCACTTCGGTCGGCATCTGCTCTCGGAACGTGGCGCCCAGGAGCGTAGGGAGATGCTGTCGCGAACAAAAAGTGAGCCAGGAACCCCCGCCGACCTCGATGCAGCGAATGAGAGGCACCTGGCATTAGCGACGGCCTATGCAGCATTTGGCTGGCGGCTTGGCAACGTCGTGCTGGCCATCGAACACTGTGATCGCCTTGACCGGTTCCGCGTCGAGTTCGAGTCGAAAAACGGGGCCGACATGCAGGTTCGGATTCCGAAACATGTGCTTGAGGAGGCCATATACAAGGCTGGGGATCAGTCGAGTGCGGCTGTCTTCCTTCGCGAGTTTTGTGTCCTCTCTGCGGTGTATGCCACCATGGGCAACTCCAAGATCGTAGAGATCCGGCGGGCGGTCATCGTGCGCCGCGCTCTCGGCTATAAGTCCGAACGGGTTTTCCGTTCTGAGTTCCTAAACCGAACGGATGGGGCCATCCCATTAAAGGTCCACGAGTTGCGCTACGTCCTGGAGATCCTTGAGCAGGCTAAGTTCTTTATGACGCAAACGCTCAAATGCCGGTTCACATGGTACGCGCGCGGCATAACAGAGCAAAAGTTTATGGAGAGACTACAGCAAGAACTGCTGCAGGTCGATCTGCGCGCCGCTCGGGCGAGGAGAGCGGCCGCCCTAGCGGAAAACGAGCTTACCCCGGATCTCACGTGGCTGGCGGCACGAGTCAACGCGATCATGGGACGGCCGCCGGGGCAGACATTCACGTCAAGGGAACTCGACGCCCTTAAAGAGGCCCAGTTGACCGACACTTCCAACGAGGAGTTCCAGATGCTCGAGCAATACTACCAAGCCCATATCGATCGAGAGCGGAGGCGGCAGACTGTCCAGACGCTCTTGAACAACTGGCCTGGCGAGATCGACAGAGCCCGGCGCTGGCATGACCAGCACCACCCGCAACACGATGAGGAGGTGGCATTTTGAAACGGCGGGATGACACAGACACCTGGGTTTTGACCGTCAGGCCGGAGCCGGGCCGCTGGCAAGCACCGCCGATTTGCAGACTCCGCCGCTTGCTGAAGGTTATGCTTAGGGGCTACGGATACCGCTGCGTTTCGGCGGAATTTGCTTGCGCGGAACCTACGGTAAACGAGGGTGTAGTATTGGAGGCCAATGGCAAGACGGCAATGCGACCGCCCACTCACCAAAATGGTCGAACGCGGAAGTGGTCTGGGTGCGTCCCAAAGAAAGCGACGGCGCCCCGAAGAGCGCCGCCGACAATGGCCAGCCCCAGCCCCCTCTAACCGATACAGGCCTTGTAAAGCAACCACCGCCTCCCGAAGTGAGTGGAGGAGCTTCACCTCAAGGGTCGCAGGAACTTGGTCCTACCCCTGAGACTACCAGTGCTTCCACGAGGGGTGACGAAGCACAAGAAATATTTACGGCATCAGGCGGAAGAAAGTCAAACCCGATATTCGGAGCGGGGTTTGGCCTTCCGCGAGGCGTACACCGCCGCGCTGGCGGAGGCCCGAACCGAGAGGAAGCCCGACCCCGCCACTTACGTGAAAGCCTCGTTTGCGGGCCATCACCCGCTCCGGACCATGTTTCAAACCACCCCCGCGGCGGCACAATACTCCAAGATCCTGGCCACGCTGCCCGAAGCCGGGCGAGCCGCGGTGAGCAACGCCGTCCGCCTGTTCAACAGCTATGGCGAGCAGTTGGGAATCGCCCCCTTTCACGGGAACCCAGCCCAAATCCACGCTGGCCTTGCCCGTCTCACTCGATGTCGCGCGCCGAACCCTTTACGGCGGCCTTTCGAGCCTCCAGGAAGCCCGCAGGCTGGCGGCGAGTTACTGATCCCATGCAACCCGCATCCCAGCCTCTGCTCATCGACCTCCTGGGCGTCCTTTTCAAGATGCCCTTCGAGTTCGCGCCGGTATTCGCCGACTTCACCTTGGGATTCGCCGGCCCACCGTCGCTCACCGTCTCAACCTGGAACATGGTCGGCCAGACCGTCAAACGATGCCGCGCCGAACTCAGCCTGGGCCATTCCGGCTTCGAGGGCGCGGAATTTCACGAAACCCCGGGCTGGTACTGCGACGGGATCTCTGAGCAGGAAGCGATGCGGCGGTGTCTTGCCCGGGCTAAGTCCGAACAACTGCTCTGCCCCGCGTTCGAGTGGAACCCGGTTGCCAAACGCGCCAGCGTCCGCGGCGACCTTTTCCGGGTGGGCGCGGACGGTGCGGTCCGCCTGTTCATCGCGGAGGCCCACACTTATTACGGCTCCAACTCCCTGCTCGACGCCTACACTGGCATCCCGGCAGAGCTTTACCCGACACCCGAAATCATCCGCTTCTTCGGCTCCGTAAGACCGCTGGCATCACAAACGGTTCATTCCTGACACGGCGATGCTCTAGACGGCAGGTATTCAAGCAGGCGGCCAGGTGGCTGGTGGACCTTCCTGATCACCTTTTCCGGGGTCTTCAGAGCGCGCCTTGGCCGCATCTCTTGGAATCTTGCGAGCAACGAGGTATATCGGGGCACCGATGCAACCGGCCAAGAGAATGATCAGTATCCAGGCGGTCTTGAAATTGCTCGAGTCGTTGTTGGCACAGTCTATGAGCATCCAGATGCAGAAGGCGGCGTAACCGATCATGGCAAGAAGGATAAGTTCCGAACTGCCAATGCTAATTACTCCTGAGTTCATGGGGCCATTTGGCCACACTTCGTTCGAATCCGTCAAGTCTGCAATATGAAAGTGGCGAACCCTATGATAGTGGCGAAAGTTCAGAAATCCCCGCCCGGGGCCAATCCCTTGGCAGGCGCACGGAACCCCGTCCGGATGCGGGCGGTCCTGGAATAAAGACGCGTGTCTATACTCTCTCGCGATTCGGTTTTCACATTCAGGTTGGAAAACTCGGCCCGGATGACCGCAAAAACCCATTGTCAAGGATTCGCCACTCAGTCGCCACTTCTTTCGCCACTTAGTCGCCACTGATTCGCCACTTCTTTCGCCACTTTCATAAGTACGTACATACTGACTTTTCATAGGTACTTTTCATAAGGGCTGATATAACCCCCAAAGCCCCCATAGGGGGTTGTGGCAGGTGGCCAAGGGTGCTTGTCTCGATGGAGAAAAAACCAAGCTGAGCAGTGCGAAGAATTCACTCGACGGAATGCCTGCTACCGTGCCATTATTCCCGCCGCCAGCAAAAGGGTTTCGGGAGATGGAACATCGAACTCAAACAAGAGGACAAAATGAGGACCAAACCGGTAGGGGTGTGCGAACTTGCCTTTCTGATTGTCGGGATGATGGGTGCGGGATGTAGCCCGAACCAGAAGGTGACGGGGCAGATCTTCGTGCTAGGAGGCGGCGGCAAAACGCTCCCGCAGCCCGGAGTCTGTGTCTATCTGTTGGCTGCATCCCAGCACAGGTGGATCGATTTTTTCCTGGCTCCTAGGGCGCAATGGCTGAAGAACGAACTGGAGCAACAACTCAAGCTGGCAACACCGTGTGGCGCGACCAACGGCCTTACTTCTCTTTACCGGGCCTACCACCCTGCCGACACACGCTCGGACGACCAACTCGCCCTGGACCTGAGCGGCCAATTCCCTGATGCGGCGCAGAAAGTTCCAGGCTTCGCTGGGTGTCTTGCCCGCGCAAAGGCCGACGAGGCAAGAGAGCAATTGCACACAATCCCGATGTCCGATCCAAACGTTGCCGCTGTGCTTCCCAAGGTAAGGCGCGTCGTGAGTGATGCCTCCGGGGCGATTCAGTTCAATGCTCCGCAGGGGACGGAGTATTGGGTCCTGGCCCAATCCGGCGGCTTTACCTGGTACTTCCGGTACGTCGCGGATGGGACACCGCTCATCCTCTCTGACAACGATGCCCTTTAGAGTTCTGGTGGGGCAGCGGGTCAAAGGCCGCACCGCGCGAGGCCGGGTGCCTCGGTCTGTGCCAACCGCCGGCTAAACTCCATCCGGAGTGGCGCAGACCAGTGCGTGTCGGCCGCGTTTGACATTCTCCAGGCCGGGGCCATACTGCTCGCGGCTCTGCCTGAGATTGCGTGGGCGCAGTCGAAGACTCAGGCATCCCCGGTGTGCGGCCCATCTCGCTGCCGAGATTAGGCGTAGGAGTAGGGGTCTGGCCTGCCGATCCCTGCGTCGCTGCTCCGGGGGTGCCTTGACCCCGCCTGGACGCTATTTCATCAGGTCACCGCGGCTAACCGGAGCCAGCTTGGAACCTCCGCTACTGGTTCACGTTCACGTCTATGCGCGAGGGCGGCTTCTCCCCGAACTTCATCCGGCCCCCAGACGGGTCAACAGCCGTGGCCTGTCTGAGCCTGGGATCATTCGGGTCCAGGGCGTCGAAAACGATTTCCGCTTTGGGGAAGTTCCCAAGAACGTAGGGCGGCTCGGCCTCGGTTATGGCTACTACCTTCATGGTCTTGCCGCGCGAGGCACAGAATTTCTCGGCCTGGATTATCGCCTTGGCTTTCAGCCTGCCCGAGCCGGAGAATCCCGTGGCCGCCTGACGGGTGATCATGAACCTGTCGCCTCCCAAGGGAACAACCCCAGAATTCAGGGCGCAACCGGACATTGAAAGGGCGACTATCGCCAGTATGCAGAGGGGTGTTGTTTTCATTGTGCTGGGCAGCCTGCTCCGTTCCCCGCCATCGGGTCAAGCAGGGAACTCCTCCGGTTCACCCCACCAGCCTCACGCTTTGCGCCCTAAAACAAGCCGGAAGCCCTCCGAGGGCAGAGTAGCGGGCAGGCCCCCCGGCGCGTTGTGGGGCATTTTCGCGAGATGGCCGCCCCCACCCAGTTGCTCCACCTTTCGCAATTGTCGTTTTCCGACGCTTGGGCGGCATGGATGCGGGGTTGCTCAACTGCGAACCGTTCGAGGTTGTCGCGCCGGACGCGCGCGACGATTTGATCGCCGCCCATCAGAGGCGCCCCGGAACTGTCATCGGATGACAGTTGGACGGGTGTGAATGCGGATCGCCTCAACTGTAACAATATTACAGTTGGACTCCCCGACCGTGCCGGCCAGACGGCCAATCCGAAAAAAAATCTTCGGTGCCATTTTGGGGGTCCCCTTCCGCCCCGGCGTTGATAATCAAGCACTTACAGCGACACCCTTTTTTCAGTGTATCTCTAAGTTGTTGATGCGCAGCTATTTACGTTGACACGAATCCGGTTTTCGGTAGGATTCGCGCTGGTTGAACAATTCATGATGCAGATTCACTCAGAACCTAAAATAATTTGCCCGCCACTGTTCGGCTCAGCGGCTATCTGCATGGCCAATGTTCAATCACCGGGCTTTGGCGGGCAACTCCCCCAGACCAAGAATGGGAACCACACATACATCCCCCAAGATCAAAGCCCCGGCGAAAGCCAAGGCCACCAATAACCACCAGAGCGACGAGCCAGAACAAACCCCGCCCGCAGAGACCCTCAATGGCCTCACGCCAATCGAGAAAGCCATCGTCGCCATGACCCCAACCAAGGAAGACGTCCTCGCAAACCATCGCCTACTGGAAAGGCTGCGGGCACTGGACTATGACGAGCTCCTGGCGTTTGTGAAGAAACAAAAGGGCCTTAAGTACGATCCCGATGTGCAAAAACTGCTCCATTGGCGCCGCGTGCGGAACATGACCGTCCCTATGGCGGTCGAGATTGCCCCGTTTAGCTACGGCCTGCTTTGCGCAGCCGCCAAAGTCCATAACGTCGAATCGCCGGAGGAGGCGCTGGAGCTTTTCCTCGAGCAAACCCTATGCGACTGGTCCTCCGACGACTTTGTGCTCCCGAGCGACTTCCCGCTTCCGTCGATGGACGATGAAGCCGACGCGAATCCCCAGCCCGCGGAGGTAGCATGAAGACCATCATAATCGAAACGCCAGACTCGGACGCACCCGTCGGAGAACTCCGCCTTGTCCAAGGCTTCCCCGTCCGCCGACTGCCAAAGGCGTTGTTCCAGGATGACGACGGCAAGTTCTGGCTGGCGGATAATTGGAAAGAAACATCCGAAGGGGATGTGCCTGAAGGGGATCTAAGGCTAGTGGACCTGGTGCCAGCCGTTGGGTGGTGGCTTGAAGCCAACGCTGCATGGGAAGACGGAGACGATGACGGGAATGGTGCCTACGCGATGGGCGCAGAACTGTTTGAAGCTTGCCTTGACGCCCTCAGCCCGAAGAGACGCCCTCGCCTGGATCTGAGGGACCACATCTACTCAATCCCGGCCTATAACCACGCGGACCGGAACTGAACCGGAAGCGTGTTGTTCGCAGCCCACCCTCACCCGGTGGGCCTTTTTATTGCCCTTGGACCCGTTGCGCCCTTCCGCGTCTTACCATCGGCGCCGATGCGGGGTTGCTCAACTGCGTTTAAATCGCAGTTGTCGCTACGGGGTTCGGAACAACTGGGGAAGTTCCCCAGTTGGTCCCGCACGCTTCCGACGGATTTATGGTCCACCGCGCAAATCTTGGCCAGTTCCCTATCTGACAGATTCGGCCATTCCTTGAGCGCCAGTTCGACGGAGCGGCTCGAGGGCGGCATCCAACTGGCGGAATCCGCCAGTTCAGGTGGAACCGGGGCCCATCCCCAGTTGCGGACCCGGTTGATGCGCCGATGCTGGCTCACCCCGACTGTTGAGAATCAGCAGTTGTCAGACAGGGAACTGGCCCGGATCTGTGCTGTCGGTGCGCCCCTCGTGGGCAGCATACGGGCCAACTGTAATCCGATTACAGTTGGGCAACCCCGCATCGGCGCCGACGGCAAGGCCAGGAGGATTCCGGACTCCAAGAAGTCCGAGCCCCAGACCGAGGGCTGGGCAGCGGCTGTCATCAGGCCGACGGCGAACAACGACGACAGGCAACGCTCAACAAAAGGCCATTCCCCGGGATTTCTTGGAAAGTTCGGAGAGGCGGGGTATGGCTTTTATACCGCGCGGGCCGGCGTTCGCCCACCCATCCCCGCCCGCGTTTTCGCGCCCGCCCGATTCCCCAAAAGCCCGCGTAGCCTATCGGCCCGGACCGGCATTTCACCCTGATACCCTTTCCCCGGCGTGCCAGCCAGGGTGGCGTTCAGCATGTCCTGGAAGCGCACGGGTGAGTAGGCGAGGGGAGGAAGGCCATGGGCGGACCCCGAGAGCCTGGGGTGGCCGGCCAAGCGTGCGCGATTTCTCAGCCTCCGAAGCTGTAGACATTCCGACACAAACCGACACAGATTCGCGAGGGTTTGTCTGCCGACACAGATTCGACACAAGATACAAACTGACACACGAATATCTGCCGTTAGTTGCCACATAATACAAATAAAAACCTTGCAAACACTGGTTATGAGTGATATAGGCAACGGCATGAATACGCAAACAGTGGCAAGTCCAAGAAACCAAGTCACCCCCCTTGTAGATGGTTCGAATCCATGCCGGACAGCCAGTTTGGATCTTGTGGGGACGCAACCGCGCGGCGAAGGGATTGTCATTGAAAATTACAAGCGCGGCTGTGGCCGCCGGTCTTTGCTCAGGAGAGAGTTTGCCCAACGCCTTGCGAAGTCCCGGCGTCGCTCGAAGAAGGCGCACGATCAGGACTCGTCCAATGCCTTTCAACGCGCGGGACGTTATTTTGGTGAAATCTTCGTGAGGGAAGGGGGTAGGGGCAATGGCGGCATAACCCCCTGCGGACGCAGTCGAGGTTAATCGGCGCTGAAAGTGTTCAAATTAGTCTATGTCGAAAACGGTTGAGACGGGGCCGATGACACCACCCCGTTGGTGGCCAACGCGGGGGAAGGCCATCAAGATCGCCTTGGGATATGCCAGCTTGGGCGCGCTATGGATTCTCGGTTCCGGCTGGCTGCTGCATCATTTCATGCATGAGGAGGCGCGGGAGGCACTGCTGGAAAACGTAAAGGGCTGGTTCTTTGTGCTGGCTACCGCGGTGGCGCTGGGTCTCGTGCTGAACTCGCTTTTCCAGCAGATACGGCGCTCCGCCCTCAAGCTTCAGGAAGGCGAAACTCAACTGCGATTGCTCGGTGACAACCTGCCGCATACCTACGTCTTTGAATATGTGCCGCAGGCGGACGGCAAACCCCGCTTCATTTATGTGAGCGCCGGTGTCGAGCGCGTGCATGGAATTAAATCGGCGGACGTCTTGCGTGATGCGGATTGCCTGCGAGGCCTGGTGGTGCCCGAGGCGCGCCAGAGGCTCGCGACCGCCGAGGCCCAGAGCGCAGAGACCCTGACGGACTTTGAAATGGAGGTCTGGATCCGGAACCCCGACGGAAGACAGCGCCTGATGCATCTGCGCTCACACCCGCATCGCGGGGAGGATGGATTGGTTGTGTGGGACGGGATTGCGATGGACATCACCGAGCGGGTGGAGGCTGAGCGAGCGTTGCGGAAAAGTGAAGAGTTGCTCAGAGACATGGGCCGGACGGCGAAAGTCGGCGGCTGGGAATTGGATACGGCAACGGGCAAAGGCAGTTGGACCGAAGAGGTCGCGCGAATCCATGACCTGGACCCGGACGTCAAGCCCGACAAGGACATGGGCCTGGAATTCTATCACGGCGAATCCCGTGCCCGAATCGAAGCCGCTGTAAAAGAAGCGATCGAACGCGGCAGGCCGTATGATTTGGAATTGGAGCTTGTTTCCACCAAAGGCGTGCGCAAGTGGATACGCACCATTGGCCGTCCAGAGGTCGAAAATGGCAAGGTCGTCAAGCTCCACGGCTCATTTCAGGACATCACCGAACGCAGGCAGGCGCAGGAGAGCCTCCGGCGCAGCGAGCAAAACTACCGGGAGATCTTCAACGCCGCCAGCGACGCCATCTTCCTGCACGACGCCGGAACCGGCCACGTGCTGGATGTGAACGACGCCATGCTGCGAATGTATGGCTTGGGCTCGAAGGAGGAAATCCTTTCGGATAAAGCCAGGAATTGGCTGATGAGCGAGCCGCCTTACAACTGGGAGGAGGCCAGCCGCCGGATACGCTCGGCGGCTGAAGAAGGCCCGCAGGTCTTCGAGTGGCTGGCACGAAGAAAGGATGGGGGCCGTTTCTGGGTGGAGGTGTCATTGCGCGGCTCCCAAATCGGGGGCGAGGGTCGGGTTCTGGCCGTGGTGCGTGATATCTCGCAGCGCAAGGCCCAGGAATTGGAAATCAAGCGGCTCACCCGCCTTTATGCGACGTTGAGCCAGGTCAACCAGACGATCGTGCGTTGCCAGGCGCGCGACGAATTGTTCAATAAGATTTGCGAGGTGATGCTCCAGTTCGGCAAATTCCGCGCCGTGTGGATTGGCGAACGCACGGGCAACGGCGGCACATTGACCACGATAGCCAGCCGCATGGCTGAACCAAATCCGACGCACAGTTTGGGGCTTGGCGTCTGCGGTGTCGCCGCCGAGGCGATGGGGTCGGGCTGCCCGGCCTTGTGCAACCACGCGTTGAACGATCCCCTTGCCGCTTGCTGTCACGGCGTCTTCCCCAAGCTGGGCATCGAGTCCTGCGCCGCGTTTCCATTGCGCGTGCGGGGCAGGGTTTTTGGCGCGTTTAGCGTTTGTGCCGATGAGCCGGATTTTTTCCAGGCCCAAGAAAACCGGTTGCTGGAGGAGGTTGCCACGGACATTTCCTACGCACTGGACCGGATGTGTGAGCAGGAGCAACGGCAACGGGCCGAGGAGGCGTTGCGGGAAAGTGAAGAGCGGTTCCGAAATCTTTTCAACGATGCGGTCATAGGCTTTTATCGCACCACGCCCGAGGGACGAATTGTCATGGCAAATCCGGCGCTGTTGCAACTCCTCGATTACCGTTCACTGTCGGAGCTTGCGGAAAGAAACCTGGAATCGGATGGATACCACGCGGATTATCCACGCGCCCGGTTCAAGGAGTTGCTGGAACAAGGGGGAGAGGCCCGGGGAATCGAGGCGGCCTGGCTGCGCCGGGACGGCAGCACGATCTACTTGCGCGAGAATTGCCGCGCTGTAAAGGACGCGGGGGGAAGAATCCTCTATTACGATGGTTCCGTTGAGGACATTACCCCACGCAAGCAGGCGGAACTGGAGCGAACGCGGCTGGCCACCGCCCTGGAACAGGCGGCCGAGTCCGTCGTTATCACCGACCTCACCGGCAATATCGTCTATGTCAACCCGGCTTTCGAGCGTGTGTCCGGTTATTCCCGTGCGGAGGTCATCGGCCGAAATCCGCGTGTGTTGAAGAGCGGCAGGCAGGAAGACCATTTTTACAAGAACCTATGGGACACGATCCTACGCGGCGAGGTTTGGCACGGCCGCCTGGTTAACAAACGCAAAGACGGCTCACTCTACGAGGAAGACGCAACTATCTCGCCGGTGCGCGACACCGCGGGCAGGATGATCAACTACATGGCCATCAAGCTCGATGTGACCCGTGAGGTTGAATTGGAAACCCAGTTCCGGCAGGCGCAAAAAATGGAGGCCATCGGCCAACTCGCCGGCGGCGTGGCGCATGATTTTAACAATATCCTTGCCGCTATCATGATGCAGGCTGAATTGAACGCGATGACCCCGGATTTGCCGGCCGAGGTGAGCGAGGGGTTGGCCGAAATCCGCGCCTCCGCCGAGCGCGCCGCCAATTTGACCCGCCAATTGCTGCTGTTCAGCCGGCGCCAGGTCATGCAACCCCGCCATCTGGATTTGAACGAGGTGGTTACCGGCCTCGCGAAGATGCTTCAGCGAATCATCGGTGAGGACGTGCGACTGCAATTGAGCCTCCATTGCGCTCCCTTGCTGGCGCGCGCCGACGCCGCAATGCTGGACCAGGTGCTGATGAATTTGGCCGTCAACGCCCGGGATGCCATGCCCGAAGGCGGGCTGTTGCTTATCGAGACGGGGGTAAAGAGCGTGGACGCAGACCTCGCCCAGCTTCATCCGGAGGCCTCGAGAGGCCGTTACGTGTGGTTGAGTGTGAGTGACACTGGCGAAGGCATACCGCCGGAGGTGATGCCGCGAATCTTTGACCCGTTTTTCACCACCAAGGAACCGGGCAAGGGCACCGGTCTTGGTCTGGCCACCGTCTTCGGGATTGTGAAGCAACACGGAGGCTGGGTGGATGTCGAGAGCGAACCGGGAAATGGAACCAGCTTCCGCGTTTTCATCCCGGCCGGCGCTGCTACGTTGGAGGAGACCTCGTCAACCGCTCCCCGACGCACACCCGACGGCGGCACGGAAACCATCCTGCTGGCTGAGGACGACCGCGCCGTGCGCGTGTTGACGCGGGCTACGTTGGAGCGTTACGGCTATCGGATTGTGGAAGCAGCCAGCGGCGCCGAGGCCATGAAGCTATGGCCGGAACATCGCGAGCAGGTGGCATTGCTGCTGACCGACCTGGTGATGCCGGGAGGCATGAGCGGCCAGCAACTGGCGCGGCGTTTGCAGGCGGAAAACCCGCGGCTCAAGGTCATTTACACCAGCGGCTACAGTGCGGAAATCGCCGGACGGGAAATTGAATTGCACGCGGGCGAAAATTTCGTGCAAAAGCCTTGCTCGCCCGACCAGCTCCTCGAAACCGTCCGCCGATGCCTTGACAATTGAGCCGGTCACTCGTCCGTAACCGGGGTCCACGTCTTGTCAGGGTCGTAGGTGGTTATGGCGGAGGCGATGCGGGAGGTTTTAGGGCCAAGGTTCTTTTGATAGACTTTGCCTTGCTGGTTGACGATCAAGGTCATCACGCCCGTGTTGTCCCATTGAGCCGGCCAGGCAACCAGCGCGAAGCCGGCTATCATGTGGCCGTTGATGATGTAGTTGTATTTGCCGCCGGGGGTGTGCCTGCCCTGGCGGGTCAGAATCTTGAAATAGTAGCCGTGGTAAGGCGACTGCTCCTCGGTCAGGATTCTGGCCTTGTGGCGGTAGCCTTCAAACCAGGCCTGGGCGACCAGCGGACCCAAAGGACTGAGCTCGTCGCCGTGCCGTGTGGACCAATAGAGGCCGTCGTGGGTGCCTGGCGTGCTGCGAAGATGCTGGGCGTATTCGAGCACTTCATCTCCGTTGCGGTCCTGGCTGGCATATTCGCGTTGGGCTTCCACATAAGCCAGGCAGACATGGATAGCGCCCAACTCGTCGGCCCCGATGCGCCGGTCGAGAATCTCCCGCTTGCCCGCCGCGGTGTCGAAGAACCACTGGCCGCCGTCTTTTACGAGAGGGATCGGAAAGGGCCAATTGTCCGCCCCCAGTTGCAGCACTTCCTTGGACTCCCCCTCCGGAACCAGGGTCACCTTGTCCTTGAGCCGGCTCACAAAGGCCTCGCGCGCTTGAGCCGCCTCAACGACATCGGCCGAAACCAGCGCGTGGGCCTCCGGGCCGAAGATCGCGTGCAGGGCATTAGTGTCTCGCGCCTCAACGGCCGCTTTGAGGGCATCGACTGCGGCCCGCGGAGAATCAAACCGCTGCTCTCCGGCGGCGAACAGGCGCAGGGGGGACGTGCATACGAGGAGGCTGACTGCCAAACCGAAGACAAGTCTCGTTAGGGCTTGTCCCCAAAACCCGGCCATCAGGTCTTTATCGGCCATTTCATCCTCCACTTTGTCGCAGTCCGGTGCGTTCTCCACAAAGTGCGGCGTCAAGCCGCTGTTGGGACATGCCCTGGCTACGAGCCGACCACTGAAACACTGGGGGATATTCATCACCTTACATCCTTTCCGTGAGCTAGCGTGAGACTTATCGGGTTGGGGCTATCGGCCCTTTCTGCCGGCCTCGGGCCGGGTTTCGGACCTCGGATGCGGCGCTTCCGTTCTCCGGTTTATCGTCTCGCGGCTTGCGCGTCCGCGGTTGCTGAACTGCCGGGCCTCGCGCGAACTCTGGATGCCGATAAATGCCCCGCCAGGCGAGCGCGGGCGGGTGGGCGCCGTGGGGAGACGAGGCTGCACCGCCGGGCGCGCCGGGCGCACGCCCGGACGCTGGGGTTGGGCGGGGGCGAAGGTGCTTCGCGCCTCCCCCCAGCCGCGATCGATGTCTCTGCCTCCAAAATTGGGGCGATTGCTCGGCCGCCACACCGCCGCATGATTGGCTTCAGGCCGGGGACGGGCGCCAGGGCGGGAACTCCACCAGCCCGAGGGCCGAGGTTGGTCGCGGTGCCAGATGATGACGTGGTGGGCGCGCCAATCGAAGTCGTGATTGAACCACGGCCCCACGGCAAAGTGGATGCCGAAGGAAATCAGGGACCGTCCGTAGCCGCGCTGGTAAAAGATGACGTTCGGCTGATACACGGGCACGTACACGACCTGGGGATTGGCCGGAAGGATTTCGATTATCCCGTTGTCCATGACCACATTCTGCTGGGGCGTGCTTTGGAGGTTGCCCAGGGCTACTGCGTGGATCCGGAGCCGCTGGATGGAGTCCATCACGTCTTGAGGCTGATAGAGAAAGGCCTGGCCCACCGCGGTCGTCCAGGCGAGGTTGTCATCCATCCACCTTAATAGCTCCGGGTGCATGGCCATGGCATTCACGCTGGCCGACCAGCCCTGCTGTTCGATTAGGTTCGGGTCACCTCCCGCACTGACATACCGATCCGCCAGGACGATTTCCTCAGGCGAGGTCGCCGCCGGCAGCATCTCGGCCAAGAGCGGGTCGGGATAAAGAGCGATTGGGCCCAGCATTTGGTCCAACTCGGCAGCCGAGCGCAGTTGGACCTGGGGAGCGGGCGGCGGAACCGGTGCCTGGCCCACGGCTTGGAGCGTGACGCACGTGCATGCCGCCAGCGTTACAAAGATTACTGGTATGGGCTTCATTCCGTTACAAAGTTCTGCGAAAGGGCATGGAAGCGAATGCTTCACGATGCTTGCCATAGGAGGGATGGAACGTCCGCCACCCCGTCTCTTGCTGGATCGCGTTTTTCCTCATCACCCAAAATTTAGCTCCGCCAGCCCGGTTGACAAGGGCGATTTTGTGTGGAGATTCACACGAGCGGAAGCGAAGGGTCATGTAGTTTGGGCCACCCGGACAATTCTGTCACGCGCTGGCTGGCGCCGCTTTGGCTGAGCGCGAACTTCATCATCTATCACTTTGGCAACTATCTCATCGGCGTTCATCTCTGTCCCTGCCTGGGCCAACTGGCGGATCTGCTGCCGCCGGGCGTGCGCGCGGCGATGCGGCAGGGGATGAATGGATGATGGATGAATGGATTCGTGGATTGGTGGGGCGCAGGACAAACATCTTCGGCGTGCGGCGCAGGATGCAATCCTGCGCAACGGGGAACTTTGTCATGCGCCCGGATTAGTGAATTCGCGGATTGACGCGTTGATAGGTTGCATGCATGGGTGGACTGCTGGAGCGGGGCGTTGACGGGGTGGGGCGGGGGGCGGAGGTTTCGGCGCGAAGGACGCTTCAAGGCCGGGCAGCCCTCCGGCGGTCTGCCTCATCCGTGCAGTCCGCGCAATCCGTGGTCAGATGCAGTGAACGATGAACCTAGGCCAAGAGGCGGTGCGGTCCAGGCTCCCGTGGCTGTTGGCCGGAGTGACGGCGGTCGTGTACTGGCGTGCTGAGGTCCTGCCTCGCCAAGGCTCGGCTCTACGGGCACATCGCATGGTTCAGGGCCAGCCACCAGGGCAGAATGACCAGCACGGCGAAGATCAATCCACTGCCCAGGTTAACCCAGCTCTTGCCCGCGATCCCCGGTGTCAGGCTCAATGGAATCCCCAGCGTCACTCCACTGACGAATCCACCCAAATGCGCCAGGACGTCCGCTTCGGGTGACGTCCCCGTCAGCACGAAGAGCATCACCCCGCCAAAGATGCCGAGCAGAATGAGCCTTAAGGCGTGACGCGTCCGTCTCCACCATGAGACGGATTGCACCGTGAGCAGTCCCAGGCTGCCCATGACCATTCCTGACGCGCCCAGGCTAATGTGCGGCATGGATGAAAGCCACCACGAGGCGACATTTCCGATTACGCCGGCCAAGTAGGAGGCCAACAGGCCCGTGCCCGTGCCGTAAACCCCCATGGCAAAGCCGAGCAGGATGAAACCGAAGCAGGCGTTGGAGGCAAGATGGCCAACATCGGCATGGAGCCAGACGGCTGCAAACAGACGCCACCACTGCCCATGCGTTACCGCGGCGGTATCCATGTAACCCGCAGCCCGGAACCCGCCCTGGCCTTCCAGAAAATAGAACAGGACAATCAGCGCCACCCACGCGAGGCTGGCCCAGTCAAAAAGGACGCCGCGTTCGGAGACGGCCTGTTGCCACGGCCAGCCGCGGTTTTCGAATTGGTACTGGCGGATCGAACCCAGCGCCCTCGGCATGTCGGTCTCCGCCAGGAGCAGTCCCCAACTTCCGTCCTCTTCGGAGCGCGTGATGGTGACCTCAATCTCCTGGCTGGCGAGCAGCAGGCTCCAATCCATGGCCTGCTGCCGCGAACGCGCGGGGATCCTGGCTAGAACCGAGTCCATGGAGAGCGCGGCGTTTAGTGTTTGAGGCGCGGCCAAGCCCCGAGAATGTCTCTAAACGGGGACTGCGCGACGCAGATGGGTACGTGGCGTTCCTCGTTCACCCGCCAGGGATTATCATAGGTCTCGACCAACCGGACTGAACGAAAGGCCTTGGAAAGGTCGCCGGGCGGAATTCCGAGGGTGACCGCGACGTTGCACACGCCGTTGCTGGGCGGCGGCCAGAGGAGATAATTGTCGGGCAGGAGGATGCGCTGCCGCAGCCCGTATTGCGGCCCATAAAACTCCAGCGCCCCCGCCTCGCCGTAGTTGCGGGCGATGACCATGGCCTGGGCGCGTTGGCCCGCGGGCAGTTGCTTCCAGGCGCGCGCCACGGCCGCCACCTGCTCCTTCCAGCCGAGCATGTCCGCATAATCCTGGGGCAAGGCAAGCTGGGTGCCGCTGTTGGTGGTCACGGCGGCCTTGATCCCAACAGCCGCCGCGTAGCGGGCCATTGGGACAGGAGGCAGAATGGGCAGCCCGAAGGGGAGCACGGCGATGCCCCAGCCGATAAGCATAGGAATCAAGAAATCAAGCGCTCTTCGCCTGGATGCCAGCGCCAGGCTTTCCAGGCCAACCGCGCCCGCGGCCAGCAACGCCGGGTAAATCCGCCCGATGTATAGGCATGACATCAATTATACCTCTT
>JAJYHY010000481.1 GCA_021784555.1 bacterium
CGATACAGCCGTGGTTGGTGCGGTTGGTCGGCTGTTGTCCTTGTTGCGGAACAGAATTTCCGCCGAAAATTGAGGATTCTACTTAACAGAGTAATACTAGGCTGGGCATTGGGTTCAAGGGTTCTTTCCCAAATCCAAACAAGAAAGGAGTTTTGCATGAATAACACTCGAGAATTGCGAGGCGCAGCCGCGCCCACAACTAAAACTGATAGCCCGGACCTGCCCTTGTGCGAGGTCTGCGGCACCCGGCAAGCCGTGGGCGTCGGCTGCGTCCCCGGCGTTCCGTATTCCGCCGCCTATTGCCGGGAGTGCCTCAAGGCCAGCCCACCCGTGGAGCATCCTCGTGGACAACACGATGATCATCGGAGGATTAACCGAGGCCGCCGAGTGGTGGAGAAAGCTGGTCGAGGACACCTGCCGGCACCTGGGGAGAACGCTCGACCAGTTCAATGCGGACGTGGAACTGGCGCAGAACGAATACGAAGCCTCGATGCGGGCCTTCTACAAAGAATCGGAAGGAGGTGTGCCGTGAAGCTACAGGTCCATGCCGCTCTCGGAGTCCGCTGCCTCGAATTCCTCCGTCGGAAGCTCCGGCAATTCGACACCAGCCGCCTCGATTACGTCCGGCTCTACGACCGCACGGGCCAGACCGCCACGCAGGGCCTCTGGGGCCGATGCAGTTGTCCCGACAGGAATAAGAAGCTCGGCTGCCGGATCCGCTGCTCGGTCTCCATCGCCGCCCGCGAGTTCCCATACCGGGCCAAGTGGGTGGTCGGCACCCGCGCCATGGACAAGCTCCAATGGGAATGGATATGGCGCGAGGAACGCCTTCAGACGATGGAAGAAGCCCTTGTCCTCATTGCCGGGCACGAGGCCTTCCACTGGCTTCGCCAGAGCCGGCAGATTCCCGGCGCGAACCGCGAAACCCAGGCGAACCGCTACGGGTTCGCGTGGCTCGATGAGTGGCGCGGGGCCATCGCGAGGGCAGGCGATCAGGAGAAGGGAGGGGAGCCGTCATGAAGCTGTTCAGCCCGAAAGAGTTCAAGGCGACGGCGCTCGGGGAATACCCCGACGGCGTACCCCTCCGGAAAGATCAAAGACCCGTAGTTCAAAAAGGTGTCAATTAGGTCCGGCGAGGCCATTTGCGCCCGCTCCGAAGGGTCGGCGCTCTCGCTCTTGAGCACGCGCTGGATTTGGCCCGGCACCGGCCCCTCGATGACGCTCAAGAGCTACAAACGCGCGTGAACCGATTCGATGCCCCAGGCCTCCGGCGGCTGCGCCGGCTGCGACTGGATGACCACATCCGACTCAAATCCATAATGCATGTAAGTATATGTGATAGAGGCACTTATCCCATTCGTGATTGCTTCGGGATAGACCGCCACATTGGGCGGCTCCAGCTCTCCTTGAGCCTCCGGGCGCACCGCCCCGATCAGGGCCGACTTTCCCGACTCACAGTCATACCAATAGAGCCCAACGGGCCGGATACTGATCGATTGCTTGGACTGCTGGCCTGGAGGCGGCGCCGTTCCCTGGGGCGAGGGAGGCGTACTTACAATCGGATCCGCCAAACTGGGTGGAAAATAGACGGTCATCGAGCCGCGCTGGGCCGCGGCTCCTCCGCTTGGGCTGTTCGTAAGAAGGTCGATTACGTCCTCCGATATGAGCCATAAGTTGCTGGCGCTCAAATAATTGAGCCCGGAAGAGATCTCTTTGTACTCATGCTCCTCCGGTTCCAGCTTGCCCGTGGCGGCGTTGGTCACCATGTCCGTCCGTTGCCAGAGCGTGGAGCATTCGTCCAGCGGCGTCGCCTTCCACACGCCGCGTTTGGGCCCCGGCGGCGGTCCAGTGGGGTCCGCGGGAGGTTTGTCGGTGGTCTGGCCCAGGACGGTGGTCCCGAGCAGGGTGAACAGGAGTGTGATTGTCTCGAGGGCTTTCATAGGAGTGGCGGGCTAATAGAGCAACGGAGTGATGGAGTGGGGTAGCAAGGGAATAGCGGGGACGATGCAGTGAGCGGCGCAGTGATGGGGCATTGGCGTAATGGAGTGATGAAGCCAGGATTTGCGTGCGGTGGTTCGGAAGGGGCTCCCGACCAAATCCCCGCTTTCTGGCCTGGTTCCGCACCTCTCCCCAATCGCAAATCGCAAATCCAAAATCGCAAATCATCCCCCTTGGGAAAATCCCCGTATTGGCTCATTTATAAGCAGATGACTTATAACGTACTATATATCACTTCATGTCACATTATATACTCCATTAGCCGAAATATCGCGCGTTTGGCCGCTCACACGCGCCCTCCGCCCTCGTCCGCTGCGCGAGGAAACGGGGCCTTGAGCCGCCGCTGTAACTGTTTCTCAACCGTTTCACCCGGTCAGGCTCGACCAAATCCCATTCAGCTCTATTCCGCACCGCTCCCAGCGCCCCTCGCCCCCACCACTCCACCCTTTGGTTAGCGTCTATTAGCGTGGGTTAGCGGCCCGGGTCCCTTGCGAGATATTCCCATTGTCACCCAAAGTGTAACACTTGCGTAACAGTTACATTTTCTCTAACTCCCTCCCTCCCAACCTCTTCCGCAAACCAAAATCCGCCGCCGCGTAACACCTCACCCTTCTAGAGGCCCGGGTTCCGAAATCGCGGGCCGGCAACCAAAATACATAACATCAAAATCATCACCGAACAGCTCAACCTCATGTGACAACGCAAACCCCCGTTCAGCCAACTTCAGCCAAGTTCAGCCAAGTTCAGCCAAGTTTAGCCAAAAACACGCCACCATGCCGCCAATGCCTTGAAAAGCAAGGCGCAATGCTCGGCGTCAAGGTTCAAGTCCGCCGAAGAAAGTGGCGCGCGCAAACGGGCTTGAACGTGTCGTCTTGCCAGTGGCGCTGCATGAAAACTCGTTTATTGAAGAATTATCGTTCTCACCTCCAACCCAAGACGATGAAAACCCTGGCAACCGCTTCATTTCTGACCGGGCTGGCCTGCGCCGCGTTATTGACAACGGCGTCCGCCGCGCAAACACCTTCGTCCTCCGTCTCCAGCGAGGACGCCGGTGCGGTGCCCGCCGGCTGGACGACGGGGGCGCCGCGGGCCGAGATAGCGCCGCAATTCCGGTATGAACCGCAGGGGGGCGCGATGGCCACGGGGCATTCGTCATCCAAACCGACGCCCGCCAGGGGCTGTCCGGATGGTGGACAAAGACCGTTCAGGTGCAGGGCGGCCACTGGTATCGCTTTGAGGCCTTTCGGCGCGCTCCGCCAGTCTCATGGACACCGCAACTTTAGCCCGGTGGACTGGCCCAGTGCTCGAATCGGGCAACTCTTTCAACGGTTCGGCCCGGCCCGCCCGCCCAAGCCCAAGTGGCGTGGCGCTCCGCTCTGTCATCGGCAGAGGCCCGTTGTCCCCCGGCTCGCAATACGCCAGGCCAAGAACGGTGCTGGAGAGGGTGGTCGCCGTCCTGGCCGGGCCTGGAATGCCGACGGAAAGGGCGCCGATCGTGTCGATGTCGGGCGTGAGCGTCGCGGAAAACGTGGTGTTCGTCGCCCGGAAGAACTTGTCCTCGCCCGCGACCCACCGCGGCGGCGGTGGCGCGTTGGTGCTGCCAAGCGACGCGGAGGCGGACACGGGCTCATTGTTGACCGGTATGGTGTTGGTGGACTGCGAAAAGGCGGAGGCGGCCCAGAACAGAGTGATGAGGGCGGAGATGGCTTTCATAAGAGTAATGGAGTGGTAGGGCACAATTTGCAGTGTGGGTTTCCTCGCCGAAGGGCAAAAAATTCCGCCGGGAGCGCGGAGGTCATGGCCAGTGACACCGTCCGCGTGAACCGCTGGGAATCATGGGTGCCGCAGCGCCGATTTGCAATCGGCATGGCGCTGGAACTCGTTGCCGCGCCGCAGGTTACAAAACTGGGATTCCCGGCGCGTCTGGACAAATCTGCGCCGCGACCTTGTCTCTGGCCATGCATGCCTGCGGGAGATCTCCAGCTTTCGCTGGTTGTTTCAATTGCTGGCAGGCTTCTTGCTTGCATACGAGCTGGCATGAAGGCATTAATGATAGTCGGTGCCATAGTTGGCTTCCTCATTGGCTTGGGTTTTGGTCTGGCGGGAAACAGCCCGTGGCCGGCAGCGCTGTGGCGCGCGTGCGCCGCGGCGCTCGGGGCGGCCCTGCTGACGCGCTGGTGGGGCGACGTTTGGCTGCGGGGATTGAGGGAATCCCTGGAGCGTCGCCAATCTCAATATGCCCCTCCGGCTGAGTCCGCCAAAGCCCTCCAAAAGCAATGAGCGCGGCCTGTTGCGAGACAGAGGAAAAGGTCTCGGTGGAGCTGTGCCCCAGTGCCCAGGAGCTTTGGAAACACTACCATGGGCAGGGGGGCAGCCACCTGGAAAACGAGCTGGTGGAACGTTATTTGCCACTGGTGCGCTCCGCCGCGGGCCGCTTGGCCATGACGCTGCCCCAGCATGTGGATCAGGACGATTTGTACAGCGCCGGGCTGACCGGTTTGCTGCAGGCGTTGCGCCATTACGATCCGGTTTCGGGGACCCCTTTTGAAAGCTACGCCCGGCGCCGGATTCAAGGCGCAATGCTGGATGAATTGCGCCGGATGGATTGGCGGCCCCGATCAATCCATGCCAAGTCGAGGAGAGTTCAGGAGGTTACGAGCCGGCTGGAACAGCAGTTGGGCCGCGCGCCCGAGGAGATGGAAATGGCGGAGGCGATGAGTCTGTCTGTGGCGGAGTACCGGAGCTTGCTGGAGGAGATTCGTCCGGTGCAGTTTGTCTGTCTGGACGCCGCGAACGCCTTGGATGGGCCGGAAGAGGCCAGTTTCCACGAGGTGGTGGGGCTCTACGACGAGGATGATCCCCTGGAGCAGGTCTCAAGACGAGAGTTGAAACAACTGGTACTCGAGCGTCTTAAACAATTGCCGGAGATTCAACGCAAGGTGCTGGCGCTTTACTACGGGGAGGACCTGCGGCTGAGGGAGATTGCCGAGGCGTTCGGGCTGACGGAATCGCGCATTTGCCAGATACATTCGCAGGCTATCCTCTCCATTCGCGCCTATTT
>JAJYHY010000482.1 GCA_021784555.1 bacterium
CTCATAATTGGCGATGGAGAGGAGTTGCCACATCTCCTTGGCCTGCTCCTCGCTAAGACCGGCCGCCGCCAGGACCCTGGCATCGGCCTTGCCCTCCACATGGATGGACCGCTCATAGCTGCGCATGGCGATCAGTTTGCGCAGGGCGGCGGCGACGGGCGCCTCCTGGCCGGCGGTGAAGAGGTTGGCCAGGTAACGCAACGGGATGCGCAGATTCTCCACTTGGGGAATGACGCCATCGGGCCCCATGGGCAGATTCCCTTTTTCCATCTGCGACTGCACGGGAGAAAGGGGCGGCACATACCAGACCATGGGCAGGGTGCGGAATTCCGGATGCAAGGGAAATGCGATCTTCCAGTCCACCGCCATCCGGTAGATGGGAGACTCCTGCGCCGCCTTGACCCAAGAGTCGGGGACGCCATCGCGATAGGCCTGAGCGATCACCTCGGGATCATTGGGATCGAGGAAGATGTCGAGGTGGGCCTGGTAGATATCCTCGACGGCGTCCTTGCCCGCGGCGTCGCTAATCCGGTCGGCGTCATAGAGGATGATGCCGTTGGAACGGATCCGTCCCACACAGGTCTCCGAGCAGACCGTGGGCAGACCGGATTCCACCCGGGGATAGCAGCCGATGCACTTTTCCGACTTCCCCGACTCCCAGTTGAAATACACCTTCTTGTAAGGGCAGGCGCTCACGCACATCCGCCAGCCCCGGCAACGGTCCTGATCCACCAGGACGATGCCGTCCTCCTCCCGCTTGTAGATGGCCCCCGAGGGGCAAGCCGCGACACAGGCCGGGTTCAGGCAGTGGTTGCACATGCGCGGCAAGTAAAAGTGGAAGGTATGTTCAAAATCCGCGTAGACTTCTTTCTGAATACGGTCGAAATTGCTGTCCTGGGAACGCTTGGCGAATTCGCCGGCCAGGTCGTCCTCCCAATTGGGACCCCAGCTTACCTTGTCCATCACCGCACCGTCGATCTGTGACAGCGGGCGGGCGGTGGGGGCCGCCTCGGACAGGGGCGCGCTCACCAGGTGGTTGTAGTCGAAGGTGAAAGGTTGGTAATAGTCACCCATCTCGGGCAGGTCGGGGTTGGCGAAGATGTTGATCAATTCCTTGACCTTGCCCCCTTGGCGCAGGGTGAGCTTGCCGTTTTTCTTCTTCCAGCCGCCCTGCCATTTGCTCTGATTTTCCCATTCCTTGGGATAGCCGACGCCCGGTTTGCTCTCGACATTGTTGAACCACATGTACTCCGCTCCCTTGCGGTTGGTCCAGACATTCTTGCAGGTCACCGAACAGGTATGGCAGCCGATGCACTTGTCGAGATTGAATACCAGCGCGAATTGGGCACGCACTTTCATGACGCGATCTCCTTGCTAAAAAGGGGGGATGGGGTTCTGTACCATGGTCATCCATGCCGACCGGCGCACCGCCCACCCCTGCAAACTCTGTCTCAGTAGACTCCAGGCGGGTTCAGGGCCGCCTCCCGCTCCGGCGTCAACGGCCGCTGCAGCCAGTCGATTTGCTGGTCGGGAATACGGCGGATAATGACGTGTTCATCACGCTGGCTGCCTACCGGACCGTAGTAGTTCATCCCATAGGAGAGCTGCGCGTAACCGCCGATCATATGGGTGGGCTTGACCACCACCTTGGTTACGCTGTTGAGGATGCCGCCCCGCTTGCCAGTAGCGGGGGAACCGGGGACGTTGATGGTCTTTTCCTGGGCATGGTACATAATGGCCACACCCCGCGGCACGCGCTGGCTCAACACCGCCCTTGCCATGGTTGCGCCATTGACGTTGATGGCTTCCACCCAATCATTGTCATGCAGGCCGATGGTCCGGGCGTCCTCCTCGGCAATCCACACCACCGGCCCCCCGCGGAAGAGATTCAACATGCGCAGGTTGTCGTTGTAGGTGCTGTGGATACCCCACTTGCTGTGGGGAGTGAGCCAGTTCAGCACCAGGTGCGGTTCCTTGAGGATGGCCGCCGACACCCCTTTGGTGGCCTTCATGTCCAGGGGCGGCCGGTAGGCGCAGAATCCCTCGCCAAAGTCCAGCATCCACTCGTGATCCACGTAGAAGTGGCCGCGCCCGGTGAGCGTGCGATGGGGGATGGCCTCGTGGATGTTCACGTAGGCGGCGTTGTAGCTCACTTCCTCGGACATGATGCCGCTCCAGGTCGGCGAAGTGATGACCTTACGCGGCTGGACCTGCAGATCGGCAAAGGTGAACTTGTCGCCGCGGCGATCATCGCAAAGATGCGTCAGGGACAGACCGCTCTCATGCTCCACGGACTTCCAGGCCTTGTGGGCGACTTCGCCATTGGTCTCCGGAGACAGGGCAAGGATGGCATTGCAGACCGCGATGTCCTCGCCCAGAGAGGGCATGCCTTTGCTGATCCCCTCCTCCTTTACCGGGCCGTTCAATTCAACCAGGGACTCATACTCGGCCCGGGTGTCCCACTGATCGCCTTTGATGCCGTTGCCCAACTCCAGGAGCTTCGGTCCCAAGGCCGTAAATTTGCGATAGGTATTGTCATAATCACGCACTACCAGCTTGATGTGGGGCATGGTCTTGCCAGGAATGGGTTCGCATTCGCCCCGTTTCCAATCCCTGATCTCCGTGGCCTGTCCCAGTTCAGCCGGCGTGTCGTGCATCAGCGGGGTAGCCAGGAGATCCGTGCGCGTGCCGAGATGCTTTTCCGCCAGGACGGAAAAAGCCTGGGCGATGGTCTTGAAGATCTGCCAGTCACTGCGGCTTTCCCAGCCCGGATTCACCGCCTCTCCAAGAGGATGGATGAAAGGATGCATATCCGTCGTGTTCAGGTCGTTTTTCTCGTACCAGGTGGCGGTAGGCAGGATGATGTCCGAATAGGCGCCGGTGCTGTTGAGGCGGAAGTTGATGTCCACCATGAGGTCCAGCTTGCCGATGGGGGCTTTGTCCCGCCACTTGATCTCGCGGCTCGCCCGGCCTTCCTGGCCATCGCCAAAGACGCCGTTTTGGGCGCCCAGCAGGTGTTTCAGGAAGTATTCGTGCCCCTTGGCGCTGGTGCCGATCAGGTTGCCGCGCCACACGAAAAGATTGCGGGGCCAGTTGACCGGATTGTCGGGGTCTTCGGAGGCGAACTGCAGCGCACCGCTCTGGAGCTGCTCGGCGACGTAGGCGCCCACCTCCTCCTCGCTGCGCTTGCCGGCCTTCGCCGCCTCCTCATAGAGATCGAGGGGATTGCGATTGAAATGGGGTGCGGACGGCAGCCATCCCATCCGCTCGGCGACCACGTTGTAGTCCACCAGACTATGCCCCCGATATTTACCCTTCGCGGTGGACGTGAGCAGGTCGTCCGCATCGACCCTCTCGTAGCGCCACTGGTCCGTATGCAGGTAAAAGAAGCTGGTGCCCGCCATTTGCCGCGCCGGCCGGTACCAATCAAGGGCGAAGGTGATGGGTACCCAGCCCGCCTGGGGGCGCAGCGCCTCCTGACCTACATAATGGGCCCAGCCACCCCCCGATTGGCCCACGCAGCCGCAGAGATGCACCAGGTTGATGATGGAGCGGTAATTCATGTCATTGTGGTACCAGTGGTTGGTTCCCGCGCCGACGATGACCATGGACTTGCCATGGGTCTTGGCGGCATTGTCCGCAAACTCACGGGCGGTGCGGAGCACATCCGCGCGCGGGACACCAGTGATCCCCTCCTGCCACGCCGGGGTGTAGGGTACCTCCGCATCCTCGTAGGAGCGTGCCACGTTGTCCCCGCCCAGCCCGCGATCCACCCCGTACTGGGCGATGAGCAGGTCGAGGGTGGAAGCCACCAGGGCCTCCTCGCCGTTGGCGAGTTTCAGCTTGCGCACCGGCACCAGACGGCTGAGCATATCCTTTTCGCCCGTTGCGAAGTGGGGGAAAAGGACCTCCGCCGTAGCGTCGTGATGCCCGGCGCAGGATAGCTCCGCCTCGATTTCCTGGGCGGATGCCGCATCGCGGGGGAGGAGATTCCACTTGCCATGCTCGCCCCAGCGGAAGCCGATGGAACCATTGGGACAGACGAAGCCGCCGCTGCGGCTATCGTAGACCACCGTCTTCCATTCCGGGTTGTTTTCCTGGCCCAGTTCACCGGCGAAATCGCTGGCACGGAGAAAGCGGTCGCTGACGTAGGTCTGCTTTCCCACCTTGCGCAGGAGCACTTGCATGGGCAGATCGGTGAAGCGGCGCGCGTAGTCCAGGAAATAAGGTTCCGGGCGATCGACATAAAACTCTTTCAGAAC
Source organism: bacterium (assembly GCA_021784555.1). Classification (GTDB taxonomy): domain Bacteria; phylum Verrucomicrobiota; class Verrucomicrobiia; order Limisphaerales; family UBA8199; genus JAJYHY01. The sequence continues at coordinate 4,263 of JAJYHY010000482.1, forward strand.
CACATGGCCCATGGCCATGAACAATGCGGCATCGGTACCCGCCCGGGCCGGCATCCACAGGTCCGCAAATTTGACGTATTCCGCATAATCCGGCGCCACCGCGACGACCTTTGTCCCCTTGTAGCGCACTTCCGAGTAAAAGTGCGCGTCCGGGGTACGGGTCATGGGGAGGTTGGTGCCGGCCACAATGATATACGTGGAGTTGTACCAATCGGCGGATTCAGGAACGTCGGTCTGCTCGCCCCAGACCTGGGGGGACGAAGGAGGAAGATCGCAGTACCAGTCGTAAAAACTTAATGGTACACCGCCGATCAGATCCAGATAGCGGGCACCGGCGGCGTAGCTGATCATGGACATGGCGGGAATGGGCGAAAAGCCGGCGATCCGGTCCGGTCCATGGGCCTTGATGGTATGAATATTGGCAGCAGCGATGATTTCCGTCACCTCTTCCCACTCGGTCCGGACGAAACCGCCCAAACCGCGCACGGCGGTATACCGGCGACGCTTCTCCGCATCCTGCTGGATGGCAGCCCATGCCTCCACGGGGTCCTTGCCGCTGGCCCGCTCCGTCCGGTAGAGCTCCAGCAAGCGGCTGCGGATCATGGGATACTTGATCCGGTGGGGGCTGTAGAGGTACCAGGAATAGCTGGCGCCGCGCTGACAGCCGCGCGGTTCATGGTTAGGCAGATCGGGTCTGGTGCGGGGATAGTCGGTCTGCTGGGTCTCGAAGGCCACCAGCCCGTTCTTGACATAGATCTTCCAACTGCAACTGCCGGTGCAGTTCACCCCAT
>JAJYHY010000098.1 GCA_021784555.1 bacterium
TTTGTTGTTCGGCAGAAGGTGAGCGTGCTGAGGCAGCAATTGTGCGGCTTCGGGGCTTTCGGGAGCCGCGAAAGGCGCAGTATTCCTGTGGGACTGATTCATTGGTGAGAGGCCGCATCCTCAAGCGGCAGCGCCGGTTGGCGAGCGACGTGCTCTCCAAACACGCCAGATTTGCTCTTCGCAGCGCTCGGGATGCTTGAGGATTGTTTTTCCCCAGAACGTCAAGACAGCCCAACCATCGGCCTGGATTTCATTGCGCTTCTGAGAGTCAGATGCCAAAGCATCCTTGGTTCCGTGGTAAGCGAATCCGTCGCAGAAGATCGCGATCTTTTCGCTCTCGTACGCGAAGTCGGGAACCGTCAGTAGGATGTCGTCTTTCTTGATCTCTTTCTGCCTCCTTGGTTCGGGGAGCCGGCCCTTGCGTTGAATTGCCTCCAGGAGCTTGAGTTCGATGGGGGTGTCTTTCGTTGGAGTAGGCGCGTTGGAGCTGATCCATTGGTGGGCCTCCTTCATGCCGTGCCGGCGCTGGGCTGTCGAAGCCGGGCGAAGCGGTTCCCCGCAGGAAAACTGGAACAAGGTGTCGCGGACGAGGTCTTTGTCCAGCAGGTGGTGAAAAACCTGGTTGCGGTAGGTCTTCAGACAGCGATAGCAGGCTTTTGCGCAGTCATGATTGAATAGGCGCTCGGCGGAAGCTGCCGCCCACTCCTGCAATTGTGCCGCTAGATTTCGTAGATAACCCGCTCCGCCTGGCATGGTCTCGTAGAAAATGATCTCGTATCCGCCCGTGCCAGCCGGGTGTTTGAAATATGCGATTTCATCGGGCTCGACTTCGAGAATTTCGGTAGCCCCGGCCACGAATACCGAGCCAAGCGTCGTCACAAAGCTTTCCTCTCTGCCCTTCGGAATGAGCGCCTGTGGGATCGGCATCACGAGGGCATCGGCGTTGAACTCGTAACCGAGGATGTCGCGCTCGGTCTGCCCGCTGCACCGGTGCTGGTGGTCCTCGTCCCACCTCCGAAGTCTTGCATCGGTCATTCCCCCGGGTTTGTGCTTTCCGCAAACGGGGCACAAGTCAAAGAACTCCCCATCGGTGCCCATGCCTTTGCGCTTGCCCCAATTGGTGATGAGGATTTTTGAATGCCGGCAATACTCAAGTTGCGTGAACGGGTAAGCATACATTTCCACTTCGGCGTCCGGCTCGGTCATCAGGTGGTCTTTGCGCTCGAAATATATGCGCTCGCGGCCTTCTTCCGCTGAGGTGATTTGGGTAAATTCCTCAGCCTCAAAGGATTCAATGAACGCGATGTTGGTAACCGTTTGGAGGGGGGTTTTGCATTCGGGGCAATCGTTCAGCACCTCTTCCGAAGCAAAACCGCACGTGCGGCAGAAACAGAAAGGACGGACGCGTCCCGATGCCTCAAGAGATCCATCGCCGCCAGACGCTGCCCCGCGGTTGCGCCCTTCGAAGAACGCGCGGATGGATTTTAGCTTATGGGTGTTCGCATAGACCATGTTCCCGGGAGCGAACTCAAATAGTGCGGTCCAGGCTGGACGGCGCAGGGTGGGCGTGTCTGGCACTCCCGGCTCCAAAACGAAGGTGTCCGTAGGAAATTGATACGATGGCAGGAAGCCCTCCGCTGACAAGTAGTTCAGTACGTAAGCAGATTGTTGATCTCTGGTCAGCTCCCGGTAGGCTCGTTCCCGTGCCGCGGCCTTCTGCCGGGCTTGGCGGTTGGCTGTGATAGTCCGGTAGAACTGCCACTCCTCAAAAATCCGGCGGATGCGAGCGTGCCAGTTGGTGATGATTCGATTCGTCTCGGTGGGGATGTCCTTGACCACTGACGCCACGAATCTCTCCCCACGTTCATCCGCGCAACCGAAGATTTGCGCCGCCGTTTCAATAATCTGGTCCTGCTTAGCGCTGGCTTCGTCGAATAACGGCTTGAGGGCGGCGGTATCTAATTTGTCTGGCTGATCGGGGTTTTCGAGGAAATCGCCCATCAGGTTCGGGAACTCATTCTGGAGGCTCTCGAAGGCGAAGGAGCGAATATGCCTTGCCAAAATATGGCTGTTATCCAGCCTCACCGTCGGCGGGCGGAATTCCCCGCGAACCAACCAATGCGGATTCTCGAAGCAGTGGCGGTCGTGTGATCCCATCCCGCAAAAAGTCGAGACATACCCGATTCGCAGCCGCCTGCCCGCGCGCCCGGCGCGTTGCACATAGTTGGCAGGCGTCGGCGGTGCGTTGCGTAAAAGCACCGTTAGCAGTGGGCCGATATCCACACCCAACTCCAAGGTGGGGCTGCAGACCAAAACGTCGAGTCTTCCTTCTTTGAACTTGTTCTCCAGTTCCGCCCTCTGCTCCTGGCTGATTTGGGCAGTATGCTCGGCGGCCAGCATTCGCTTGCCGGCCTGAGAACGGTAGAATCGGACATAGTATGAGTCCGCATCCGCGATGTCCTCCTTCAAATTGGAAATGCTCCCAGTGCATCGGGACGAAAAACAACTTGGCCCGCGGTAGGGATGCCAAATCTGGCATTTTTCGCAGCGGTAGCCCTTGGACGCCGGTATGAGGCGGATGATCCTCGTGGAAACCTGTAATGCCCGCCCGCCGCCGATCGCGCTGCGAACCCTTGCCGGGAGGAAGGGCGGCTTCACCAACAGCGGGAAATCCTCGCTCTCCAGCAACCGGACTAGATCTCTGACCCAAGCATCGAGTTTGTGGCCCGCGATTCCCGCGCGCGCCAGCAACTTGGGAATGGCGCCGGCGGCACCTTGTTTTGTGTCCTTGGTGAACGGCATGAACCGGAATCCGCTGACGGGGTGACGGGCGGCTTCGGGACGGTCGAGCATGAAAAAGGTTGGTCCGCGCCCATGTTCGGGAAACGAAACGCAATAAGGATCCTCCTGAAGCAGCGACCAGGGGTCACTGTCGGGATTCAGGTACGCCTGATAGAAATCGAAGCTCACCGCCTTAGCGCGTCGCATGCAGTCCAACATGGCGCGAACGGCCACCAGTCCGTCCCCAACGCTGATACCAGCGTTCTTGCATGCCTGCACGAACCTCTGGTCCTTCCCCAGTTCATCCAGGAATTCGTAATGCACCTCGACCAGGGCGAGGTTTTCCAACGAAGTCCGCTGATGTGTGGCCCAGCAAAACTCCGCGGCGCCCTCAAATGCCAACGCCTTAAGCCACTTCTTTTGTTCGTCGCCCGTCAAACGCCGCTTGGCGATGCCCATTTCCTGGAACTTGATGAGGAGTCGCCGGGGTAAATCATTGAACGCGCATCCCTCGCCGCCGCGTTCACGCACGATGCTCTCGATAGCGTGCCTGACCGCGAACAGCCGATGCCGGTCGGCCATGTACCCAGCCTGGTGGGCTGCCTCTTGGCGGTTGTCCGTGAAAACAAGCAACTTGCGATCGTCGCCCTCCAACCGGTCAATGTGGTGCGTGGCCAACAATGAAGTTACCGAAGCTGTTCCTGAACGCAGCAGCGTCAGAATATCGCCACGGGTGTAAACGCCGTTGCAGGCGGGACAGGTGTTGCCCTTTCCCCGAAGCACTTTCTGCCGGCTGATCGCGTCGGCGCGGCCGCAATGCTCGCATCGCGTTACATCGTCCTCGTGAACCATGCCGCAGGCGTGACACACCCAGAGGTCGAGCAGTTTCTTCCGCGTAGCCGATAGGCGTTTCGGCTTGCTGTCCTCGCTGTCGTCCTCATCATCCTCGCCCTCGGCCTCGACGTGCAGTCGTGGCGTGATGAAACCGGTATTTTCATCGCTGGCGAATTCGTCGTTGCCGACCGGCGGCGTCTTCTTGTCCCCGCCGAACTTCACCTTCACGAAATCCTGGCCACAGGTGCGACACAATACCGCCGGGCGCACTGCGCTCTTGCACTTGGGGCACTCCTCCGAACCGTCGCGCACGAGCGTCCGGCAAGTGGGATTCATGCAGAGACCCACGTCATAGACTCCGTGGAAAAAGTTGTGGAGCTTCGGACGTAGATAGGGCGGGTCATCCTCCGAGCCGATACTTCCAACCAGCAAGTAGGCCTCAACCAGCGTGCGGATTGCGTCGCGGCCAACTGGAAGGCTGTTGGGGAATTTCTCTAAAATCTGTTCCGCCAGTTCCGTCGTCGAATAGGGCTCTTCGCATGCTTCCTGGAGAAACTCCGCCAGAGCGTTGGTCGCGAACAGCGCAGTGATCTTTTCTGAAAGCGTGCCTGTGGCCGGTGGGTTCCTACCCGTCAGGCGCACTGCCAATTCCAACACCTTCGACGAATCATCCAACGGGAAATCGTTGAGTTCCCCTGGCTGAATCACCGGAAATGGAGGAATGTAAGCCGTGGCTACCGGTTTTCGGGAGGCGTATTCTTCTCCCTGCACGTCCTCGACGCCAAACTCCTCGCCGAAAATGGAGGACATGAATTTGACTAAACCTTCGTCACCGCCTGCGCCTTCCGCGACGGTGGCTGATGTGCCGATGCAGCGCAGTTGTCCCTCGGGCAGCCGGCACATGGCTTTGAGCCGACGGACCAGGCACGCGATTTCCGTCGCCAATGCTCCCCGGTAACTGTGAATCTCGTCCAGCACCAGGTAGCTCAACGAAGGCGTGAATATCGCCCGGTCCGCCTTCCGAATCAGCATGAACTCCAACTGTTTGTAGTTGGTGAGAATGATGTCGGGCGGGTCCTCCCGAATTTCTTGGCGTTTCGTCAGTTCGTTGCCTTCGACCGGTTCGCCGATGGTAGGCGCCACGCTCTCGCTGTCGCCCGTGTACATCGCGAACGTGACCGAGACGCCGCTGTCGCGAATCAGGTTACGCAAGCGCATGAGCTGATCGTTAGCCAGGGCGTTCATGGGGTACAGCAGAATCGCCTTAGTCCCCTTGACTCCCCCTTTGCATAGCTTCATTACGCCCGACAGCACCGGCAGTAAAAACGCCTCCGTCTTGCCACTGCCCGTTCCGGTCTTAACGACACAATTGCGACCATCGGCATCTACGCGTCGGAAAGCTTGCTCCTGGTGGCGAAACACCGGCTTGTCGCCAAAACTCCAATCGAGCCGGAGCAGATCTCTGTGCGCGATGCCTTCCTCCACGAGGTCGTCGAGCGTCTTCCCGCTGGCAAAATCCCGCGCCAGTGTGACATAAGGACCTTTGATGATCACATCCGTGTCGCGGATGTGTTCCTCGAACTGCTGGCGCAAAAGCGGATCGGCCAGGCGGTATGTGGTCCGCAAGAAGCGGCGATACTCGTCCATCAAGTGCCGAACGCAACTGACAGCAGCGGTGCTCATAGGGATTCCATTCGCCTTACAAATCGAACGGCACTTCCAGCCCGTTTTCCTCGAACAACAGTCGCAGGCCGTACACGGTCGTCTCAAGGAGCGAGGCGGCCTTGCGGACGGAGACATACCCTTGGTCCAAGCCCCGGTGCAGCCGCTCCATGAACGGGCGGGAGTACAACTTGGGTTTCTTGGCCCGTGGCCCCTCCGCGCCATTCCAGGTCAGCCGCTCCTGCTGGACGGTGAGGGCGTCGCCCTCGCTCAGCAATTCGAGGTTGCGCAACCGCCAGTACAGCGCCTTTGCGGACACACCGAAGAACTGGGCCGTCTCATTCAACCAGGTGTGAATTTCCTTACCCGCCCGCAGCTCCCAGGCCTTCTTAACCGTTGGCTCCGGCATGAGAAACGTGGCCCCGAAGGACTCGGCCAGTTGCTCGACGCGCTTGGCCTTTGTCCCCTTGGCTGGCTGCTCATCAACCGGAGCCGGCGGCATGCTTTGCCAGGTGAGGAGGTGAAAGAGCTCATGGGCGAAGTCATAATTGCGCCGGCCCTCCGGCTCGTTCCGGTTGATGAGGATAGTGTCCACTGCGGTTAGGTGAATGGCGGCGCCGGAGATTTCCGGGGGCATGTCCATCATCAGCACCAGCAACGGCAGCTTTTCCTCGGCCACCTCCCGCATAGTGCGCGTTGGCACAGGCGCGAGGCTCCAGTCGGCCACCAGCCGGGCAGCGGCGAGGGACGCTTCTTCAAAAGTGCTCTTGGGTGTGAGCGGCAGTTGGGAGACCAGGGCCGTCTCAGGCTCGCCTTCCTTCGGGCCGAGGATGCGGTAGAGCGCCACGATGGGGCGGACCTTGGCCTCAAACTCGGTCAGCAGCTTCGGCACGTTCTGGGCCCGCCAGGACACGGCTCCTTCCCCGACCAACAGCAACGGATCGGTAAAAAAGTCCATCGGCTTGCTGAAAACCTCCATGAGCTTCATCAGCTCCTCGGCGGCCAGACGACGCTTGCCCCCTTCGATATTCGCCAATATCTGGCGGTCCTTGAAGCCCAACTTGGCGGACAACTCCTCCTGTGTCATTCCAGTTTCCTTGCGAGCGAATTTGATCCGCTCGCCGATCATCAGTTGAAATCTCTCTTGAATGCATCGCATAATATTGTTCCTGTTACGCGGCGTTACCCATCCTGTTGACTCCCTGGGCCTGTCGTCACTGAGGTGTTCTTCCTTGTGACCGCACCAGATTCTCGTTGCGGCAGCTGATCGTGACTTGTGAGCGTAGTCTGGAGGTACATGGCTAAAACACTTAGAGCCCTTTCGGGGCGACAATCACCCGGACGTCTATCCGTCCCGCCTTCTCGGATAAGTCCCGTTCCAAGGCGGTTGGCCTTTCACAATAGCCGCCTGGATCATAAACGAAGCAGATCAGCGTGCGGCAATGGGGGTGGGATTTGTAACGCTCCTTGTCTTCGGCTAGTTGTGAAGTTACCTCTCGTTGTCCAAGATTTTTTCGTGTCATTTTCACCTCGACGACTACTTCCTCGGGCATAAGCAGAAAATCCATCCTGGCCGAACTGCCGCCGTGGCTCGGCGTGTGCTCTTCCGGGCGGACATCATCGAAGTGCAGGTGAAGGAGGGCATGCATCAGATCCTGAACGTCATACTCGTCGGCGACCTGGAATCCGGGACGGTTGTCGTGGCGCTTCGTAAGTTGCCTTCCAAAGAGCGGGAATCTTCTGCAAATGGATTCCAGCAGAGTTGCTGAATCCTGGGCGTCCCTGGACAAAAGCCATGTCTCGGCGACGGCGGATTTCAGCCTGGCTCTGATCGCCTGTCGCAGCGAGCAAGTGAGAACTGCCGCCTCTGCCAAGTCGTGAACCTCAGGATCAGATTCCAAGCTCTTTGCAAGGAGGGCCTCGTCGAGCGAACCGAAGCTTTGGTCGGCAAAACTGACAAATGTTTTTGACGCACTTCCGATCCACCGGGCTAATGCCAACTCCTCCAAGCGGAGCCCCGCCCATTGTGGGGCGCATAACGCTTTCTGGACACCAAGGATATCCCCAGCAAAATCGTACAGTGTTCGTTCCCAGAAGTTCATCTCCGTGGATTTTGTCACTTGAGCCAACGCCGATTTCAGCCAATGGATCTGTTGAGCCTCGTGATGGGCGCATTTAGAGAGGCCAAGCGCAATTCCGACACATTCAAGGGGGCGATACACAAATGATGAACGGTCCATCGGGAACAGTTCACGCTTTTGGAGCCTCTGAAACGCCTTCAGCCAGGCTCCTTCGTCCGGCAGAGCAGACAGCCAGAGGCCCGCGGCCATCGCAGTCCCCGTGGCGGCAAGCATGGGGGCCTCATCCAAGCGCTTTACCTCCAGCGCCACCTTGGCGTCTTTCAGAAACGACGGAATCCCCCCCACTCTTCCGTAAGCAAAACCGGCGAAAGCCAACGTTGGAGCGAGGGCGCCAATGTTGCGCTTCTGGAACTCGTCCAGACGTGCCAGTTGGGCCGCGAAGCTTCTGTGCAAGGCATCGCTCATAGGAACCACTTACTCGCGCGAAGTTTGATGTTCAGCATTGCCGGCGACCAGTCTGGCACGGTGCGCATCCGGCTCAAGAGGGCGGCGATCAGTTCGGAATAGTAAATGGTAACGGGTAGCTTCGCTGGCAGAGTGGAACGCCACGACAGCGAGGTGAACTTCAGTACCTGCTCAGTCAGGGAAGACAAGTCCCGGTATGTGGATTCCGGATGGATATGCACCAGCAGAGGCAGCGGCAGCGGTGAAACCGGACGTTTGATTAATTGCGGACCGTTCGTGCAAAGGAGCCGTGTGAAGGCGCCAAGCTGCGCAATCAGGCCTCGCTGTGGCACTAGCACAGCCTTGAGCACGGCTGGATTGTTTCTTAGCGGAACACCTTTTTGCTCTCGATCGAACAGGCGGAACGGGTGTTGTTGCGTTACTGTTAAAAAGGCGAATTCTAGGTTCTGCTCATCCCCGACGGTCGCCACGCAGTCCTTCATGATCTGGGCCAGCTCCAATTTCTTCAGAGGCTTGAACGAATGCACCACGACCCGGACGGTATCCTTGGGCTGCCAGCCGTTTCGCTTCTTAATTTCGCGCAGAATTTCAACCGTAGATCGCTGAAGGACTTCCGGATAGTCGTCATAACCGCACTCGGAGGACAGATTTGCCAGGAGGTAATTTCCGTCGCCCCTGAAAACTGTTGTAATTCCAATGAAGCGTTTCCGAGCCTCAAACCGGCTCTCTCCGATTTCACAAGTGCCGAGACCGATCACCAATTCATCCGCGATGGTTAAATCGTGGTCCACCGTCCAGGGTATGCCGTTAAGCTTGGCATAGAGCGCAACCGCAATATTCTGAAGGAGATATTGCAAGCTGCTCTCCGACTGGGTCATCGTCGGGACCCGAACATCCTGCACAGGAATCCCTGCCATCAACAAAACAGCTTTGGAGTGCAGGTACGGATTGCGTCCGTCCGGAAGTTTGGAGTGCTCATCTAAAATCGTCACAATGGCAGCATCAAACTGACCGTCGCGGCTCAAGAAATCACCGATTGTGCTGCGGTAAACCTGGGCAGGGCTGTCGCTCTGTCGCGGAAACAGGGGTACGCGGCAGGGAACAAACTCTGGATTAACGAGGCCGAAGCTCTTGGCGAATCCCCCTGCGTAACGGCTGTTCGTCAAACCTGAGATGCCGTCTCGGAAATATCGTAGAAACCGTTCAGCAGCCCCCTGCACCGAGTCCGGGAACACGAATAAAACCCGTGGCGACTTCTTTGCCAGCGTGTCGCGGCTGAAGGGGCCATAGTTCTCGAGTCCAGGCCACGCATACGTGCTTCTCTTGCTGCGGGAAGAATCGAAACAATAATCAATGGCGGGGGCTTGAACTACGGTCCTATAGGTCCCCTCGTTACGAACAGGAATTCGATCTCCCACCGAACACTCAAGGTCTAAGCAGAGCGCGACAGGCGATGCCGTCCGCAAATAATCCCCCGTGCGCTCGACCCTGTCATCAAGGGCATCGCCCGCCAGAACCCGCGCCTCTTGCTGCTGGCGCTCGCTTTCGAAAGCATCATACATGTCCCCAAGAAGTCGCTTCAAACAATGCGCAAATGAAGCCCGCGAACCTTCCACAAGAACATCGTCTGCAAACACCTTGGTGATGTTGTCGTACGCTTCGGAGAGGATAACCTCTTGTCCAATCAATTCTGTCACCCTGCCGATGAGCCTGCGGCCCTTCTGATCAGGAACCCGGCGGACAACGTAGAGGCCAGCCACGTCCACCCCTTCTGCTTTGAGTTCATCCAGCGGAGCCAAAATCTGCCAGTTCGTCGCGATATCGACGAATAGACCAACCCGGAGTTCGCCGTCGCGCAATTCGATCAGCCTCGCATCCAATTCAAAGGTGGGGGATATTTTGAATTTGCCGACCACGGATGGAAGGTGTTTTAGCCTAGTCAGAATCGCAGCTACAATCTCATTCTTCTGCCCTCGAAATTTGAATGGCCTGCGCCGAAAAGCCTCGTACTTCGGGAATTTTTCCGGGAGCACGTCTGTAAGCCGGCGTGCTAGCAAGGAAAGGTTGTCGACGACCTTTAATGTCTGCGGTTGGCCAAAGGGTTTCTTTGGTGCCGCACACTTTGGCAGCCCATACGCAGTGCCTTCGTGCCAGTGGATGAACCATTCGTCACCAATCTCGCCCCGAGTCGGCTCCAACTGCTGATTGTCGGCCATAGGGCAAACGTAAACCGTGAACGCTTCACCCGTGAAGGACACCGCAAAACCGTTGAAGAACAAGCCGCTCATTGCTTTTAGACGATGCTTCCAAGCTCGAGAAGTCTCTTCTTCAGGTCGACCGCCACCCTGCTTATGTCAAAGAAAAGCAATGTGTCTCCAGGCGAGCCGCGCAGCTTGCCTATTACCACAAACCTAAGAGTTTGAAGAATGCCCGCCATTCTCTTGGAAGCTTGCTTGCAGCAAGCCACAAGGTGATAGTCTGAGTACTGGCGTATTAGTTCTCTGGTGAACTCCGTGCCGTATCCTTTTCCACGCTTGCCTTGGATAACAGAAAGCATCCACAGCTCTTTGGTATTCTCGGGATAAACTGGATCGACTTTCGGTCTGTACAGGTCTCGCACAACAGCGCACGCCGCGAACGCGCCTTCAGCATCATATACATAAACGAAAGTCGGCACCTCCCTTCCAGCCGGCCCTGATTTTCCTTCCGCGATGTAGCTCCTAATGGCTTTGCGAAGTGATTCCAGGTCCGTCTCGTGGAAATGCCCATTTCTCATGTCGTGAGCAAACGCATTCACGATGTTGTCAATGTCGTTGAGGGTGGCTGGGCGCATAAATGAATTCTCAGATCAGCATTTGTTAGCCTTCTATGCTCCGCCATCCAGCGAGAAGCAACCGGGAGCGGTTGGAAATGTAGCAACCCGCTTCGCCCTCGCATCTGCCGCTATGGTCGGAATTCCATTCACGATAAACCCACGATATACCACTTCTGCAAGACTGCAAGTAAACATTGCAAATATTATATTGCAATTTAAAGACGCTCATATGATGGTATCTTTGATGCGGCGTAAATTGCCTTTGGTGTAAACTTCAGCACTCGGAATATAGTTATGGCCGACGTTCGCGGATTGAGCAAGGAATCGAGAGAAAAGCTGGGCAAACTGCTGCGGTGCGCCAGTGGCACGATCTCGGTGGGGGAGGCCGCAGAGGGTCTCGGCGTGTCGCGTGTTGAGGGGGCGACGGCGCTGGCACGATGGGCCAGTCAGGGTTGGCTGTCGCGCGTCAAGCGCGGCCTCTACGTGCCCGTGCCGCTGGAGGCTCGCACCGCCGACGTTGCGTTGGAAGACCCGTGGATTGTCGCTGAACGGCTTTTTGCCCCTTGCTACATTGGCGGGTGGAGTGCAGCGGAGCATTGGGGACTCACCGAGCAAATTTTCCGCTCGATTCAGGTGATGACCACGCAACGCCCCCGCAACCGGAAGCCAACGATCAAAGGCACTGAGTTTGTCGTGCGAACGATTATGCCGGAAACGCTCTTCGGAACGAAACCCGTCTGGCGCGGGCAGGTCAAAGTCAACGTCTCCAATCCCACCCGCACGGTTCTCGACATGCTGGACGACCCGGCGATCGGCGGCGGACTGCGACCAACGGGGGACGTGTTCTCCAACTACCTGAAATCTGAATCGAAAGACCTGGACCTGCTGCTGTCTTACGGCGAGCGCCTAGGCAGCGGGGCGGTGTTCAAACGTCTCGGCTTCCTGCTTGAGCGGTTCGCGCCGGATCAAGTCGCGGCGATCGAGCTCTGCCGCGGGCGGTTGACCAAAGGAAACGCCAAGCTCGATCCTTCATTGCCGGCCGACCAACTGGTGACCAAGTGGCGGCTCTGGGTCACGGCGAACCGGAAACAGGAGACGCAATCGTGATCAACCGCCAGGAAATCCTCGATTTCTCGCGCGAACTGGGCCTCGCGCCGGATATCGTCGAGAAGGATTACGCGCTGGGCTGGCTGCTGGCCGGGATATTCCAGCAGCCCGCTCTGCGCGAGACCTGGGTCTTCAAGGGCGGGACATGCCTCAAGAAGTGCTATTTTGAGACCTACCGATTTTCAGAAGACCTGGATTTCACGCTCAAGCAATCCGACCACCTGCGCCCAGAATTCCTGGCCGGCCAATTTGAGGCCGCCGCCGCGTGGGTTTATGAGCACAGCGGCATCGAGATGCCTGCGGACCGGCTTCCTGGTCGAAACCAAATACTGAAGCCGCGAGGCACTACCGCTCCGCCCGCCACTCGGCCACGCTCTGCCGGAGGTACGCGAAGAAGGCGGGGCGCTTGCCGGCGAAAGTCCTGAACTACCCCCGCCAAAAATCCGGCCTCACGTGTGCATGGATGGGCTGACCGTCCTCGGCCGCGGCAAGGGGGGCCGATACGTGTTAAAATAGCGCTTCCATTCTCGCCTTCTTGTTTCAGAATAAGGCCAGTTTCCAAAATAAGTCCGCGAAGCCAGTGGCCTTATTTTGGTTTTGGATGGGGCAAAGTCTATGCGAGCAAGGAGATACACGGCTTCTCCATTATTGAAAAATGGTGTTGCTGTTAGGCCCAGTTTCTGCGTTGCTTGTGGTGGAGGCTTTGGCCGGCAGCGATGCCTCTCATTTCCTTTTTTACGTGTCCGCATCCTCCTCCCGCTCTTGCTTTGGCCGCAGGTCGTTGCCGGGATGTCCGCCAAATCGTCGGCGGTCAGAGACAAAACCAGGGCAGAGCGACAATCTGATCGTTCAACTGCTGAGGACGCGAACAACGACAGACGACGTAGCCGCGCGCCGCTTTTTGGGGATGCTCGCTAAGAAACGTGCGTAGGTGCCGGGCATCCGTTACGGCAGGTGTCTCCGTCCATTTCACTTCCACGGGCGTGAACTGGCCGGCCGACTCCAGGATAAAGTCAACCTCCATTCCCGACTTCGCGCGCAGGTAGTGCAACCGGCCTTCGCCGCGGTACTGCAAGCGTTTCCACAACTCGATGCCCACCCACTGCTCGAACACCGGCCCCGGGTCCGCCATCACCGCGTCGGTCGTCATCGCCAGGCCCGCGGCGGCATGGCGCACTCCCAAATCGGTGAAGAAACAGCGGTCCGTGGACAATAGGTTTTTCCGCGGGCTCATTGAGAAGCCCGGCAACCGAAACACCAGGAACATATCCTCCAGCAACTGGTAATAGTTCTTGATCGTCGGCACGGTGACGCCAGCCTGTTGCGCGATCCGGGAATAGTTGACCAGCAGGCCCGATTCGCTCGCCGCCAATTGCAGAAACCGCGCAAATGGCGGCCAGTCTTTGATCAGCGACTCCCGGCGCAGCTCCTCCTCCAGATGCGCCTGGCAATACGCCTTCAACAAATCCGCCCGGTGCTCCGCGGGCATCATGGCCACGCCCGGCAATTCCCCAAACACCAACCGCTCCAGCAATCCCGCGGGTGGAAACAACGGCGTGTCCGCCGCCGCCTTCACCGGCGCGATGGTCAACGGCGGCGGCACTTCGTAGGTCAGGCTCCCGCTCTCCGGCAACGGGCGCTCGGCCAGTATCAACGGATGCAGATGATGCAGCAGCGACCGGCCCGGCAGCAGATTCGCGCCCGTCGCCCGCAGCTTGCGCGCCGAACTCCCGCACAACACAAACCGCCACCGCGTCTTGTCCGAGTCGTACAGATGCTGGATCGCGTTGAAAATGTCCGGCACCATCTGCGCTTCATCCACCACCACCCACAGCGGTTCAGCCGAGGCCGGCAACGCCCGGCACTCGGCAATCAGCCGGCTCGGCTCGGTCAGATACGCCACCCGCTGGCTCGGCACGGAAAAATCCAGCCAGATCGCCGCTTGCGCAATCAGCCGGCGCAGCAACGTGGTCTTGCCCGTCTGCCGCGCGCCGAACAAAATGTGGACGTGCGGCCGGGTCAGCTTCTCGCGCAACGCGCTCTCGATCCAACGACAATACATACAGTGCGCATTATATCGGTCAGACCGATTGAAAGTCAACTATGCGAATGGTCGGATTCTGCCCGCAATTCCACAACTCGTTGTTGCAGGAATGTATAGAAAGCTGGTCGCTTGCGGGCGAAGACAGGGAACGTCGTCAGGATGGGCGCGAAATTGGCCTCCGTAGGCTTGGGCTACCCATCGCATCTCGCTCAGAGCCCATTCAAAGCCAGCCCTTGAACCTCATTCCTCTAAGCGTGCTCTCAACGAAATTGGAGCTGAATTCGCGTCGGTCCGGTTTGTGAGCCCATTCAGGGGAGCTTTCGAGATGGCCGAGGATAGTGGTGCTGTTCACTGGTTGGCCTTGGGCAACGAGTTCCTGCGCGGCGTAATGCACCGTGGCCCAGCGGCCCAGGGCATCGTCGCCGTAAGAGTGGAAGTGTTCCAGCACCGATTCTGCTTTCTGCGGATTGAAGTAGCGGCCGAAATACCTTGCGCACTTCTCGATGGCGCACGGAACGAACACCGTGGGCGACGCCATGCGGAGCCAGCGCCGCTGTCGGACAGCGATGTCTTCGGGTCCTTTGTAGCGCAAGCTGGGATCGTAAGGGCCGGCGGCCTGTTTGAGGAAATCGGGGAATAAGCCGGTGCGCTGCTCGGCTTCGATGAAGTAGAGGAGCTTCCCCACGCGGAATCGCGAAGCGGGCGTTTGCCGCCGCTGCAACCGATCAACAGCCCAAGCGAACATCACGGCTTGCTTGAATTCACGAGTCGCACTCTTCCGGCCCCTCGCTGCCGACGCAGGAAGCAGCACCGGCTCGAGGCCGGGAAGGAACTCCGAAGCAGGAAGGCGCACGATCTTACTCTCCTCCTGGAGCCATTCGCTGACGCGCTCACGGAGGAATTCGTGGAAAGTTGGGCGCTTGCGGGCAAGGACAGGGAAAGCGGGTAGGATTTCGGAGAATTCCTTTGCGCTCAGATCGTATGCCTCGGCGACGTCACGGTTGATTCGCCAGAGGTCATTCCATGCGGGCTGATAGTCGGCGAGCGTTCGCTTGCCGTCCACCTCGGCGGCGGGGCGCGTCGGGATGGTTTTGGAAAAGCTGATTTCCGGGAGAGGCATCCGCGATACGAAGGTGAAACTGAGGTGTGTGCCACCGGCCTTCAGGCGCAGGGCAAAATCAAACACCAACGAGTTCAGCAGCGCGGCGGCTTGATCGAGCGGGGCTGAAACCTCGAGGCCAGACAGTGTGTGGCCGAAACATGATTTCTCCGGCAGGACCGCCGCGATGCAGGTCCGCTCGTTCGTGTTGCTGGCGATGTCGCGGAAGACGAGCTTGCGCTCGACGGATGGCGGCTTTCGATATTTCTTTTCGGCGGCTTCGATGCTCAACCAACGCTCCACCGGCTTGACGTCCACCAAGAACTGCTCGATGTGCTTGCCTTCGTACAGTGGCCAGAAACCTGCCTCGGCCATACGGCGACGCAGTTCCTGAAAGTCGGTTGGGACCCTGCCGAGAACATCTTTCGGCGACCACAGGTGACCGTTGGGTTTGGTCCAGAGGTCGCGGTCCTGAGTCATGTGGAAGTCGGAATAGAACTTGGCTTTCCAGGTTCCTTGGCATTGATCTGCGAAAAATGGACGTTGGGTTTGACTCTCGCACAAACCGTACATCTTGAGGATGATTTCCCTGTCATGGGCGGAGCGGTACTCCGGGAATGAAAGCGTTCCCGGCGAGACTTTCTCCAATTCCTTCCGTTTGATGAGCACCTCGACACCGACAGGCGAGCCTTTGATGAGCTCTTCGACATCGTGGCGCATAAAGGTTGCGTTGAATTCAACTGTGCCGGACAATTCCCGCTTCTCCAGTACGAGGCAGACGAACTTGTACCTGGAGTCAATGTCGAACAGCTTGTGCCGGTTCTCGAAGCCGAAGAAGGCGACCACGTTTGTTTCGTCCAGAATAAGATGGCGCAACCCGGTGCTGCCTTCGTTGTTATAGACAGCGCTGGGCACGAGGTAGCTAAGCCGTCCGCCCTCGCGGAGAATCCGATGGGCGCGTTCAATGAAAAACTTGAATAGGTCGGGATCACCGCCGGTTGACTTGCCCTTGATTTGCCAATCGCAGTACCTGTAATCCGCGCCGCTTTTCAGGCAGGCGGAGATCGTCTTCACGCGGTCGCAATACACATCGAACTCAGCTTCAAGCGTTGAGTTGGCAGCATGAAGCTCGCGAACTCGCACGTCGAGTTCGCCGCCGGTGTAAGCGCGAATGAGGATGTCAGCGCGCCCGTAGAATTCCTTCCGGTCGGGCTTCACCTTGTCCCACGGCGGGTTGCCAAGTGCGGTATCGAAACCGGGATTCTCGGCAAAGAACACCTCTGGAAACTCCAGTTCCCAATGGAAGAACCGCTCCCGTTTGCGGACTTCCTCGAAGTCTTTCCACCAAGGCTGGGATTGGGCAAACGCGGCAAGATCGTCCGCGGCGACCAGTCGTGTCCAGTCCTTCCAGATTGCCGGTACAAACGGGGCCGCGTTGCGCAAGTCGAACAGCAGCTTGCCCTGGCGCAGCAACGCCTCAGCGCGCTTGAGACGGTCTGCCTTGTATTCGTATTCCTGCGGCGTGTCCTTTCGGATGTCGGCTGGCGGGCCGGCATCAATCAATCGGCGCTCCTGCAAGGCTTGTCGGATGAGGTTCTTGAGGCTGTGCTCGAACAGGCCGAGCTGGTCGCGGTCCAGCTTCGGCTCAAGATCGGGATGCGGCGGGATATGGAGCGTGTCGAGCCACGTGCCCAGCAGCGAATTGCCGCAGCGGATGTGGTGCTCGAAGAAGCTCAATGGCCGGTCGCCCGCCAGGGATTCGATCCAAAGCGCGACCTGCGCGAGTTGGACAGCAGTGGGATTCAAGTCCACGCCGAACAGGCATTGCTCGACAATGCAGCGTTTGCACCATGCCTCGCCCTCGGTTTCCCACCGGACAAGGCGTTCCTTGGCCGCGAGATCGCGGGAGAAGTTAGATGGCGGTTCGCCTTTGAATTCGCGCTGGTAAGCTTCGAGCAATTTCCGGCCGAGATAGCGGGCCGCGCCGACGAGGAAGTGCCCAGACCCGCAGGCGATATCAATGATGCGGAGCATCAGAATCTGCGCGGCGGTTCGTCCCTCAACCAGATGGCCGAGCGCGTTGACGACCAGGTACTGGACGATTTCCTCAACGGTGTAGAACGAGCCGCTAGATTTGCGGGCCGAGCCGGGCACGAAATAGAACTCGCCGTTCTCCAACCGCCGGATCAGCTTGGCGTGCCCGCCCTTCTTGACACCTTTGTCCTCGTCGTCGGTGGTTTCGTCGCTCTCTTCATCGGGCTCGTCCTGGGGCTCGGGTGCGTCTGGGTCGGGGAGATGGGACTCATGGGACGAGTGGGACTGATGGGACGGATGGGGGGAAGTGTCTGTCTGTCGGATGTTTTCGGGGTGGAGGTTGGCGGCTTCGGTGCCTGCCACGATTTCGACTGGGCCGGCCAGGGCGAGGTCTCTCATCTCGCACAGGCGGACCAGTTCGGATGGTGGCAGGACGAATTGCCGGCCCGCAACCTTGACCTCGATCATGGTACCGGTCGCGGTCCGCGGCTCGTATTCGAGCAGCCCTTCATAAACGGCGCCGAGTTGCTCGATCTCCATTTCCCGATAGGAGACGCGCTCGCTGCCAACACCCCGGCGCGGGCGCGTTGTCGCCAGGGTCTTGATCAGGCGGGCAACCAGACGGTCGGGCAGCCGGACTTTTGTCAGGAACTCTCCACCGGGCGTTTTCTCACTGAACAGCCTGCCGCCGCGCGGCGGGATGTTTTGCAGACCGGGTACTGGCGGCAGCCCTTGATCGAAGATCTTGAACAGGGCCACCAGCCGTGCCCAGTAACCAAAGCGGTTGGCGGGGATGGAGTCGTCCGGCCTCCGCCGGAGCGATTCCACGAACGCATCCAGCGAATAGTTCTTCCAGTAAAGCGAGTGGGTCTGCAATCGCTCGTCCCGGCTCTCGGCATACAAGATGAACAGCAGCCGGTACAATGTCAGCAGCGCATCATCGCGCAACGCCGTCAGTGTCCGTCCCTCCGGTGCGATTTCGGACCGGCACTTCAGGTCTTCAAGGAAGCCACGGATCAGCAACTCCGCCGCCGTGAAGACGGCCAGCTTGAGATCCTCGGACACGCGGGCGCTGTGGGTGCGCGACTGAGCCTCCAGCTCCTCGATCAACGGAGGCTCGCCATCCGTGGGCGCGAAGTTGCTCGCCCGCAGAATCCGCCACGCAACGTCCAGCGACTCGATGTCCTCCGATTCGGCCGCCTCAGCGATGGCGAATTCGAGGTAGGCACCGCGGTTGCCGAGTCCGGGCTTGCGCACCAGCCGGAGGGCGTGTGGCGTGAGGACAAACCCGTAGTTGAGATTATGGTCGAGCAGCGCCCGCTCGATTTGGTGTCGGGTCTGCCGGTTGTCCGCATCCTCGGCATCCGGCGCAAGCAGCAAGCAGGCGAGCGGCGGGCGATCGGGAGTAGGGACTCCCTCGCTCTGCGTCAACAGCCGCAGACGCGGTTCGCCGCCGTCCTCCAAGATGGAGTAGCCGAACAAATCACCGAGCAGAGGGCGCGCGAATCGTTCGCGGAAATCCGTCAGCGATGGCGGTTCAACCGTGTCCACGCGGTCGTGCAGCTTTGACAACCACCAGAGGAGCTTCCTGGCTTGGGCCGCAGTAAGCTTTGGCAATTTGCTCTTCCTGGTACTGAGCACCGAGCCGAGCCAGTAGTCGGAGAAGAACCCGCGCCCGTTGTGGATGGAGTTCAGCGGCATCGGTTCATCCCTTTGCTGGCGGCAGCACGAATACGACTCCGAGTGGTTGCGGCGGTTCCGGTTTGGGCACTTCTTCAAAGGCGGAGATTTCTTCCAGCCGGCGTTGATGGAACGTGTCCACCGCTGCACGCCGTTTTTGAAATCCGGTCACGCCGCGCTCCTCGAGTAATAGCGTTTGGCCCTTGGCTTCCTCGGCGAGCTTGGCTTCCTTCTCTTCGCGGTCGATTTCGGCCCGGCGGTCCGCGCGATAGCTCGTGGCATCCTCGCGCAGAACCATGGCGAACTCCTGTCGCTGTTCGGCAGCACGGCTGGCATTGGCCCGCAAGATCTCCATGGCTTGGCTCGCCGCCGTTTGCTGCAAATCAGCGAACTTGTGATTGAAAGCGCCGGCGACTTCCTGCCATTTCGCCTCACCCGGTGGGGAATCGAAGAGGAGGACCGTCTGGGCTTGGCCATTGTCGAGGACGTTACCATCCTCACCGACAGCGATGGTCAGCAGTTCCTTGGGCTGTCCCATTCGACTGGCCAGGAAGGTGAACACGGCAAAGGGCATCTTCCTCGCCATATCATGCCGCCGAACCGCCAGCCGGCGCGTTGGTGTGTTGACCGAGTGATTGGCCGTCAATCGCTCCAGGGATTCTTGCAACATCGCCTCAAACAACGGGTGCAGGCGTGTGACGAACTCCACATCGGAGGCCGGGTAGGCGGTGGCAACCGAGCGGCGCATGGTCAAACAGGCATACCGGTCTTGAACGCCCGGTCCGCGCAATTCCAGCGGAGTGATCAGCGAATAGGTGTGTTGAATCAACGCGGGTGTGGCCGCCGGGCCTAGTCGCAAAAGGACAATCTTCTCAAATTCAAGGTCGTCGCCTAAAACTGGATCAGCAGACAGGCTCTTGGGGTCAATCTTTCCGCCGTAAGTGGTTGCGCCGCCGCTGATGAGCGGGGCAACATCGCGCTTGAACTCCTCGATACGCGCGTCAAAAGCGCGCATAAGGCTCTCGGCCTTGCCCATCTCACCGGCTTCGGCATCAATCTCGGTCAGCGCCTGCTCAATTCGCGCTCCCGAAAGGATTCCGAGAATATCCGGCGTGGAAACGCGGTCATCGTGCATCTGAAAAATTTTTCCAACAAGCCGGTCAAGGATGCTGTCTTCGGGCGAATCGGAGTAGAAAAGGTAGCGGATGATGGGATTATGCTTTTGGCCGTGGCGATCTACCCGCCCGTTTCGCTGCTCAAGCCGGTTGGGATTCCATGGCAGCTCGAAATGGTAGATACGGCGGCAGTGGAATTGGAGATTCAAGCCCTCGCTGGCGGCATCGGTCGCCAACATGGAACGAATATCGGGTTTGTCAAAAGCGGCCATGCGCGCTTGTCGCTGACGGGTAGAGAGGCCGCCCGTCAACTCGACGAAATGATCTTTGAAACTGGGGTCGGCGTCGAACGCCTGGCGGAGCGAACGCAGGGTGTCGCGGTACTCCGTGAAGATGATCGCCTTCTCTTCAGCGTAAGGCAGAACATCTCGTCGAAGATCCTCCATCAAGGCGAGGATTTTGGGATCAGGCGCGGCCGCAGCCTCTCCCAGCAGTCTTTGAATCTCCTGCAACCGGCGTTTTTCAGTGGCGCGGCGTTTCGGCTCCTTGGGCAGTGCGGACCGGATCACGCGCTCCGCGATGCGCTCATGCGCTGCTTCAGTCAATGGCAGGTCGCCCTGCAATTCGCGCACTTCGGAGCGCGAAGGCGGCAGTTCGACCGGCTGCCGGCTGGCGAGCGCGCCAAGGCGGTTATTGATGGTTTCGATGAGGGCCGCCCGGCTTGAAAGCATGCGCTTCTTGATGATCTGCATGGCAAAGTTCACCAGCTCGCTGTCTTCCTGGCCGGAAGCCGCCGCCGAGGTCTTGGCGCAGTAAGCAGAGATTTTGGTGAAGATCGCCTTTTCAGGCGGAGAGAGGTTGGTGACCGCGATTTGCTTCACAGGCTCGCGCGGCATGAAAGCAGGGACACGCTTTCCTCCGTCGGCGGTCTTGTAAATTTGGCTCTTGAGCCGGCGAATCATATTGCGCGCGACACGGCGCTCGATGACCTCCTTTTCTCCGCCAAAGGTGGCGTCAGTCGGTTCGACAATCTCCAACAGCGAACGGAAGCTGTGGCTGTAGCCATTGTGGGGAGTCGCCGTGAGCAACATGAGGGCATCGCAAGCCTCGCGGAGTTGCTGACCGAGTCTGGCCCGGGCCGTAGCGTAGGGATTCCGTGGAGTGCCCGATTCGGCCAAGTAGTGCGCTTCATCCACGACGATTACGTCCCAGCGGGGCGCGAGTGCGCTCTGAAGCACCTCGCGCTTTTTCAGGAATTCCACCGAAGTAATCACCCGATTGAAAAACACCCATGGTTTGATGCCCTCAGAAAGCCTTGTCTGCAATCGATCTCGCGCAGACGGCGCGAATCGACTTGCGGGCCCCTTGGTCTTCGGTAGGCGCACGAGCAAGCCATCGCCAAACTCCTCCCCGTCTTGGCTCCGATAAACGTCCGGCACAATCACCCGCACGGCGCCGGCCCGATAAAGCTCCTGCACGAATTTGGCCGCGTCGGCTTGTCGCTTGAAGCGACCCAGCGAATGAGCAGGTGCGTGCTCGGCTGCTCGATGTAGCCATTCCTGCGCTTCGCAGCAGTTCCGCTTCTTCAGCAGCCCGGCCACAAAGAGGCGGTGGATATGCTTCTGCGTGGACCGACCCTTGGCCAGCGGCATTCCCGGCCGACCCCGGAGTCTTGGCAGTTCTGGATTCTTTGCCGCCGCCGCGCGATATTCCTTAGCGGTGACGATTCTACCGAACAGGTAAATCCTCTCCGAAATCAGTCCGGCCCAGACTGACGCTTCCTTTGACCTGGGTCAAGGCATGGCGCGGACCGCGGTTCTATTCTTGGGTATATGAAAAAGATGTTCATGTTGCTTGCCCTGATTGGAACCTTGGCCGCTATGCCATGCACCGCCGGTATGCCTCACCTGAAGGCGCAGCTCACCTATGCGCCGAACGTTCCGCCTCCCATCACTCGCCACTACCCGGCTATTGTCGAGGTGGATTTGACGGCCATTCGAAAGCGCATGCCGCTGACCTCCATCGCGGATTACAACTTCTGGACGTTTAACGACCATGTGCCGGGGCCGTTCATCCGCGTGCGGGTCGGCGATTGGCTGGAAGTGCATCTTGCCAACGGCGATACCAGCGGCATGCCGCACAATGTGGATTTCCACGCCGCCACCGGGCCGGGCGGCGGGGCCAACATCCTGACGGTGGCGCCGGGCCAGAAGCAAACCGCTTGGCTGCGAATGCGCGAGCCGGGCCTCTTTGTTTATCACTGTTCCATACCGCCCATGCTCGACCACATCGCCAACGGGATGTATGGAATGATTCTGGTCGAGCCCACAAACGGCATGCCGCACGTCGACAAGGAATTCTACGTCATGCAGAGCGAGTTCTACACTACGAACAATCCGGCCAATGCCGGCTTGCTCGGTTTTTCGCATCAACGCGCGTTGGAGGAACGCCCCAGCTTTGTGCTCTTCAATGGCGAATCCGGCGCCATGCTCGTCCCCGACGCCCTGCGCGCCAAGACCGGCGAGCGCGTGCGGATCTACTTTGGCGATGCGGGGCCGAACTTCTTCTCTTCTTTCCACATCATTGGCACGGTCATGGACAAGGTCTATGATCAGGGCAGCTTGTGCAACGCCCCGGTGCGGAATATGCAGACGACGTTGGTCGGACCCGGTTCGGCCACCATCGCGGAATTTGTGCCCCTCGTGCCCGGTCTTTATACATTTGTCGATCACGATGCCGCCCACATGGCCATGGGGGCCGCGGGCCAGATCCAGGTGAGCGGAGCACCGACCGCCGACCTCTACCGTTCCGTGCAGGACGGACCACCACCCCAAGCCGAGCCGGTGGGCCACGAAACGCTCAGCATGGCCAGGTAATTAAACTATCGCTCGAGGGATCGCTTGGCGTCGGTTGCTGGTGACGGCATTCTGGGCCGGACGGGGAAAGCCAGGGCGGAAATCGTATTGGCTAGGAACAACAGGATCGCCAAAGCGTTTCCGATGCCGCCCCATTGCCGGCCCAGAGCCCAGGCGGCAAGGTCGCCGCCGACCCGAAGCATCAGCGCCAGGTGCAGCAGGAGAAGGTGCGCGTAGAACCTGCGCCGGAAAGAAGGCTGGACGCCCAGGACGGACGGGAAAATCACGGGCGCGTGGCCAAAGATCATGGAGAAGACAAAGCCCAGGAAGACCGAGTGGAGCGTCGCGTCGTAATGCAAGCCCAGGCCGAGAGGCGAAAAGCGCAGCAACAGCAGACCGGCCGACGCCAGCCAGACGTAGCCAGCCAGAAGGCAGAGCGCCATGAAACGCGGCAGGCCCGGTTGCCGGACGCTCCGCCGGGCGATGTCAAAGCGGCCCAGCCAGGCCGCCAAGGCCAGGAGGCCCGCGCCGAGGCATCGTTCACCCGCAGCCGGACTGAACGCTGAAATAAGCAAGCCGCTCAGAAACGCAGCCAGAGCCAAATAGAAAAGAGGCCGCGACCAGGATGAGGGCCTTTGGAATCGGCTCAGGTCAAGCCGCTCGCCGACGATGGTCAACACCAGAAATCCCATCCACCATGGCACGATTTGGTTGATGTCCCAGCCCCGCAGCCAGAGGCAGTTCCCCACCAGCCAGAGCGCAGCCGCCAGGGCCATGACCAACGTAAAGAGCGCCCGTTGCAACCGTACGATGCGGCAAGTGACCGCCAGAAAGACCGCGCTGCCCGCGGCTATGAGCAGCAGCGGTGGCCGGCCCAGGCGCCCCAGAACCAGAAGCAAGGCGCCCAGGCCGGTGAGCAGCGGCGCGGCGTAAGTCCAAAGCTTGCCCAGGCCTACTGCCCGCTCCAGGGTGATGACGGTGCCCAGAAAGCCGCAAACCATCAGCGCGCCGTGAAAGGTGATCCAGTTGGCGTTGTTCGAAGGCAGAGGCAGGATCAAGGAAAGCCGGATCAGCCCGCCCCAGATGCCGCATAGAAGGGACACTATTCCCAGGGCGACCAGGGCTATGCGCCCGGTCAGACCGGGCCGCCAGGTGGTCGTGGGTTGTTTCATGCCGAAAGCTTTGAGCGGGACTATCGCTTGTGAGGGTCGTGGTCGCGCGGCAGCCAATCCTCCTCAGGAAAGGCCCGCAAATCGTCCTTGCCGAACTCAGGACAGCAGGAACCGGCGCCCGCATAACAATCCTGGCAAAGCGTTCGCTCGCCGAAATGGAAGGCGCCGAACCTCCCGCAAGCGTCGCAGACGGCATTTTCGTCCCAGCAGACGCCTGGGTCGGCCGCACAGATACGCTGATTATCAACTCTCATATTTCAATCTTCGCGTGGCCCACCTGTAAGGCCTCAAATGTGAATCGCCGCGCCGAAGGCCTGGCCGGAGGCTTCGTGGACGGCCTCGCTCAGGGTCGGATGGGCGTGGATGGTCGCCTCAATCTCTTCATAGGTGGCTTCAAGGGTGATGGCCAGGCTAAGCTCGGCAATCATTTCCGTGGCTTCTGGCCCGATGATATGCGCGCCCAACAACTCGCCATGGGGTTCGCTGAAGATCAACTTCACAAACCCTTCGATGTCGCCTACCGCCCGGGCTTTGCCGCTGGCGGTAAAGGGAAACTTGCCCACCTTGAACCTGAGTCCCTTCTCGCGGGCCGCTCTTTCGGTCAGGCCGACGCTGGCGACCTGCGGGTGGCAATAGGTGCAACTGGGGAAAGTGGTAATGCG
The DNA here is from genome assembly GCA_021784555.1 of bacterium. Taxonomy (GTDB): domain Bacteria; phylum Verrucomicrobiota; class Verrucomicrobiia; order Limisphaerales; family UBA8199; genus JAJYHY01. The sequence goes on from JAJYHY010000098.1 coordinate 24,407, forward strand.
TTTGGGTTGGTGGTCGGTGAACATACCTTCGACCGCCTGGATAGCTTCGTAACTGGCCACATGAGCCAGCCAGGGCGGACCGATAATGTCGCCGGCGGCATAGACGCCCGGGATGCTGGTCTGGTAGCAGTCATCGGTCTGGATGTAGCCGCGTTGGGTCAGCTTGAAAGGGGCGCCTCCAGGCAGGAGAGGCTGGACTCCGACGGCTATTAAGCAGACCTCGGCTTCCACGACCTCGGGGTGGTGGTTGTGCGCGGTGATGCGCACGCCGTTCTCGTTGACCTCGGCCTTGACGACTTTGGTCTCGAGGAGAGACTGGATGCTCTGCTTGCGAAACGAGCGCTCCAAAGCTTGCGACACCTCGGTGTCCTCCAGCGGCAGCAGGTGGGGCATCATTTCGATCAAGGTGACTTTGGTGCCGAAGGCGTTAAAAAAGTAGGCAAACTCGACGCCAATGGCCCCGGCGCCGACAATAATCAGACTGCCGGGCTGCTTCTCCAGCACCATGGCCTCGCGACTGCCGATGACCGTGATGCCGTTGAAAGGCAGGCCGGGCATCGGTCGGGAGGTGACTCCC